>CAXMST010000128.1:0-2493 GCA_964196325.1 uncultured Acidimicrobiia bacterium
GCTCGGCCCCGAACGGGGGCTGGCCCGCCGGGTCCTCCTCGGCGAGCGCCACCGGAGCACCGGCCAGGGCCAAGGTCAGCGCGCAGGCGACGGTAGCCGCGATCAAGGCAGATAGACGCGGGAGCACGCCCGGCAACCTAGTGCACCCATCCGCAAATACGATCACCCTCACGCGGCGTCCGGACCCGTCTGACCACTCGCCTGAGCGCGACCGTACTTACGGACGCGTGCACTAGCAGCCGCCGCCGCCGAACCTGGATAATCGGCTGATGCGCCGTCGCACCCTGATCGCCGCAGCGGCCCTGGCGCTGCTCGCCGGAGCCCTGATCGCCGCCTGCGGCAACGATCAGGGCGGCAGTGACGGGGCCAGCAGTGACGCCGACGACTCGGGCCTGCGGGTCGAGCTCGACGCCTCCTCGTTCCCGCCCGGAGCCACGATCGCGGCCGTCGTCGTCAACAACACCAACGAGGACTTCACCTACGGGGCCCCCTACGCGCTCGAGCGCGAGGTCGACGGCCAGTTCGAGCCGGTTGACATCGGCAACCTGGCTTTCATCGAGATCGCCTACGTGGCCAAGGCCGGCGGCAAAGGGCCGGCGGTAGCGGTCGAGGTGCCCAAGGACGCCGAGCCTGGTACCTGGCGCCTGCTGCTCTCGCCCGACTTCCGGGGGGCGGAGGGGCTGAGCGCCGAGTTCGAGGTCAGCGATGGCTGAGCGAGCGATCTCCTACGACCGCCACGGCTCGGGCGAGCCGCTGGTCCTGATCCACGGGCTCGGCGCAACCCGGCTGGTCTGGAAGCCGCAGCTCGAGGAGTTGGCGCGGGAACGAGACGTGATCGCGGTCGACCTGCCGGGCTTCGGCCGCTCCCCGTCGCTGCCGCCCGAGCGGCCGCCGACCCCCGCCGCGTTCGCCGAGGAGATATCCACCCAGCTCGCGGAGCTCGGGATCGAGCGCCCGCACGTTGCCGGGAACTCACTCGGCGGCTGGGTCGCGCTGGAGATGGCAAAGCGAGACCGCGCCGCCTCCGCCTGCCTGATCTCCCCTGCCGGGCTCTGGCTGAAGCCGCTGGGGACCCGCTCGATCAATACGCGCGGCCTCGCCAAGGTCCTGGGGCCGGCGATCAACGCCGCGACCCGGTCTGAGCGCGTGCGGCGTCGCTTGCTTGCGACGGTCGTTGGCAAGCCGGACAATGTGCCCGCCACCGACGGCCGCCAGGTGATTCGCGACTGGGTCGAGGCCCCCGGCTACGACGACGCGAACGAGCAGATGCGTCGTGATCGCTTCGAGAACCCTGAGCAGGTCAGCGTGCCGGTGACGATCGCCTGGGGCGAATACGACCGCCTGGTCGCGCCTCCGAAGCAGGAGCGCCGCCCGCCCGGGAGCCGGTTCGTCGTGCTACCCGAGTGCGGCCATACCCCTAACTGGGACGACCCCGGGCTGATCAGCCGGCTGCTGCTTGATACCAGCGCCCCGGCTGTAGCAACCGAGGACGCCGCCTAGAGGGGTTAGTCCGGGTTAGAGGTCGCGGGCGCCGATCAGGCCGCTCTGCATCGAGCGCTGAACAAGGGTCACCCGCTTCTGGTTCTGCGGCACTTCGCCGAGCTCGAACTTTTCGAACAGGGCACGGAGGTGGGTCTTGACCGCGTCGACGCTGAGGTGCAGCTCGCCGGCGATCTCCTGGTTGCTGGCCGCCGTCGCGAACGCGGCTCCGTCCTTGAACGGACGGCAGAGCGCGACCAGCACCCGGCGTTGGGCCGGGGAGACGCCGGCCGCGCTGATCGCATCGCCGGCGAGCACGGTCGACTCCTGGGTCCCGATCGGAGCGCGGAACAGGATCCCGCTGCGACCGACGCGCACGATGTCGCCGTCGGAGAGCCGGCGCCGCCCTGAGACCCGCTCCTCATTGACATAGGAGCCGTTCTTGGAGAGGCCGTCGTCGACCAGGGTGCACTCTGCGCCGACGAACTCGAGCTGGGCGTGCAGGCTCGAGACCTCGCGGTCCCAGTCGAGCTTGATGTCAGCCGAGTCGGCGCGCCCGATCCAGAACTCGATGCGACCGCTCTCGATCAACAGAATCTGCTGCCCGCCCTCGGCGTCTCGGTGCACGAGGAAGGGGCGACCGGTGCGCTCGGCCTCGATTTGGGCCTTGAGCTCGCTGCCGGTGGCTGCTTTTGGACCTTGCGACTGCTCGCTCATGCCTTGAAAGCTACGACCTCGGCGGGCGACTCGCAGCGCTACGGCTTGATCATCACCTTGATCGAATCGCGCTCGGCCATCGCCCGGTAGCCGTCTGGCACCTGCTCGAGCCCGAGCTCGTGGTCGAGGACCCTGCCCGGCTGCAAGCTGCCGTCGAGCACCTCGGGAAGCAGCTCCTCGATGTAGGCGCGGGCTGGGGCCGGGCCGCCGCTCACCGTGACGTTCTTGAAGAAGGAGACATCAGCAGCGGGCAGCGTGTTCGATTGCGGCAGGCCGACACGGCCGACGGCACCGCCG
>CAXMST010000129.1:0-22003 GCA_964196325.1 uncultured Acidimicrobiia bacterium
TGCACGGGGATGTGCTCGGCCTGCATCACCAGCTCGCCGGCAGCATCGAAGAGCGCGGTCGAGCAGTCCTGTCGCTCCTTGATATTCGGCGAGTGCGCCGAGCGGATCAGCGTCGCTCCCATCTCCTTGCAGATCGAAGCCAGCCCGCCGACCAGCACCTGTAGGGTCACCGGATCGAGCCCGCCCGCGCTCATCGCGCTCCCAGACCGATGCCGAGGGTGCCGCGTTCGTCGACTTCCGCCACGGCGCCGGGCGGGACCACCAGGGTCGTTTCCGGCAGCTCCAGAATCGCCGGCCCGCTCGCGGTGGTTCCGGGGGAGGGCTCGCCGCTTAGTACATCGGCCGTCAGCCAGCCGCCGTCGAACCATGCCCGACGCTGCCCCCGGGCCAGCACGCCCGCCTCCTGGGGCGCCAGTTGCGGCATCGCCGCCGCCGCCTCGATCGCGGCGAGTCGAATCCCGACCAGCTCGAGCGCTCCGTCGGGATCTCGATAGCCGTAGCGCCGCTCGTGGGCGTCCTCGAAGAGCTCGCGGAGCCGCGCGATCGAGACGTCTGCAGGGGCCTGGATGTCGAGTTCGAAGGCCTGGCCCGCGTAACGCACCTCGTAGGTGATCTCCAGCCGCCGCGACCCAGTCAGCCGCTCGCCGGCCCTCGCCGCCAACTCGCCGACACGCGCGGCGATCGCCGGGCCGGTCAGATCGGCACCGCCGAGCATCACCGTCTGGGCCACGTCGTAGCGGCGCTCGCCCGCGATCAGGCCGAGCGCTGAGAGCACCCCGGCCGCTCGCGGGCAGAGCACCCGCTCGATCTCCAGCTCGGCGGCGATCGAGGCGGCGTGCATGCCGCCCGCCCCCCCGAAGGCGAGCAGCGCGAAGCCCCGTGGGTCGATCCCGCGCTCGACCGTGACCACCCGCAGCGCCCCGACCATCCCGTGGTTGGCGACACGGACGATGCCCGCGGCGGTCTCCGTCGCTCCCAGGCCCAGCTCCGCGGCGAGCCGCTCGACGGGGAGCGACGCCGCGTCAGGGTCGAGCTCCACACCCCCGGCGAGCCGGCCGCCGGGTGGCAGATATCCGAGCAGCAGATTCGCGTCGGTGACCGTCGGCTCGCTGCCCCCGAGCCCATAGCAGGCGGGGCCGGGTTCAGCTCCGGCTGAGCGCGGTCCGACGCGGAGCGCGCCGCCCTGGTCGCGCCAGCCGATCGAGCCGCCGCCGGCGCCGACCGTGTGTACGTCGACCATCGGTAGATGCAGGGGCCGCTGGCCGATCGAGTGCTGGGCGCTACGCCGCACCTCGCCGTCGGCGATCACGCAGACGTCGCAGGAGGTACCCCCCATGTCCAGGCCCAGCGCGTCGGGGGCGCCGCTCAGTCGGGCCAGCGTCGCCGCCCCGACGGCCCCGCCTGCCGGGCCCGAAAGCACGCTCCAGGCTGCGCCGGAGGCGGCCTCCTCGAGGGTCGCGAGGCCGCCTGAGGACTGCATGACCGCGGGCTCTGGGAGCCCGTCTGCCTCTGAGCGTCGGCCCAGGTTGGTCAGGTAGCGACCCAGCAGCGGCGCCAGGTAGGCGTCGATGACCGTTGTCGAGCAGCGTTCGTATTCGCGGAACTTCGGCAGCACCTCGGAGGAGACGCTGACCGCCAGGCTCGGGTAGGCGGAGCGGATCGCCGCAGCCAGGCGCCGCTCGTGGCTGGGGTCCAGGTAGCTGAACAGCAGGCAGATTGCGACGGCCTCGCAATCGAGCTCACCGATGGCCGCGACGACGCGCGCCACCTCGTCGGGCTCGAGCGGCTCGATTTCTCCTGCGGGCCCGATTCGGCCCCCGACCCCGACCCGCAGCTCGGCCGGTGCCAGCGGCGGCGGCCGGTCCGCGCAAAGGTGGTAGAGCGCGGGCCGGTCCTGTCGGGCGATCTCCAGCAGGTCGGTGAAACCTCGGGTCGCGACCAGGGCCGTCCGCGCTCCCCTGCGCTCGAGCAGGGCGTTGGTGCCGACGGTCATGCCGTGGCTGAACGAGCCCACCTCCGCGGGGCGGGCGCCCGCCCTTTCGAGTGCGGCGGCGACCGCGGCCAGCACCCCCTCGGACTGATCGGCCGGCGTGCTCGGCACCTTCGCGGTGTGGATCGCCGTCCCGTCGACCAGCACCGCGTCGGTAAAGGTCCCCCCGACGTCGACCCCGAGCATCATCGCGGTCAACCTAGCGGAGCCGCCCGTGCTCGGGATCGGGCCCGAGGAGCCGCGTCCGGCTCAGGCCGCGCGAGCGGGGCTGAACACGATCGGCGCTGCCTCGTGCTCCTCCTCGAGATGCTTGTGGGAGGGGCAGTAGTCGAGGCCCGGAAGTCGCTCCCGTTCGCAAGGGGTGCCCTTACGCGTATGCGCCCGGCATTCGCGTGCGCCCGCAATCAGCAGGTCCTCCGGCGGCGCCGTCTCCAAGAAGCGGATCGCCATGCGGATGTTGCGGTCGACGATCTCGAGAGCCCGCTGCTGCCCTTCCATCGGGATGTGGTTGCGAATCTCGGCGAACAGGACCTTGCTCGGGCGGGCGAAGTGCCACCGATCGGCCAGCAGTCGGTCCATCGTCTGCTCGCAAGCCTCGAGCACGCGGCGGTGGCTCTGATCCCCCCGCCGATCAACCATATACGGCAGGAGATCCCTGTAGATCGCGCGGCTGAACTGGTACATGAACCGCAAATACCCCCAAAGTCTTTGCGTTGCTTGTGCGAACTGCGGCCGCGGAGCGGTCCCCCCGACCTATGTTTCCGCGCGTGCACAGATGTCCATGGCACGAGCGAAACTTGAGCGAAAGTCTAGATGAATGATCCCTATTCCCGCACCCGCCTACGGTCAGAGCCAACGTTGCAGTCGCGCTACCCCGTCGCGGCCGATCACGGTGTGGGTAGCGTCGAGTCCGCCGTCGCGGCCGGGAAAGTCGATCCGGCGGTGGGCCCCGCGCGATTCGGCGCGCAGCAGCGCCGATGCCCCGATCATCCGGGCCAGGGGGTAGGGGTCCTCGCCAAGCCGCTCGAGATCACTCGCGGAGCGCTGTGGTCCAGCCAGCGCCCAGAGCCGCTCGCGCGTCGCCGGCCTCGGCGGTACGAAACGCCAGGCGGGCAACGCCGGGGCCTCGGCCTCGAGCACTCCGGTGGCGGCGAGCTCGGCCGCGGCTCCCGCGGCGTGTGAGCCGAACACGAAGCACTCGCTGAGCGAGTTCGAAGCCAGGCGGTTGGCGCCGTGCAGGCCCGTGTAGGCGCATTCGCCGACAGCCAAAAGGCCGGCGACGGCGGTGCGGCCTTGCAGGTCTGTCCGGATACCGCCGATCAGGTAGTGCGCCGCGGGCGCGACCGGAACCGGAGCGTGCTCCGGATCGATCCCGGCCTCCAGCAGCATCGATCCGATCGAGGGGAACCTCTCCAGAGCGACCGGGCGCAGGTCGAGGCCCACCGAGCCGAGCTGATCGGCCGCGATCCGATCGAGGATCGCGTCGGTGACCTGATCTCGCGGGGCGAGCTCGTCGGTGAAGCGGCGCCCCGCCGCGTCGACGAGCACCGCGCCTTCGCCTCGCACGGCCTCTGTGATCAGCCTGCCATCGAAACGGGAGCCGGGGGCGAACAGGGCGGTCGGGTGGAACTGACATAGCTCGAGGCCCGCGAGCTCCGCCCCGGCCTGCTGAGCGAGGACCGAGCCGGCGGCCACCGCTCCCCAGGGGTTGGTCGTGCGGCTCCACAGCGCAGCGCCACCGCCCGTCGCCATCACCGTTGCGGCTGTGCGCAGGGGCCCGCGGTCGGTGATCACGCCGAAGCAGCGCTCGCCATCGCTCCAAAGAGCCAGCACGGAGGCACCCTCCAGCGCCGTGATCCGCTGCTCCGCGGCAGTTCGCTCGGCCAGGCACCGCGTGATCGCCTGACCGGTCGCCGCGCCCCCCGCGTGGACGATGCGCCGGGCCGAGTGGCCGCCTTCCAGCGCCAGCGCGAAGCCCCCCTCGGGGTCGCGGTCGAACTCGACTCCCAGCCGAGTCAGCTTGGCGACCGCCGCCGCCGCGTCATCGACCAGGGCCTCGACCGCGCCGGGATCGCACAGCGCGCGGCCCGCGTTGATCGTGTCCTCGGCGTGGCGAGCCGGCGAGTCGTCAGGGGCGATCGCGGCCGCCAGTCCCCCCTGTGCCCAGAAGCTGGCGCTCTCGGTCAATGGCTTGCGCGAGACCAGCGCGACCGATGCTCCGGCGGCCGCGGCCTCGAGCGCTACGTGCAGCCCGGCTGCGCCGCCGCCGACCACGGCGATGTCGAAGCGCTCGGCAGGTTGGGGGGCGGTCGCCGTCAAGTGGCCGGGTACGGTATCCGGAGTGGGCACCGGGCTCTACCTTCGGCATGAATCGTCGCTTGCGCACGAGACCGGCTCCCACCCCGAATGCCCGGACCGAATCCGCGCAATCGAGGCGACCCTGGAGCAGGCCGGCTGGCCCGGGGTTCGGCGGCTCGAGGCTGAGCCCGCCACCACGGGCCAGTTGGCACGGGTCCACAGCATCGGCCACATCGAGCGGATCGAAGGCTTTTGCGCGGCCGGGGGCGGGATGATCGACGCGGACACGATCGCCGTCGAGGCCTCGTGGGAGGCGGCGCTCAGGGCAGCGGGCGGGGCGGCCGCCGGCGCCGAGCGGTTGCTCTCTGGAGAGGCTGAGTTCGCGTTCAGCGGAATGCGGCCCCCGGGCCATCACGCCGAGAGCGAGCGGCCGATGGGCTTCTGCCTGTTCAACAACGTCGCCGTGGCCGCCGCCCACGCGATCGCCGATGCGGGGGCCGCGCGGGTGCTGATCCTCGATTGGGACGTCCATCACGGCAACGGCACCGCCGAGATCTTCGACCGCAGCGATGCTGTGCTGTACGTGAGCCTGCACCAGAGCCCGCTCTATCCCGGCACCGGCGATCCGGGTGAGATCGGCAGCGGCCCTGGAATCGGGCACACGATCAACCTGCCGGTCCCCCCGGGTGCCAACGGCGAGCTGTTCGTCTCCCTGGTCCAGCACCTGGTGGTCCCGGTCGCCAGGCAGTTCAAGCCCGACCTGATCGCGATCTCCGCCGGCTACGACGCCCATGCCGACGACCCGCTCGCGAACTGCTCGCTGCGCGACGCCGACTACGGCGAGCTGACGGCCACGATGCGGGACCTGGGAGCCGAGTTGGGAGCGCCGCTGCTCGTCTGCCTCGAGGGGGGCTACGACCTGGGTGCGCTCGCCCGCTCGACCCTGGTCACAGTCCGGACCCTGGCCGAGAGCGGCGCGCCGACCCCGGCTGACCCCGCTCTCGCCGCCGCGGCCCGCGAGCGCTTCCGACCGCAATGGCCGGCCGCGCTCACTCCGTCAAGCGGACGCGGATGATCTCGACGAATGAGGGGTGGAAGCCGGGGAGGTCCGCCAGCTCATCGATCTCGGAGAGCCCGCGCTCGTCCCGGTAGCGAAGCACCGTCTTGGTCTGGGTCACCGACATGCCCAGTCCTCGCAGGTCCTCGAAGCTGGCGGCCCCCAGGCTTACTGTCGGGCCCGGGGAGACGCCGCCTCGGAGCTTGGCCGCGGGAGCCGGTCCGTCACCCTGTCCGAGCTGCTGGTCGCGGGTTGGCTTTCGTCCTCGCCTCTTGCCTGAGTTCGCAGACGGGCCGAGCCTGGCAGCCGCTGCGCGGAAGCGCTCGGTTCGGGAGCGTTGCTCGGGGTCGGATTGGAGCTTCGGGGTCGGAGTCGGGATCTGCGGCTCGGCCCGAGCGGCGGTGGGCGCACGCTCGAGCTCCTCGAGTCGGGCTCCCGCCTGGCGTAGCTCGCCCGCGAACTCCTCGCGCTCAGCGGCGAAACGGTGCTCGGCTCGCTCGAGCTCGGCGCGGACCTCGCTCGCGGCCTCGTCACCGATCGCGGCCGTCTGGCCGCGCAGCCACTCCGCCGCCGAGAGGCGAGCTTCGTCGATCGCGGCGGCGCTGGCCCGGTGAGCCCGCTGCGCGGCGGCCTCGGCCTCCGCAACGCGGCCCTCGGCCTCGGCCTGGCTGCGCCCGGCTGCCGCTGTGGCCTGCTCGAGCTCGGCCTCGCGCTCCTGGATCTGCTGTGCGGCTGCCGCGCGGGCCTTCTGGCGAGCCTCGAGTACGGCCGTCTCGAAACGTGAGGCGCTCTCCCGTCTGATGCGCTCGGCCTCGGCCTGCTGCAGTCGCTCTGTATCCGCGACCTGCTCCGCGGCGGCGGCCATCTGTTGTTCGATCTCCCTGAGGCGAGCGTCGGAGATCTCGATCGCTGCCACCCGCTCCCGGCGCTCACGCTCCAGATCCGCCTCGCGCACGGCGAGTGCCTCCGCCAGTCGCTCCTCGGCCGCGTCCCTTGCGCCCGCGACCTCGGCCTCGATCCGTTCGTCGGCCTCGGCCTGGGCCTGCTCGACCCGTTCGGCAGTCGCCTGCTCCGCCTCGGAAGCAGCCCGCTCGGTGAGCTCGCGCAGGCGTGATGCCTCGCTGCGCGCGACCTCGGCCTCGATCTCGGCGCGGGTCTCGGCGCGCGCCTGCTCGAGACGCAGCTCGAGGTCCTCGGCCGCCTCCTCGCGAGCGGCCGTGACCGCCGCCGCGAGCTCCTGCTCTCGACGCTCGGCCAGCTCGCGGGTCTCCCGCAGCTCGCGTCTGAGTCGCTCCGCCGCGGCGGGCTCGTCGGCGTCGTCGGCCGACGGCCCGCCGGGCCCCTGGGGCCCGAGGTTCTTATCGGCGCGGCCGCTCTCGAGCTCCGCGGCGTCCCTCGCGGCGCGGGCCTCCGCCTCCTCGAGCCGCAGCAGCGCCTCGTGCAGCGCGGCGGCCACCGCCTGGCGCTCTGCCCGCTCCGCGGCGAGGGCCTCGACCGGGTCCACCGGTTGGTCCGACCCGGCCTCGCGCTCGGCTTGTCGGCGTTCCGACTGCTCCCCCTGGCGGGCGGCGATCGCATGCAGGCGTCGCTCGGAGTCGGCCCGAACGGCGGCCTCTGCCTCGGCCCGCGCGCCGGCGGCCTCTGCCTCGATCTGCTGGCGCGCCTCGGCCTTCAGGGTTACGACCTGGCGCCGCAGCCACTTCGTGGCCGCGTCCCGGGTCCGGGACTCGACCTCAGCCCGCTCGCGTGCCAGACGCTCGGCACGCTCCAGGGCCGCGGTCGCCTCGGCCTCAGCCCGCTCCAGCTTCGACTGCTGCTCTCGGCCTGCCTCAGCGGCGCTTGCTCGCGCTGCCTCCAGATCCTCCTCGAGCGCCAAGATCTCTTCCATCGAGCGCATCTCGGCAGCTTGCGCTGCCTGATCCGCGGCGATCCTGATCCGCTCGCCCGTGTCCCCGCGGCGACTCTCGCTCGGGCCCCGGGGTAAGTCGCGAGCGGCCGGGACGGAGCCTTCCCGCTCGTCCTCGGTGGGCGGCCGCCCTTCCCGATTTCGGCGCCTTCCGAATATTCCTCTCCCTTGTGCCACTGGCGGCCGCAGGTTACGTCAAGAGCGGGGATCCGCGGGCTCGGCCGGGCCGCACTGCGGCTCGCTCGGGGCTCGGGGCACTCGGCACTGGCTTGCGCGCGGCTGGTCACAGCCGGGTCTTGTTCGGTCCGGTGACGCTGCCGATGATCGGCTCGAAAGCGAAAACACGGTCGTCCGACCGGGTAAGGAGGAGGCGATGCACGCGAGGTTCGGGTTGATGCACTGGAGGGTTGCGAGGGCGGTCGAGGAGCTCCGTCAGCGAGCTGGCTCGCTTCGCTCCGAGCGCGGCCAGGGAACGGTCGAGTACGTAGGGCTCGTGTTGTTGGTTGCCGTCCTGATGGGCGGCATGGTCGCGGCGGTCGGCGGGCTCAATACCCTGCCCGGCAAGGAGCTCGCCGAGGCGATCACCAAGAAGATCGTGCAGGCGGTTCAGAAGGTGACCTTCGCGAGGTAGGCGGGGGCCCTGCCGCGATCGGCCAGCGCGTAGGTGGTGCTCCTCGCCCCGGCGGGCGGTCTCTGAGAGACTGCCCGCCGATGGCCGATCGCTCCTATGACCGCTCCGACGCCGACCCACGCCCGATCGAGATCGAGCCCGGATACGTGCGGACCGCCGATGGCTCTGCCCTGATCTCCGTGGGGGAGACGCGAGTGATCTGCACAGCCTCGATCGCCGACCGGGTGCCCAGGTGGCTTGCGGGCGGCGGCCGTGGCTGGGTTACGGCGGAGTACGCGATGCTCCCCGCGTCGACCGGTGAGCGCAAGGAGCGGGACTCCAAGAAGGGACGACCGGATGGTCGCTCGACAGAGATCCAGCGACTGATCGGGCGCTCGCTCCGCGTGGTGGTTGACTTCGAGGCGCTCGGTGAGCGTGCGGTCTGGGTCGACTGCGACGTGCTCCAGGCCGATGGGGGAACCCGGTGCGCGGCGATCTCGGGCGGGTTCGTCGCCCTTTATCTGGCCCTGGCGGCCGCGGTCGAGCGGGGCGAGCTGGAATCCGTGCCCCTGACCGGATCGGTCGCGGCGATCAGCGTCGGGATGGTCGACGGCCGGCCCCTCTGTGACCTCGACTACGGTGAGGACTCGACCGCCGAGGTCGACGCCAACGTGGTCATGACCGGCGAGGGGGGTCTGGTTGAGGTGCAGGCGACGGCGGAGCGCATGCCCTTGTCGCGTGCTTCGCTGGATCAGCTTCTAAGCCTCGCGGAGGGCGGAATCGAGACCCTCCGTCGAGAGCAGGAGCGGGTCCTAGGGAGCCCGTGACCCGGGCGCCCGCCCCGCTGCTCGTTGCGACCCGCAACGAGCACAAGCTCGGCGAGCTGCGCGAGATCCTGGCGCCGACGGAGTTGCTGCCCTTGCCCGAGTCGGTCCAGCTGCCCCCGGAGCAGGGGGAGAGCTTCGGGGCGAACGCCCTGGTCAAGGCTCGGGCCGCTGCCGCCGCGACCGGCATCGACTCGATTGCCGATGACTCGGGGATCGTTGCCACGGCTCTGGGCGACCGACCGGGCGTCTACTCGGCCCGCTACGCCGGGCCGGAGGCCGATGACGAGTGCAATCTGAAGAAGCTGCTCGAAGAGCTCGAGGGTGAGCGGGACCGCTCCGTCGCCTATGTCTGCGCGATTGCCTACGTCGCTGCCGAGGGTGGGGAGCTTGTCGTCGAGGCTCGCTGCGAGGGACGTTTGGGATACGAGCCCCGTGGTCGCGGTGGCTTTGGCTATGACCCCTGCTTTCTCCCCGACGACACCGGCCCCGACGATCAGCGCACGATGGCCGAGCTGAGCCCGGAGGAAAAGCACAGGATCAGCCACCGAGGCCGCGCCGCACGTGAGCTGCGAGAGCTGCTGGAGGGGGCCCGGTGATCCGCAGCAAGGCCGGGGCGGCGCTGCTCTCGGTCGTCAGCAACTCGACCTTGATCGCGCTGAAGCTGGTGGCCGGGCTGATCACCGGCTCGATCGCAATCCTCACCGACGCGATTCACTCGGCAGTGGATCTGGTCGCCTCCGTGGTCGCCCTGGTCTCGGTCCGCAAGGCCGACGAGCCCGCCGACGAGGACCATCCCTACGGGCACGAGAAGGCCGAGAACCTGGCCGCCGGCGCCGAGGCGATGCTGATCTTGGTCGGGGCGGCGATCATCGGCTTCGAGGCGGTCCGGCGGATCATCTCCGGCTCCGACATCGAGCACGTCTGGCTTGGAATCATCGTGATCGGGTGTGCAGCCGTCGCCAACCTCGTCGTTTCCAGCTTGCTCTACCGCCGGGCCCGCGAGCACGACTCCCCGGCGCTCGAGGGTGATGCCGCCCACCTGCGCGCGGACGTCGCGACCTCGCTGGCGGTGATCGTGGGCCTGCTGCTCGTGGAGCTCACCGGCGAGCCGGTCTTCGACGCGATCGCCGCCCTGATCGTGGCCTTCGCGATCGTCGCCGCCGGGGTGCGGCTGATGATGCGCTCCGGCCGGGTGCTGATGGACGAGGCTCTGCCGCCGGAGGAGCTCGACCGGATCGAGCAGGTGATCGCCGAGGCGCGGCCCCCGGAGTTGGCCGGCTACCACAAGCTTCGGGGGCGGCGCGCGGGAGCGCGCAGGCACGTCGACCTGCATCTCCAGTTCCGCTCGGGAACCAGCCTCGAGCACGCCCATCAGCTTGCCCACCGACTCCGTGACGAGATCGAGTCCAGCTTCGCGAACGCGGATGTTCTGATCCACGTCGAGCCCGAGGACTCGCTGACCCGGCCGGGAGGGGGCTCAGGCCTGTGGCGTCACGGCTAGTGAACGCGTCCGTAAGTACGGTCGCGCTCAGGCGCGTCCGGACGCCGCGTGAGGGTGATCGAATTTGCGGATGGGTGCGCGAGCTCGGACTCAGGTCAGGTTTACCGCGGCCGCGGCTCCGACCGCGCCGACCGTGATCGAGTAGCCCGTGTAGCCGTTGATGGCGAGCAGGACCACGGCGATCACGCAGGCCGCGATCACTGCCACCCATGATGCTTTCGCAACTTCCACGCTCGCTATGTTGACGCAACTGTCGAGGCTGAGCAAGACATGAGCCGGGATCAAGAGGGCGGGCACGACCCAACCCGCGGCGCGGCGGCGCTGGTGCGCCTTTGCGGGGGCTCGCAGGACCTTCTCGATGCCGCGCTGATCGACCCCGACGGTACGCAGATCGCGTCGACCGACGGCGCCGATTGGTCCCGCGGGTCCGGCGCACTGTGGGCGGCGGCGGATCACGCTGATCGCGGCCCTGCGACCAAGCTTCACGTGGGTACCGGCGACGGAGAGGTCTTTGCGGTGCGCGGCGAGCGCGCTTCGATCGTCGCGACCAGCCGCCGCTTCGCGCTCGCGTCGCTGATGTTCTCGGATCTGCGCGGCGCTCTGCGCGGCCTTGCGCGCGAGCAGGATTGATGATCCCCAAGCCGCATCGACTGCTGCTGGACAGGGTCAGCTCCTACGCTGATGAGGCGGGCGCCTTCCTGCGGCGTCGCCGCCATCGCGCCCGCCCGTTCGTCCGCGTCTGGCGTGCGGGCGGGGAGATCGATGCCCCCGGGTCCGAGAGTCCGCAGGCCCGCCGGCTGTTCGCGGCCGCGGCCGCGCTGCTGAGCGTAGATCGCCACATCTGAGACGGTGCGCCGGGGCAGCGAGCCCCGCGGCGGGGTTGTGTGGGGCCGATGCGGGGATCCGATCCGCCGATCCTGACCAGCGCGGAACGGGCCTGGTTGCGCGCCGCGCTCGCTCGCGATCCAGCTTTGGAGGCCGAGCTGGAGTGGATCGACGCGGTCCTGGAGCCGTCGGTTCGCGCACGATTCTTGCGGGCGCTCGCTGTTGAGGCCGGCCGCGGCGGCCGGCCGGCGGCCGCGGTCTTGGCCGCCCTCGAACGAGCCGCTCGCTAGCGCTGAGCCGGGCCCTCAGAGCTGGTAGCGCCCCAGATCCTGGTCGAGCAGCGCATCGTCCTCGGCGTCGGTCGGGGACGGCCCCGGGGTTTGAGCTCCGCCGTCGTCGCCTTCGGAGCGCCAGCGGCGGACGCCCACCCAAAGGCCCCCGCCCGCGGCGAGGATCGCGACCGCCGGCACCACCCAGGCGGCCAGATCGAAGCCGCTCGCACTGGGGATCGCCAGCACCTCGGAGCCGTACTCGACCACCAGCGCGTCCTTGATCTCCTCCTTGCTCGCCCCCTCGCTGATCAGACGGCGAATAAAGACGCGCTCGCGCTCCGCCTGTGGCGACTCGGAGAGGTTCAGGGCGGTGCCGCAGATCGGGCACATCACCTCGTCCTCGATATCGGGCAGCGAAGCCTGGGGTTGCTGGGCGGCGACTGGTGCGGCTGACGCACTCAACAACGCCCCGACGGCCAGCAGGGCGCCTGCCCATCGCACGATCAGGCGCCTTCGGGCACGACGGCACCCTCGATCAGCGGGGTCACGTTGGCCTCGAGGTATTCCTCGTCGACGGGGCCGCGGCGGATCAACGCCAGGCGGCCCTCGGGATCGACCAGGAACGACTCCGGCAGCGCGAAGATGCCGAACGCATCCTTGCGCTCGCCGTCTCCGTCGCGAAGCATCTCCCAGGTCAGCTCGAACTCATCGACGAACTCGAGCGCGTCGCCGCTCAGGTCCTCGGTGTTGATCCCGACCACGGTGAGATCGTCGGCATGTTTCTGGCCGTAGGCCTCGATCGCGGGTGACTCCGTGCGGCAGGGCTCGCACCAGGAAGCCCAGAAGTTGACCAGGATCCACTCGCCCTCGAAGTCGGCGAGTTGGGCTTGTTCCTCGCTGCCCAGCACCTGAACCGGCGCATCCGGCACGGCTTCGCCCACGGCGACGTCTTCGCCCTCGTTCGCGATCAGCCCGAAGCCGAGCAGTGCGACCAGCGCGAGGACTGCCATCACCGCCAGAAATGCAAGGTTGCTCATCGGCGGCAAGCTTAGAGAGGAGTCCCTGCGCGGCCGCCCGGTTCAGCCCTAGAATGGTGGCGCCTGCGGATGTAGCTCACCTGGTAGAGCGCGAGCTTCCCAAGCTCGAGGTAGCGGGTTCGAGTCCCGTCGTCCGCTTCGGCGTCCTGGCTTTCCTCCTTTGATCAGCGCTCGCTGCCCGCTCGGCCGAGTATCACCGCGCCGATCACGATCAGCGTCATCCCCGCGACTCGACCCACGGTGATTCGCTCGGCGAGCACGATCGCCGCAAGCAGCGTCCCCGCGAGCGGGTAGGAGGCGCTGATCGGCACCACCATGCTCGCCTCGCCACGTTCGAGCGCCATGTTGAAGAAGGTGAGGCCGCAGACGGCGAGAGCGCCTACGAGCAGTGCCCAGCCGATCGCGGGTTCCAGGGTCAGCGTGGTGCCGGTTGCGAGCAGCGCGAGTGCCGTCACCGTGTAGGCGAGCGCTGCACAGATGATCATTACCTGCCAGGGCAGCGTGCGTAGCGCGAACTTCGAGGTGATCCCGAGCACCCCGATCGCGCCGACGTAGGCGAGTGAGGGAAGCAGCCAGTCGAGCATCGGCGGACCGCTCAGGAGACCGACAGAAGGACGACGCCGCCGATGATCAGCGCCGTCGCGAGGACCTGCGTCGTGGTCACCCGCTCGCGGAGCAGGGTGGCCGCGAGGATCAGCGTCACCACCGGGTAGGCGGAGGTCACCGGCACGACCTGGCTCACCTCGCCGGACCCGAGCGCGACGAAGAACAGGACGAGGGAGAACGCCGCAAGCGCGCCCGAGGCGAGCGCCGCAAGGAGCGCGGGCCCCGGCTGCGGTCGCACCTTGGCCTTGATCACCAGAAGTGGGGTCGCCGCCAGGTAGGCGACGCTGGTCCAGATCGCTACCTCTTGCCAGCTCAGGTCGTCGAGCGCGAGCTCGGTGCCCACGCCGAGCGCCCCGACCGTGACCACATAGGCAAGCGCAGGCACAAGCCATGCCGCGGTGCCGTGTGTCGCCTGGGGTGCGCTCATCGGGGAGTCATGGCTGGGTCCCCGCGCTCCGATCGTACCGCGTCACAGCGGCCGAACGCCTCGAGCTGAGCTCCTTTCCCGCGCTCACCCGACTGCCGGCCAGCGACTACCCTCCGGCGATGGCCTATGACGAAGCGCTAGCCGACCGCGTCCGCGACGTGCTCGCCGCGCGCGAGGGGGTCTCCGAGCGGAAGATGTTCGGCGGCCTCTGCTTCATGATCAACGGCAACATGGCGTGCGGGCCGATGGGCGATGAGCTGATGGTCCGGCTCGGCCACGAGGAGGCCGAGAGGGCGCTGACCGAGCCGCACGCGCGGCCGATGGATTTCACCGGCAAGCCGATGCGAGGAATGATCTACGTCACCGCGGAGGGCCTCGCCGACGATCGCGATCTCGCCGGCTGGGTTGAGCTGGGTGCAGATCATGCGGCGAGCCTGCCGCCGAAGAAGCCGAAGAAGTAAGCGAGCCGAGGGCCCTACAGGGGCTGGCCGCTCGGGCGGATCAGGATCTCGTTGACGTCGGCCCGGCCGGGCTGGTTCAGCGCGTAGAGCACGGCCTCGGCGATGTCGGTCGGCTCGAGGGCCGCCTGAGGGCGATTGTCGAAGAACGGGGTATCGACCATCCCCGGCTCGATCAGGGTCACCTTGATCGAGGAGTTGTCGTGCATCGTGCGCAACTCCTGGCGTAGGTTCTCCCCAATCGCCGTGGCGGCCCACTTGGTCGCCCCGTAGAGCGATCCGGGCAGCGAGATCCGACCGGCGACCGAGCTGGTGATCAGGTAGTGGCCGCTGTCGCGCTCGAGCATCGCCGGCAGCGTGGCGCGGATCGTCAGCGCGACGCCGTAGACGTTGGTCAGGACCATCGATCGCCAGTGCTCGACCGACTCCTCGGTGAAGCCGCGGCCGGCGCCGAAGCCGGCGTTGGCGAAGACCACATCGAGCCCTCCAAAGCGCTGCTCGCCGGCCGCGACGAGTGCCTGGACCTGCTCCCACTCGGTCACGTCGCAAGGTTGGGCCAGGACCCGCTCGCCGCCTGCGAGCTCGCGCTCCAACTCGCGCAGGGTGTCCTCGGTGCGCGATCCGAGCACGAGCCGATAGCCGGCCGCAAGTGCCTGCCGGGCGGTCTCGGCCCCGATTCCCGTGCTGGCCCCGGTGATCAGCATCGTCTTCGCCATCGCTGAAGTCATAGCAGCCGCGTCCCGGGCGGGCGTGAACCGACCAGCGGGCCGCCGGGTCGGATCGGGCGAGCAGGCCGTCCTGCGATAATCGCGGCCCCGATGGACCCGACCAAGAAGCGACAGATCCGACTCGTCACCGCCCTCTCGGCCGCGGTGCTCCTTGCGGTCGCATTGATCTACACGTCGTTCAACGCTGCCAACGACGCGCTCGAGCCCTCGCAGCTGACTGCCCGTGCCGATGGCACCTACGACGTCACCGGCAAGGTCGCCAGCGACTCGGTCGAGCGCGGCGAGACGCTGCGCTTCGAGATCACCGATCGCGATGGGGGAGAGGGCGTCCCGGTCGCCTACCAAGGCATCGTGCCGGACCCCTTTCGTGAGGGCCGCGAAGTGATCATCACCGGGGCGCTGAACGAGCAGGGCGTGCTCGTCGCCGAGAAGGACAGCCTGATTACGAAGTGCCCCTCGAAGTTCGCTGAGGAGCACGGCGACGACCCGAACGTAATTATCGAAGACGCATGAACGCACTGGGTGCGGCCGCGCTCGCCGCGGCCCTGCTGACCGCGATCTACACCCTGATCGCGGCGCTGATCGGCGCCCGCAGCGGCGACCGGCGCTGGGTCGACTCCTCGAGGCGCGGCTTCTACGCGATCTTCGTGCTCCTGCTGATCTCGGTGGTCTCGCTGGAGTCGGCCTTCCTGCGCTCCGACTTCTCGGTCGAGCTCGTCGCCAACAACTCCTCGACGACGACGCCGACCCTGTACAAGCTGACCGCGATGTGGGGGAGCCAGGGCGGCTCGCTGATGCTCTGGGCCTTCGTGCTCTCGATCGCCGCCTCGGCGGTGCTCTTCGCGACTCGCCACAGCCACCGGGAGATCGCGCCCTGGGCCACTGCCGTGATGGCCGCAATCGCCACCTTCTTCCTCGGTCTGATGATGGCCGGCGTGATCTTCACCAACGCCGAGACCTACCCGTTCGCGCTGCTGGCCGCGGGCCAGGTCCCCGCCGAGGGCGCCGGTCTGAACCCGCTTCTACGGCACCCGGCGATGGCGATACACCCGCCGATGCTCTACTCGGGGTACGTGTTCTTCACGGTGCCCTTCGCCTTTGCGATCGGGGCGCTGATCACCCGCCGGCTCGATGCCACCTGGATCCGCTCGACGCGCCGCTTCGCCCTGATCGCTTGGCTGTTCCTCTCGATCGGGTTGGCGCTCGGTGCTCGCTGGTCGTACAGCGAGCTCGGCTGGGGCGGATATTGGGCCTGGGACCCGGTCGAGAACGCCGCTCTGCTGCCGTGGCTGACCGGCACCGCCTTCATCCACTCGATCATGGTCCAGGAGCGGCGCGGGATGTTGAAGACCTGGAACGTCTCGCTGATCGTCACCACCTTTGCCCTATCGCTGCTCGGCACCTTCCTGGTCCGCTCGGGAGTTCTGCAATCGATCCACGCCTTCGGCGAGTCCAAGGTCGGGCTGCCGCTGCTGCTCTTGATCGCAGCGGTGATCATCGGCTCGACCCTGCTGATCATCTCGCGGCTGGACGATCTCCGATCCGAGCGCCGGATCGACTCGCTGCTCAGTCGTGAGTCGATGTTCCTGCTCAACAACCTGCTCTTTATCGGGCTCGCGGTGATCGTCTTCTGGGGCACCTTCTTCCCCTTGATCAGCGAGGCGTTCACCGGGCAGGAGAGCTCGCTCGCCGCCCCCTGGTACAACCGCTACACGACCCCGGTTGCGATCGGTCTGCTGTTCCTCGCCGGCGTCGGTCCGCTCGTCGCCTGGCGGCGGATCAGCACCAGCAATCTGCGCAAGGCATTCGCGATCCCGATCTCGGCGGCCCTGGTCGCGGCAGCCGTGATCATCCTCGCGGGGGAGGGCCTCTCGGAGCCGATCGCCCTGGTCCTGTTCGTCGCCGGCGCCTTCACCCTGGCCGCCGTCGGCCAGGAGATCTGGCGTGGTACGGCCGCCCGGCGTGCGCTCAGCGGCGACAGCGTCCCGGTTGCGTTCAGCACCCTGCTGACCCGCAACCGCCGACGTTACGGCGGCTACATCGTTCACATGGGGATCGCCCTGATGCTGATCGGCGTCGCCGCCTCCTCCAGCTTCCAGACCAGCACCGACGTGCGGCTCAGCCCCGGCGAGTCGGCCGAGGTCGGCGACTACACGGTCACCTACGTGCGGCCCACGTCGGAGGTCGACAGCCAGGAGCAGAAGCTCGTGTTCGGCGCGGTGCTCGACGTCACCCGCGGCGGCGAGCAGGTGACGCTGCTAAACCCAGCCCGCGAGTTCTTTGCCTCCAGCAGCGCCGATCCGGCGGCACCGCTGCGCGGCTTCTTCGAGGGCGAGGCGACCAGCGAGGTCGGCCGCAAGGAGGGAGTCTCGCGGGATATCTGGACCGCAATGCAGCCCGATCTGACCAGCTTCGATCCGGTGATCGCCGAGGGGGATGAGTTGTTCGGGCGGCTCGCCGCTCAACTCGACCTGACCGACCCCGGCGCCGTCCAGGCGCTCGCCGATCAGCAGGGCGCCGCGATCGCCGGGCTCGGCGAGCGCTACCTGAACCCCGCGACCACTCCACCCGCCGAGTTCCGGGTTAACGTCAACCCGTTCGTGATCTGGATCTGGATTGGTGTGATCGTCGGCGCGATCGGCGCCCTCTTTGCGCTCTGGCCCGGGGCCGAGGCGCGCCGCAGCCGCGTCTCCAACGTCTACGCGGCCAAGCTCGCTCGCGAGCTGGCCACGCGCTAGCTGCCTGGACCCCGTGGAGTTCGCGCTCGCGATCTTGATCGTTGCCCTGGTGGCGGTATTCGTCTCGGTCCCGCTCCGGGCCAAGGCAGGAGCGGACGGGACAGCTGGGACCGTCGCCACGGCAGACCCCGAGCTGGCCGGGCTCGAGGCCCGCAAGCAGACCAAGTACCGCGAAATCCGCGACACCGAGCTCGACCGGGCCCAGGGCAAGCTGACCGAATCCGATTTCAAGCGCCAGCGGGGTGAGTTGCGCGCGGAGGCGATCTCAATCCTCAAGCAGATCGATGCTCGCAAGCAGGCGCTTGGGCCCTCGGATGCCGAGCGGAAGGCCGACGCTGAAGCTGAGCGGCCGAGCTAGCTAGACTGCCCGCCGTGGAGACTTTTCTCGCGGTAATCCAGGTGATCATCTCGCTGATCGTGATCTTGCTCGTGCTCTTGCATTCCGGCAAGGATGCGGGGCTTTCCGGCGCCTTCGGCATCGGCGGCGGCGGCAGCTCGATTGGCGGCGGCTCGCTGGTCGAGCGCAACCTGGACCGCTGGACGATCTTCTTTGCGATCCTGTTCGTCGTCAACACGATCGTCATACTGAAGATCTAGGGGCGAGTGTTGGCACCCCCCGCAGCGGCCACGGCGAGAGTTGCCGGCTTGCTGCACGAGGCGGGCGAGGCGCACCACACCGTCTACCGCCTAACCGATGGCGCCGACCCCGATTGGGCCTCCTGGTACTCGGATTGGCTGCTCAGGCTCTCCGAGTTGCCGGAGATCCTCGGCGGCGCCCCGGTCCGCAGCCATCTGACGGCTCTTCTGGTCAGACTCGATCGCGAGCAGTCGGGCGCCGACGGGGCCTGGGAGGACTTCTACGCTGCGCGCATCGTCGCTGAGCTCGGCGTCGGTTAGCCCGGCGCTCCCAGCACCCGCGCCCGCTCCGAAGCCGCGGGCTGGGATCATCGCGTGATGCCGTTGATTGCCGCCCTCGATATTACGATCGATGCTGACCTAACGGCCCCGGACCGGGTGCCGTTGTTCGTCTTCCTTGCGATGCTCGTCTCGTTCCTCTTCATCCGCACCAGCGCCCGCCTGATGCGCAGCCCCAAGGTCCCATGGTGGCCCGGCAGCGTCACCAGCGGCGATCTGCATATCCATCACCTCGTCTGGGGAATCGTGCTGGTGCTCCTCGCCGGGTTTCTTTCCTTCGCGCTCGACCTCGAGAGCCCCTGGATCGAGATCGGCGCCGTCGCCTTCGGGATCGGCGCCGGCCTGACGATCGACGAATACGCCCTGTGGCTGCACCTCGACGACGTCTACTGGGCCGAGGAAGGCCGCAAGTCGGTCGATGCGGCGGTGATCGCGGTGGTTTTTGCCGGGCTGGTGATCACGCTCTCACCCTTCTCGCAGGCTGAGGGCGCGGGGGCCGCGGTCGTCCTGTTCGTGCTCTACCGACTGTTCGTCGTTGCGATCGCCCTGGCCAAGGGCAAGTACCTGATGGGCCTGGTCGGCTTCTTCATCCCGTTGATGGCCGAGGTCGGAGCGATCCGACTGGCCCGGCCGGAGTCGATCTGGGCCCGTCGCCGCTACCCGCCCGAAGGGGACAAGCTGCGCAAGGCGAGCGAGCGTGAGACCGTGCTCGACCAACGCCGCCAACGGCTACGCGACCTGGTCGGCGGGGCGCCGAGCCGCCTGCTGCACGGGCCCGCCCACGACTCCGAGGGCGCGCCGACCGCCGAGTCAACGGAGCCCAAGCCTCCAGCCGAGCGCTGAGGCTCAATTGCCGGAGCTCCAAATCAGCGCTTGCACTTCAGCCTCCCAGTTCACTGCTCCGACTCCGCGCCGACCAGCGCACCTCCCGCTTGCCTCGGCTGCGCTCCCGGTGCGCTGCTCGCCTCGGGAGCCCTCCTTGTGCTCGGACACCCGGTCCTCCGTTGTTGCTGACACCCGACCCCTCCCTGTCTAGTTGGATGTCCGGTCGGAACCGGGTGCGGGGGGCGGTCAAGCGGCAGCGGTCCCTTGAGCCTGCATGCTTGCCGAGATGTGACGCCGAGTTTGCCGTGACGGGGTCTGCCGCCAAGCGTCTCCGGAGCCGCGCCAAGAGCTCGCCCCGCGTCGGCGCTTGGACAGCGCCCAGCCCCTCTGCCAACATGTGAGCGGTAGTGGTGTCCGCTGGCCGGAACCGCGGGATCAGGCGCGGCGCAATCGCGAGCACGCGACGCCGGTGGGAGCAGCGAGGTAATGGATCTGAGCGAGATGGATCGCATCAAGGCCTTCAGGCCTCCGCCGGCGCGGCTTCTCGCGGCGCTGGTCGTCGCCGCGTTGGCTGGCTTCCTCGTTCCCGCCGCAAGCGCGATCGCGGCGCCGGGAAAGGGCGACTCGAGGGCGGCCGAGCTCGAGCGCCGGCTCGGCCCCGGGGTGACGGTATCGGCCCATGAGGAGACGGGCCGGGTCCGCTTCGTCGGCACGCGCCCCGGGCGTCCGATCCAGCGCCCCGAGGAGCTGCCGGCGTCGGTCGGCGCCGAAGCGGTCGGTCGGGCGTTCTTCGAGCGCTACGGCTCCCCGTTCGGCGTTCGCGACCGGACGCGGGAGCTGGGGTTGGAGAGGGTCACGGACGCGCCGCGCGGGCGCTCCTCGGCCCGCTTCCAGCAGCTGCTGGACGGTGTTCCCGTGCTCGGGGGCGAGCTGGTCGTGAACGTCGATCGGCGCGGGAACGTGCTCTCTGTCAGCGGCGAGGTGCTGCCCGCCGGTCCGCCCAGGATCAAGCCGGACATCGGCCGAGCCGATGCTCGCGGTGCGGCGCTCGACGCGGTCGCCAAGGCCCATGGGCTGCCCGCATCCGCCCTGCGCGCGACGGCTCCCGAGCTGTGGATCTACGACTCGCGCCTCTCCGGTGGCCCTGGCCTCGACCGGCCCCTGCTCACCTGGCGTCTCGAGGTGACCGCCCCCGGCCGCCCGATTCGCCAGCTCGTCCTCGTCGACGCGGAGCTGGGATCGGTGGTCCTGAGCTTCAACCAGATCGCCGACGCCCGCGATCGCGAAGTCTGCGATGCCGCCAACGCCAATGCGGAGTACCCGTGCACGGTCTCCGCGTCGGATCGATCCGAGGGCGACACGGCGACAGGGAACCAGGACATCGACGAGGCCTACGACTTCTCGGGCGACACCTACGACTTCTTCGACACCCGCTTCGGGCGCGACAGCCTCGACGACGCCGGCATGACCCTGTTCTCCACCGTCCGCCTCTGCCCCACCGGGGAGTCCTGCCCCTACGACAACGCGTTCTGGGACGGCGAGCAGATGGTCTACGGGCAGGGCTGGGCCGTGGACGACGTGGTCAGTCACGAGCTCACCCATGGGGTCACCGACTTCAGCTCGCGCCTCTTCTACTACTACCAATCGGGGGCGATCAACGAGTCACTCTCCGACGTCTTCGGCGAGTTGGTCGACCTGAGCAACACCGGCGGCACCGACACGGCGGCGACGCGCTGGCTTCTCGGCGAGGACATTCCGGGCGGCGGCGCGATCCGCGACATGGAGGACCCCGGCGCGTTCGGCGATCCGGACCGGATGACGAGCTCGAACTACACGGCCGATCCGCTCGAAAGCGACAACGGCGGCGTCCACACCAACAGCGGCGTCAACAACAAGGCCGCCTACCTGCTCACCGACGGGGGGACGTTCAACGGTGAGACCGTGACCGGGCTCGGAATCACCAAGGCCGCGAGGATCTACTACGAGGTCGAGACCAACATGCTCACCTCGGCGAGCGACTACGCCGACCTCCACGACGGTCTCCAGCAGGCCTGCACGAACGTGATCGGGACGGACGGCATCGGTGCCGGCGATTGCGACGAGGTCACCGATGCGGTCAATGCCACCGAGATGGATACGGAGCCCCCGGCGGCGCCAACGCCGCAGGCGCCGACATGCGGGAACGGTGAGACCGTCGTGGACTCGTTCTTCGACGACCTCGAGAACACCGCGAGCGGCAACTGGGCGCTGACGACCAACGCCGGCACGAACGAGTGGTACTACCCGCCCGACGCGAACCCATACGGCTTCGACGCCACCTACGCGATCAGCGGCACACGGAACTTCTGGGGCTATGACCGCCCCGCGACCGGCGACTACTCGATCGAGATGGCCAGCAACATGACGGTGCCGACGGGCGGGTTTATGCGCTTCGACCACGCCCATAGCTTCGAGCACAGCATCAGCCCTCCGCGGAGCTGGGATGGTGGCGTGGTCGAGTACAGCAGCGACAGCGGGTCGACCTGGAACGACGCCGGCTCACTGTTCACGCACAACGGCTACCCGGGCCAGATCTACGACAAGGGGGGAACGTCGAATCCGCTCGCGGCTCGCAGCGCCTTCGTCGGCGAGAGCAACGGCTATATCTCGAGCCGAGTCGACCTGAGCTCGCTGGCCGGTCAGAGCATCCGCTTCCGATTCCGGATCGGGACCGACTCCTCGGTCGACGACTTCGGCTGGTTTGTCGACGACGTTCGGATCTACCGCTGCGACGGCGGCCCCGACAACGACCCGCCCGCGGCGCCGACGATCACCGACACCGACCCCGACTCACCGGCCAACGACAACAACCCCAAGGTCAAGGGCACGGCCGAGGCCGGCTCGACCGTGAAGCTCTACACGAGCTCGGATTGCAGCGGCGCGCCCGAGGCCCAGGGCGCGGCGGCCGACTTCGCCTCGCCGGGGCTTACCGCCACCGTCGCCG
>CAXMST010000130.1:0-11902 GCA_964196325.1 uncultured Acidimicrobiia bacterium
TCCTGGAGATGAAAACGGGGGAGGGCCTCCGTCGCCTGCGCTTTGGCGAGGGCTATCGGGTGGCCCCGTCAGCCGGCTTGCGGGCGATGCTCGATGAGCTGCTCGGATCCGGCGGCAGCAGCTGGATGGCTGCCTAAAGCAACCCGGGTTCGTTGGTACACCCATCCGCAAATAGGATCACCCTCGCGCGGCGTCCGCCCGCGCCTGACGGCACCCGCGGATCGCCCACGGGCAACCAGCCCGCGGGCGATCCCCGTGCACCGCCAGCCACGCCCGGCCACTCGCGGGAGTGCGACCGTACTTACGGACGCGCGTACTAGTCGCCCACCTCGCAGGCGTCGGCGAGAGTCCCCGCTATCGCAGTTTCCAGCGCTAGGCCCGACTCGAGCGCGGCGCTCACGGCGAAGGCGAGGCTGCTGACCTCTGCGCCGTCGCAAAGCTGCGAGTTGTCGGCCGCGTAGGCCTCGGCGATCTGGAACTGGTCGGCCTGCCGCAACTGGCGCCAAGCGGTCCCGTCGATGTCATAGGGCGCGCCGGGCGGAACCGGGTTGGCCGCAGTCGAGCCGCCGTCCTGCTCGGCGCTCGCCTTCGACTCCTCCGATCCGCTCGGTTCGGAGCCCTCGCACCCGGCCGCGGCGAAGACCAGCAGAGCGACCCCTATTACCGCGATCGCCGCCCGTGTTTGCACGCGTCCAATCTAGATCAACGCAGCGCCGGGAAGGCCGGCGCCCCCCCGCGCGTGACGCCGGTTGCACTGGCCCTGAGACCGCCCGGCGCCTAGACTCTGACCCGATGGCAGTTGCGACACCAGGAGAGCTGGCGGCACCCCCCGGCGAATGCCGCCGCTGCCGTACCTACTGCGACAAGCTGATCGAGCCACGGGCCTGTCTGCAGATGCGCTGCCCCTACCTGTGGAGCTACGTGGACGGGCCCACGGGACGCCGTTTCATGGGCTGCGTTCAGAGGGTATTCAGGGGAGAGATCGACATGCAGATGTTCGAGGCGGCCGAACGGAGCGGCGGCTACGGCGGCATCAAGATGACCTCAGAGCCGCTCGCGCACTGCCAGTTCCGGGTTGAGCCCGCTTACGAGGGCGACGGCCCCGCTCACACCTGCATGAACCCGTCCTTTTTCGACTGCTTCGAGCCGGACCCAGACTTCGATCTGCGCGACTCGATCATCCGCCGGCGGGCTGCCTGAGCGCTGATCAGCGCGCGGCGAGCCCCCGCTTCCTCAGCTCGCGAGCGCGGCGGACCTCGGCCCGATCGGCGCCCCGCTTGTCGGGGCCCGGTGTCTCCAGGATGGCCGGCAGCGACTCGAAGCGCGGCTCCGAGAGAAAGCTCGCAATTCCCTCTTCGCCGAGTTCGCCCTCGCCGACGTTCGCGTGCATGTCCCGGTTGGCACCGAGCGGCACCCGACTGTCATTGACGTGTAGGCACTGGAGCCGATCGGGCCCGACGGTGCGCTCGTAGTCATCGATTACGGACGCGAGATCCTCGGCGGAGACGATGTCGTATCCGGAGGCGAAAAGGTGGCAGCAGTCGAGGCAGACGCCGATCCTGGGGCCGGCGCCGGCGGCCTCGACCAGCAGCGCCAACTCCTCGAAGTCGCGGCCCAGCGGGCCCTGGGTTCCGGCGGTGTTCTCAAACAGCACAGGGCAGCCCGAGGACTCCGCCAGGGCCTCGCGGACCAACTCGCCCGAGCGCGCGATCGCTTCGGCCCGGGGATCGCTCTTGCGGCTCCCCGCGTGCAGGACGACGCCCGCAGCGCCGATCTCATCCCCGAGCGCTAATGCATGGGTCAGCGATTTCAGGGATTTCTCCCGGATCTCGCGGTCGGGGCTCGCCGTGTTGATCAGGTAGACGGCGTGAATCACGACCGAGGAGAGCCTTGACGCCGCAAAGGCCTCGTTGAACGCGGCAATGTTCTCGGCCTTGTGATTTGTCGGCCTCCACATCCGCGGACTCTGATGAAAGACCTGGATCGCGTCACATTCGAGCCCGATCCCGCGCTCGGCGGCATTCTGCACCCCGCCGGCTGTGGAAACATGCGCGCCGATCAGCACTCTATGCCGCTTTGTCGCTTGAGTAAGCCATATCGGGCAGCCTATCGGGGCTCCGAATCCCGCCGCTGATCCCGCCTCATCGGGGTTCATCGGGCAGAGGCTGCCCAACGCCGCGCACCCCCCTACTGTCGATGCGGACCGCTCAACAGGCTCCCAACCTGAGCCCCGACGAAAGGAACTCGTGACACCGACAAGGACGCAGGGCTCAGATGTAGCAGAGCCCGCTGAGAGCCCCTCAGAGGCCGTTGAGGACTCGACGCCGGCACCGTTGGCAGACCTAGACACCCGAGGCACGCATCGCTACACAGACGCTGACTCGAGAGGGGCCTCTTTGCGCTAGCGCTTGCATCCGGCAACACCCGCCGGGCCAGCGCCATGCTTGCCGAGAGCGATATCGAGATCCCCTATTCGACCCTCGGCTATTGGAAGTACCGCTCACAGGCGGAGCGGTATGAGCGCGTCAAGGCCGACACCCTTCCGAAGGTCAGGGCGAAGCTCGCAGACGAGAGTGAGGCGCTCGCTCAGGACCAGATCGACCTAGAGAGCGAAATCACCAAGGGCCTCCGAGAGCGCCTAGGCGAGATCCCCGACCGTGACCTATCTGGCTCACTCAGAAACGTAGCCGTGGCGAAGGGAATCAACATCGACAAGACAGCCCCCATCCGAGGGGAACCGACCCAGATCGTCCACGATTACAGGGGAGCATTGGAACGTCTCAAGCGCATACCTGGCCTGGTCATTGAGGCCGATGCCGAGGAGATCCCGGAGGACTAGCCGGCCGTCGTCGGCTCACGGCTCGGCGGAGCGAGTTCCCCGAGTTCCGGTTGGACCCAAGGGCTGCCCAGGCACGAGGAGCGCGAAAGCGCGACCAGGACTAGAGTGGGATCGGGGTGAACGCAAACGTCGCTCCACGCCACGCATCTCCGTGCCTAACGCGTGCGCGAGGGCTACCGTGTCTGCCGACCCCCTCGAATGCCATCGCTTCGGGGCCGAGTTGGACCCGTCTAGCTTCAACTTGGCGGCTGGCTGGTGTGCCACGCTTGGCAAGACGGCGGAACCCTCGTGGTCTGCCCTCGGTGTCAGCGCCCCGATGAGCGCCGGATCGTGGCCGAACTACGGTGATAGCGGCCGCCCCGGCAACCGGAAGGGGAAGGGCTTCACGTTCGCCGGAAACCCCTCCGCCTTGTTTGAGAGCAGTGGCTTTCTCTCGGCTGCTGGTGAAGTGAGGCAGGCGCTGCTCGGAATTGGGAAGCCGGCCGCGAACCGAATGCCAGGGGGGCGGGGAGGGGAGGTCAGACCCGAGTTCGGCGGCATGTAGTAGTTAGCCACTCACCCAGGTCCGCCACATCAAAACGCGCGCGCGGGGCCCGGCCCCGACCTCTCGCCCCGCCCGCAGTAGGTCGAAACCCGCGAGTCCCCCATGGCTAGTAGGGGTTGCTGCCTTCCCAAGCGAGCTTGCGAACACGCTGCGAACGGCGGGCGCCCAAAATCAGGTGCCGGCGCCCACGGCCAGGCGGGAGGGGAGTGGTCGAGTTCGCGCCCAGCCACTTCTACTGATTTCGGGGTGTTGTGAAGGGTGTTACGATTGCGGTGGCGCGAGTAGCGACCGAGAGGGATCAAAAGAGGAGGGAAGGGAATGAATCGCAGGATTGCGACCCGTGGAATCCTGGTGCTGGGTCTGAGCGCCGCCGTGATGGCGATAGCGGCGAGCCCGGCCGCCGCCACGAGGAGCCTCAAGCCGGACAGTTTGAGCTTCGGCGACCAGCGGGTGGGCACGACAAGCGCGCCGACGGGCACGGTCTTGACGGTGAGCTGCAACGAGAAAGACAAGGGAAGCTGCATCGGCGTCGACAACTTTGCCACCAGCATCACGACGTCCGGGGACTTCGCGCAGACGAGCAATTGCCCGCCTCTGCTCGTGGGCAACACGCCTCCGGGCGCGCCGGTGACATGCACGATCAACGTGACCTTTGCTCCGACGGGTACCGGCCAGAGAACCGGCGTCCTGAGCACAGGCCCAGGCGGCCCGATGGCGGTTCTCACCGGCAACGGAGTCGGTCTGAAGCTCGATCTGACGGCAAACAAGCAGGAGCTGAAGAAGAAGATCAAGTTCTTTGCCACCGCCAACGGCGACTCGGTCCTCGTCGCCAAAGGCGACGTGAAGCCGAAGACGAAGCAGCTGGCGGAGGGCGAGAAGACGAAGGTCAAGGCCAAGCTCAAGAAGAAGGTCTTCAAGCGGCTGAAGAAGAGGCTCAACCAGGGCAAGAAGGCAAAGGCAGTGGTCAAAGGCAAGGCCACCACATCGGACGGCATCGTTGCCAAGGACAAGGTCAAGGTGAAGCTGACGAAGTGAGGTGCGGGGGGCGGGCTCCGTCGCTCGACCCGCCCGAGCCACACCTACTGATCGCTTCTGCTCACGCTGAAGGAGTAAGTGCGCCTCCCACCGTCGGGGCACTACCGAGGCGGCACTTCCGCTGGCACTCAACTGGCACTCATCGGCCAAGCACGGGGCCCGTAGACGACCCAGGGCCTAGCTCGCGCGCGGTGTGACCGACGAACGGACCCCGCCAAACGAATGCCGCGGATCGACAAACTCCGTCGAGGTGATCGGCGTCGGGTGGACCTAGCCCAACGGCACAGGCGGACCCGGCCGGAATCGGACAGCCAACGGACCGGCGGCTCTGCCGCGACAGGCAGTGAAGGCGCGACAAGCCGGCCACGGGCGAGCCGAGGGCGTCAGCCCGAACTCGGATCGCAGATTCAGCTTGTCGGGGCTATCTAGCGGGGTTTCTCTCCCGACACTCGGTAGGTGGTCTGCCCGATAAACGGTCCGGCTATGTGTTCTTCGCCGAGGTCCCCGGCGACGCCTGCGTGTAGCGGGCGGGCGCTGGGTTCATCGCGCCCGGCGGGTTCTTCCGCTTTCGGCCCGCGCCTCGTCGGCGACGTCCGCCGCTCTCGCCTTGCCGTCAAACAGTCTCTGGGAGGTCGGCCCAGTCGGGGGGCCCGCCCCCGCAACGCCGGCGATAGCGTGGATCCGATCACACGGACCGCGCCGAGCCGCGGCTCGTCGGTCGCCCTCCGGACCGGCTACCTCTTCTTCTTGACCTTGAGCTTGGCGCTGTCGGTGGCCTGCTGGCCGTCGGCCGAGGCGACGCTCAAAGTCAGCGTGTAGGTGGTGCCGCGCTTCAGCCTCTCGAGCTTGATCTGGTGCCGGCCCTCGCCGCCGAGCGGCTTGATCGTCGTGCGGGTCTTTACCTTCGCCGCCCGGCCCGCCTTCTTGCCCGTCTTCGGTTTCGCCTCGAGCGTCGCCTCGCCGGCCAGCGTCGTCACGATCCGGATCTTCACCTTGCGTTGCTTGGACGTCGTCTTGTCGGCGGCGATCGCGGCCGCGAGCAGGTCGCGATCGGTGCCGGCCGGCCCCTGGGTGCCGCTCGCACCTGTGGGACCCGTGGCTCCCTGGGCGCCGGTGGCGCCGGTATCGCCCTTCGGGCTGCGCAGGTCGGCGTCGACGTAGCGGATTCGGTGGTTGTTCTCGTCGGCGATCAGAAAGCCGCCGTCGGCGGTCGCGGCGACGCCTCTGGGGTTGTCGAGCTGGGCCGCGCTCGCCGGGCCGGTGTCGCCGGAGAGGCCGTTGGTGGTGCCGGCGACGGTTGTGATCACCCCGGCGGGCGAGACCCTGCGGATCCGGTGGTTGAACGCGTCGGCGATCAGATAGCCGCCGTCGGCGGTCGCGGCGACGCCGGTGGGGGTGTTGAGCTGGGGGGCGCTCGCCGGGCCGGTGTCGCCGGAGAGGCCGTTGCTGGTGCCGGCGACGGTGAAGATGTTGTTGGTCGCGGCCGGCGCCGCGGCGGGCAGCAGCGCCGCGAGCAGAGCCGCGGCCGCGGCGAGCAGCGCTACCGTCAGAGCTCGCGGCAGGCGCCGCGGGCCCGATCTCGTGTCCGCGCCGATCGTCATTCCCACTCCCTTGGCTCCCTGACCCGCGCGGGCTCTCCGCGCCGGTCGGATCCGCGCCGACCAACGCGGCCGAACGCTAGCGACTCGGGTGGGGGCGTCAAGCGCCTGCGGCGGGGGCCGGCGCCGAGCGCGAGCTCTGAGCGGCCGGGCCGCCGTTGGTGGCCGCGCTTCGATCTCTAGTGGTTGTCGCGGTCCCGCCGGCGGGGAATCGTCGACGTCACGCAAGACGACCTGCACCGTGTTAACGGCGGCGAGGACGTGGGCCGTGACTCGCGGGCCCCGATATATACAAAGGGACGCCTTCGAGCACGGGAAGATCGACCGGAATCCGGCCCGTGGCAAGCGGCGGCGGCTCAAGGCCGAGGAGCGGTCGAGGCCCTGGGTCGAGCCCGAGCAGCTCTTGGCGCTGCTTGACGCAGCCGACTCCCACGCCCGCCCTATCTTTGCCACGCTGGCCGGGACGGGCATGAGGCCGGGGGAGGCCCTCGCACTTCAGTGGGGCGACGTGAACCTCGCCACGTCAACGATCAGGATCCGCGAGTCAAAGACCAGCGCGGGTGTCCGCCAGGTTGATGTACCGATGGGCACTGCCGAGACTCTGCGGGAGTTGAAGGCCCGCTCCAACGCCGCTCGGAGCGATCCGGTGTTCAGCGACAGCCAAGGCCGGCGTCAGACCAAGCGCAACATCCAGCAGAGACTCAAGAAGGCGATCAAGGGGGCCAACAATGTGTTGGCAGACGCCGGGATCGAGCCGCTGTCTGAGGAGATCACGCCGTACGCGTTCCGGCGCACCTACTCATCGCTTCGCGCCTCCAGGTGGATCGACGCGGAGGGGACGATAAGGCCTGGAGACGACCCGGTATACATCGCGGAGCAGATGGGCCACACCGATCCCAAGTTCACCGTCCGCGTCTATCAGCGGGCCGTCAAGCGCCGCGAGCGGCTGTCCGGCGCTCACCTAGAGGCGTTTGATAAGGCCCTTCAATGGGCAGCAATGGGCAGAATCCCGCCCGAGCCGGTAGTGCCGAGCCTGTCCAATGTCTCATCAATACAAGGAATGCCGGGGTAGAGCGCGTCTGCTGTGGAAACATGCGCGCCGATCAGCATTTTGCAAAAGGCCCTTCGAGTTCGATTCGCCCCGTCGCCGACGGGAGCGCTGCATATCGGCGGCGCTCGGACCGCACTCTATAACTGGCTGGTGGCTCGCGGCGGGGGCGGCAAGCTGGTCCTGCGGATCGAGGACACCGACCGGGAGCGCTCGACCGAGGAGAACGTCTCGCAGATCCTCGATGCACTTGCGTGGCTCGAACTCGACTGGGACGAAGGACCACTGAGCCAGCATGAGCTGGCCGATCGCCACCGAGATTCGCTGCAGCGGCTGCTGGACGCCGGGCTCGCATACCCCGACACCGCCACCGCCGATGACGTCCGCGCCTACAAGGAGGCACATCAGGGTGCCGGCTACCGGGGCCCAAGCGAGGGCGTGCGAGGTGGGGTGGAGGGCGAGGGGGCCGGGGCGGCGATCCGGCTCCGGGTTCCTGACCAGGGCGAGACCGTGGTCGAGGATCAGATCCGCGGGGAGATCCGGTTCGAGAATCGGCTCCAGGACGATTTCGTGATCGCGCGAAGCGACGGTTCGGTCCTCTACAACTTCGCGGCTGCCGTCGACGACGCCGAGATGGAGATCAGCGACGTGATCCGGGGCGACGATCACCTCTCTAATACCCCAAGGCAGCTGCTGGTGTTCGCGGCGCTTGGCTCCGAGGCTCCGCGCTACGCCCACCTGCCGCTCCTGCACGGGCCCGATGGCAAGAAGCTCTCCAAGCGCCACGGCGCCGCCTCGGTCCAGGAACTGCGGGAACTTGGATACCTTCCGGCTGCCGTCCGCAATTATCTGGCGCTGCTCGGATGGGGCACGCAGGACGACACGACCGTGATGGCTACGGACGAGCTGGTCGAGCGCTTCGCGATCGAACGGGTCGGGCGCGCCTCGGCGATCTTCGATGAGCAGAAGCTGCGCTGGATCAACGGCAGGTTCATGCGTGAGCAGGGCCTGGGGCACTACGAGGAGCGGCTCACCGCCCACCTTGCGCGGACGGACCCCGCCGCGGCTTCGGACTTCGCCGCCGCGACCGAGACGAAGCGGGCCGAGGCCTGCGGGATCGTTCGCGAGAAGGCTCAGACCGTGACCGAGGTCTGGCCCCTGATCCGTTTCCTGTTCACCGAGCCGCCGGCCGACCCGAAGGCCTGGCAGCGGGTGATGAAGCCATCGGTGGCGGGACCGTTGGCGCGGGCCGGCGAGGTGCTGGCCGGGGTCGAGCTCTGGAGCACGGAATCAATCGAGGCGGCGCTCAGAGCCCTGCTCGACAGCGAAGATCTGAAGGCCGGCAAGCTGCTGCAGCCGATCCGGGTGGCAATCACAGGCACCAGCGTCTCCCCGGGAATCTTCGAGTCACTGGCGGTGCTCGGCCGCGAGGATTCACTGCGACGGATAGGCGCCGCCGTCGCGCGCCTCGCCGAGAGCGACGGGGAATAAGCGCAATCACGGGAAGGGGGTTCGCCTCGCACGCTAAAACTTCGAAGGAGCCTGGCTTTGGCGATGTAGCCCCAGGCCGGACGCCCAGGCGCGGCACGCAATGAACACCGCGACGAAGAGACCCGAATCGCTCGGCGGATCCGGCGGCGGGGGCCGGAGGCTCTCGGCCGCCTTCGACACGGTTGACACGCTCCCTGCGCTAAGCGAGACGGTGAGCCGCATCTCGCGCCCCCGCGGCCGGCAAGGGGTGACGACAACGGATCTGGCCGAGGCGATCGAATCGGATGCCGCTGTGACGATCGCCGTGATGCGGGCGGCGAACAACACCGGCCGGCCCCGCGGCTCGATCGCCGGCGAGCCTAGCGCGATCGAGGCGCTCGGACCCGAGCGCACCCACCAGGTCGTAGGTGAGCTCGAGACCTACCAGCTGTTTCAGAGCGCCGGTGCGTGGGGGCAGCTCGCGGAGCGCTTCCGCCGCCACGCGGTCGCGACCAGACATGCAGCAGAGCGGGTGGCCGAGCTTGGTGGCGTTCCCCGCAGCGACGAACTTGTCGCCACCGCGCTGATGCACGATGTCGGCCAGCTCGTCCTGACCCGGCTCTATCCGGGCTATGCCGCGCTGGTCGACGACCGCAGTCTGACCCCGGAAGAGCGGGCGAAGCGGGAAAGGCGCGAGCTGGGGCATCGATCACACTCTGGTCGGCGGAGTGCTGGCTCGCCGGTGGGGCCTACCATCCCTGATCGCCAGCGCGATCGAGCGCCACCACTCGGAGCAGGCGGCTGGGATGACCGCGGCCTTGCGCCTCGGTGATCTGATCGCCCACCACTCCCAGGGCGAGCTCGTCTCGGGTCGGGCGATGGAGGCGATGGCGCTCGCCTGCGGGCTCAGGAACGAGCGCCTCACGCAGATCATCTACGAATTCCCCCACACAAGGGCCCCCCGCAAGCGGCGAGCCGAGCCGTGCCCCCTGTCGAAGCGCGAGATCGATGCCCTGCGCGGCCTCGCGGAGGGCAAGGTCTACAAGAGATCGCGGCCGAGATGGGCCTATCGCCAAGCACGGTGCGGACCCACCTGCACAACGTCTACGGCAAGATCGGCGCGGCGGATCGAGCGCAAGCGGTGCTCGTGGCCCGTGAGCGCGATTGGATCTAGATGAATGATTCCTATTCCCGTGCCCACGGCTGACGCAGCTGACGGCTGCGCCGGATCACCACCCACGACCTTGCCCGTAGCTCCGCTGCGCGCTGCGGCCGCGCCCGGCGCCAGGCTTGGTCAGCCGCGCCCCCGTGGGCACGGTCATTCGGAATCAGTCATCTAGCCGCGGCTGGCCCGGCGGCTACTCGATCAGGGCGCCGCGCATCGCCATCGCGATCGCATGGGTGCGATCGCGAGCACCGAGGCGGTGCAGGCTTGCCTTGGCATGGGTGCGAACGGTCTCTTCGCTGAGCCCCAGGCGATGGGCGGCCTGGCCGGTGGAAAAGCCGTCCGCGAATAGCTGCAAGACCTCTCGCTGACGCTTGGTCAGCGCCCCTCGGGCGGAGGACTCGACCTCCGGATCCACGAACGGCTCGTGCTCTGCAGCCGCCTCGACCGCCTGCCGAAGGGTGCTCGCCGTGGAACGCCGGCTGACGTAGCCGAGGGCGCCGGCGTCGAGCGCATCACGGACCGCGTGACGGTCCAGGGAGCCACCGAGTGCCACGATTCCGAGCGCCGGTTGCGCTCGCTGCAGGTCACGGATGGTCGCGGTCCCGGACGGAGCGCCCTGGCCGGTGGCGGCGCGCAGCTCGACCACCGCAACGTCGAAGCTGCCGACGCTGGTCAGTAGCTCCAGGGCGGCGCTCCCGTCGACAAGCTCGTCCGTCGACCATTCGGGGGCAAGCAGGGTTCTGATCCCGATCTGGACTATCGGATGGGTATGTATTACCAGGCAGTTGCCCGAGGTCCTCACCTCCCTTTTTCTCCCATCGACCGGGTTGACCCGGGCCGCGTCCGATCGTACCTGAGCCGCCGCCGAGCCAACCGGTACAAACTGGAAGCGATGATCTCGGTTACCGCAAAGTCCAGGTACGCCGTCGTCGGTATGGCCGAGCTCTCGCGCAGTGGTGAGCGCCCGGTGCCCATTTCCACTGTGGCAGAACGCCGCGACATCCCGGTCCAGTTCCTCGAGCAGTTGTTCAGCACCCTGCGGCGGGCCGGACTGCTGATCTCCCAGCGGGGTGTCAAGGGGGGCTTCCGCCTGGCCCGCCCGGCTGACCAGATCACCGTCCTCGAAGTCGTCCAGGCCCTGGACGGCAGGATCGGCGACGAGGCTACCGAGGCCGGAGGCATCTGGGCCGACGGGGTCGAAGCGCTCCGCGGGGTCTTCGCCGGTGCCACCATCGCCGACGTGGCCCGCCGCGAGGAGGCCGAGGGCGGCAGCGGCATGTACTTCATCTAGAGGCACTCGCTTGCCTATGCCGTAATCCCCATACCTATGCGGTTCGAGGGGTCGCCTCGGGTCGCCTGGAGTCGCCTGCATGGCGCCTGACTGGCGCACGACTGGCGCACGGGGGGTCAGCGATGGACTAGCTGCATCCGCCGACAGTCCGCGAACGGAGCCCGCGGACAACGACGCAACCTGGCTCCGCAGGACCCGAGAGGCATTGGCTACGCCCGTAGCCAATCACCGCTCGAAGGTCTACCGCGACGCCATCTGCCGAAGCAAAGAACCGGCGAGGAGTCCGCGGCCCGACAAGACGACCCGGAGGCGTAGCCGAAGCGAAGGCGAGGTGAACAGCGCGGCGGGTCTGATCGGGCCGCAACCCGTACCCAGTCCCGCACGCCCATACCCGTTGCGTGGTCTGTTTGAGAGGTCTCCCACCAGGAGCCCTCTCCCCACCCCTGCCCGACTGCCCGCCCCTTTGCGTAGGCAGCAGCGCCCGCCAAGAAAGGACAACCCGATGAGAGAAGACGAGGGCCAAAGCGAAGCCGAACTTGAGCTAGACGGCTGGGAGCAGTGGGAGCGCGCCAAGCGCCGCCGCTCCCGCAAGGCCGCCCATCACCGCAACCGCCGACAGGAGCGCGCCGGCAACCTCGAGCGCAAGACCTGGCGCTCAGCGCCAGCCACCCCTACCCAGCTCCGAGAGCTGCGACGGATCGCGAGCGCCACCGGGAACACCTTCTGCACCAACGTCACCCAGGGTGAGGCTTGGCGGCGCATCCGACAGGCGACTGCACTGGTCACGGATTCAGCGCGACTCGGCTGCGCACCCGCGTGGTACAGGCCTCGGAAGGCCCGAAAGAGCCGCATTTCAGCCCTCAGGTGTCAGGCACGACCCGGACACCGCCGTACCCAAACGCGCGTGGC
>CAXMST010000131.1:0-2806 GCA_964196325.1 uncultured Acidimicrobiia bacterium
GCGACAGCGAGACACTAAGCCGCCGCCTCCGTGTCGTTTCGCATGGGAAGCAGCACTCGGGACGTCCACTTCCGCTTCGCGCGCAGTGGGCTACCCTGAGGGGCGTCGTGGAGCGTCGGCAACGACGCCCCCAATGAAGAAGAGACCGCACGTGGAGTCCGGCATCCACCAGGATCAGCAGATCGAGTTGTTGGACCGCCACCGGCCCGTGCTGCGCTTTGATCCCCAGTACGACTACCGCGTGCTTGCGGCCGGCTCGGCGGTGAACAACCCGGGGAACCTCCTACGCCGCTTCGACGGCGAGGTGATCGCCCGCGCCGAGGGTCAGCCCCTGCTCGAGCTCGAGACCTTGTCCACCTACCCGGGCGGCCTCGAAGCTCAGACGGACGACTGCCTGGCGATGGCACCGGACTACGCCGGTGACGCGCGGCGCATGGAGTGGGAGCAGCCTCACAGCGGGCGGCTCTACGGCCGAGTGAAGGAGGACGGGGGTAGAACCTGGCTTCAGTACTGGTTCTGGCTCTACTACAACCCGAAGAACCTGCTCGGTGTCGGCAAGCACGAGGGCGACTGGGAGATGATCCAGGTCGGCCTCGGACCCGACGGCGACCCACAGGTCGCCACCTACGCCCAGCACGACTCGGGCGAGGCCCGCCCGTGGGGGCAGGGCGACGTGGAGTTCTCGCCGCGCGATCCTCGGCGTCCGGTCGTCTACATCGCGCCCCTGTCGCACGCCTCCTACTTCGAGCCCAACAGCCACCCCTACTTGATCGGCGTCGATCATCCCTACGAGGGCGGACCATCCGCTGCGGAGCTGCCGGTCGTGGCCTTCGGTCCGTGGGTGAGCTGGGCGGGTCGCTGGGGCAGCACCGAGCGGAGGATCGGCCGGCGGATCGGGGGCGGGCCCAAGAGCCCGCGCTGGCAGGGCCCGAAGTGGGAGCGCCCCGGCAGCTGGCATCGGCGCCTGCGCTACCGCAGGCTGCGCGCCCTGCTCGGACGAGCGATGCGCGGGGCTGGTCGGCTCACCTACCCGCCCGCGCCCGTGATCCGCAGCGTTGGGCTCGAGGCCGAGCGGGTGCGGGTGCGTTGGGAGCTACGGGGTCGCGGGGCGCACCGGGGGCGCGATCTGCTCATCACCCTGCCCGAGGGCCACTTCGTGATCGCCAGCCGGATCGTCGAGGAGGCCGAGCCGACCGGGACCACGACGCTGCCGGTTCCCGGGCCTCGCGAGCCAACGACGGTCATGGCAAGCGCCTACAACAGTCTGCGCCAGCGGAGCGATTTGGCCGAGGCCTCGCTCGGAGCGGCCGGTGACGACCAATGACGGAACCGCCTTGGGAAGCGACTACACAGCCGACTGGAGCAACGAGATTCTCCGCCTGTCTCCCTCCCTGCCGCCTCGAGGGGTGGGACAGCGCCCTCAACCGCTTGCCCCAGCGCAGCGACCCCAAGGGGGCTGATCGAAGATGATCGTGGACCTACATGCCCACTACGCGATGCATCTCCTGCCGCAGACCCAGGGCACACCGATCGATCTGTTCTCCACGGCGGAAGGGCGCGAACGGCTGCGCGACCGCGTTCGGGCCCGGCTGATCGGCCTGGCCAGCCGCTTCGGCAACTACCGCTCGTTCGAAAGCGGACCGCGGGTGACGATGCCGCAGTTGCGAGAGGGCGACGTTGGCGTGGCGCTCTCGGTTCTCTACTCGTTCTTCGACGAACTCGACCTCGACGCTCCCTACGGCGCCCCGCCGGAGAGCGGCTACCTGCCACGGCTCATGCGCCAACTCGACGCTGTCGAGACGGACATCCGTGAGCACCATGAGGGCGAAGCCGTGGTCGTGGGCGACCCCGCCAGCCTCGAGGAGGAGCTTGATCATGGCCGGGTCGCCCTCGTCCACTGCGTAGAGGGCGGCTTTCATCTCGGGGAGACGCCGGAGTCGGTGGACCAAGCGGTCACGGTCCTCGCGCGCCGCGGTGTCGCCTACATCATCCTGGCGCACCTGCTCTGGCGCGGCGTGGCGACCAATTCTCCCGCCCTGCCGTTCCTTCCGGACTGGCTTTACCGGATGCTGTTCCGCCAGCCGAAGATCGGCCTGACGGAGCTCGGGAGGGCGGCGGTCAGGGCGATGGTCCGGGAGGGCGTTCTGATCGACCTCTCGCACATGAGCACGCAGGCCCTCGCCGATACCTTCGCACTACTCGACGAGCTTGATCCCGACCAGCGGATACCGGTGATCGCCTCGCATACAGCCTTTCGCTTCGGGCGCCAAGAATATGGCGTCGACGAGGAGACGCTGCGGCGAATCGCCGGGCGCGACGGAGTCGTCGGGCTGATCTTCGCCCAGCACCAGCTAAACGACGGAGTGCGGAGGCAGAACACGACTAGCTTCGAGGAGTCCTTTGAGGTGATCTGCACGCACCTCGACCGCATCGCCGAGATCACGGGCAGCCACCGACACGGCGCGATCGGCTCGGACTTCGACGGCTTCATCAAGCCCACGATGAACGGGCTCGAGTCGATGACGGACATGGCGCGCCTCGAGGAGGCGCTGCACGAACGCTACGCGGACGAGGACGCGGAGCGCATCTGCTCGGGCAATGCCCTCCGGGTGCTGCGAGCCGGTTGGGGCCGGGGAGCCGGGTAACGGATCATCCGTTGAAGCGCGGCTGGTCAAATGCCGCGCGGTCACGGTAGTCTCGGTAGGCGGCGAAACCGTAGCGCTCGAGAGCGTCCCCGGAGCCCTCGCCGGGAACCTCGCTGAGGTGCCACTTGCCCTTGAAGGCGGTGTAGTAGCCGGCCTCGCGG
>CAXMST010000132.1:0-2742 GCA_964196325.1 uncultured Acidimicrobiia bacterium
CTCCCCCACCCCGACCTCGCCCCGTTCATCGGCAGCGGTGAGGGCAGCCTATCCGAGTTCGAGCGGGATGATGGCACGCTGGGCGTCCGCATCCCCGGAGACCTCGAGCGCGAACGGGCCGGCGAGATCGAGGAGGCGATCTGGAACCAGCTGCACTTTGCCCGCCACCTGCGCTCGCAGAGGCTCGGCGAGTTCACGATCGGGACGACGCTGCATCGCTCCGAGTCGCTGGCGCTGGTCCAGCTCCTGATCCTCTATCACCTGGTAACCGCGCGCGCCGCCGTGGCGCTGGGCGGTGACGGCAGGGGGATCCACGACACCGGCGAGATGGCGATCGTGCCGGCCCGCGAGCAGATCGCGGCGGACTGATCGTGGAGGCGGCGCGAGCAGACCCCGCCTCGTAGGCAGCGCTCGACCAGCGCTGCGTCGACACGATCCGCTGCCTGTCGATGGACGCGGTCGAGGCGGCGAACTCCGGGCATCCCGGCGCCCCGATGGCGCTGGCCCCCGCCGCCTACCTGCTCTACCGGAGGGTCATGAACCACAACCCGGCCAATCCCGGCTGGCCCGACCGCGATCGCTTCGTGCTCTCGGCCGGGCATGCCTCGATGCTGCTCTACAGCATCCTCCATCTCAGCGGGTACGACCTGCCGATCACCGAGTTGCGGGAGTTTCGGCAGTGGGGCTCGCGGACCCCCGGGCACCCTGAGCGCACGCCTGATCAGCAGACGCCGGGGGTCGAAACGACGGCGGGCCCGCTCGGGCAGGGCTTTGCCAACGGCGTCGGCATGGCGATCGCGGAGCGCTTTCTGCGCGAGCGATACGGCGCCGACGTGGTCGATCACCGGATCTTCGCGATCTGCTCTGACGGCGACCTGATGGAGGGCGTCGCGGCGGAGGCCGCCTCGCTGGCCGGCCAGCTCGGGCTCGGCCGGCTCGTCTACCTGTACGACGACAACCAGATCACGATCGATGGGCCGACCTCGCTGGCATTCGACGTCGAAGACGTCGAGGCCCGCTTCCGCGCCCTCGGATGGGACGTCAGCGCGGTCGAGGACACCAACGATCTCGAAGCGCTCGAGGCGGCGCTGACCGACGCCTGTGCGGAGACCGAGCGGCCCTCGCTGATCCGGGCTCGTTCGGTGATCGCCTACCCGGCGCCGACCAAGCAGGGAACCGCGGGAGCCCACGGCGCTGCGCTCGGCGCCGACGAGGTGCGGGCGACCAAGGAGCGGCTCGGCTTCGATCCCGATCGTCACTTCGATGTCCCCGAGGAAGTCCGCGCCGCCTTTGCGCCGCTGCGCCAGCGCGGAGCCGAACTCGAGAGCGCCTGGGAGGCGCGGATGGGGGCATGGCGGCAGGAGCAGCCCGAGCTCGCGGCGGAGTGGGACTCAGCCGCGCAGGGGAGGCCGTCTGCGCCGATCGCGGCAACCCAACCGAGCTTCGACGCCGGCGACGGCGCGGCCCTCGCCACCCGTACCGCCGCCGGGCAGGCGATGCAGGCGTTCGCCGCCGCGGTCCCGACGATGATCGGTGGCTCGGCGGACCTCGCCGGCTCGACCGCGGTCGGCTTCGACGACGAGCCCTCCTTCAGCCGCGAGCAGGTTGGTCGCAACATCCACTGGGGCGTGAGGGAGCATGCAATGGGCGCTGCGGTCAACGGCCTTGCCCTGCACGGGGGCATGGTCCGGCCCTATGGCTCGACCTTCCTCGTCTTCTCCGACTACATGCGGCCGGCGATCAGGCTCTCGGCGCTGATGCAGCTGCCGGTCGCCTGGGTCTTCACCCACGACTCGGTCGGGCTCGGTGAGGATGGCCCCACCCACCAGCCGGTCGAGCACCTGGCCGCGTTGCGGGCAATCCCGGGCCTGACCGTGATCCGGCCCTGCGACGCGGCCGAGGCTGCCGAGGCCTGGACGGTCACCCTCGAGCAGATCAGCGGGCCTGCCTGCCTGGTCCTCAGCCGCCAGAAGCTTCCCGTACTCGATCGCGGTGAGCCCGGCTCGGCTCCGGGCGGTCTCCCCCGCCTGGCTCCCGCGACGGGCCTCGGCCGCGGCGCCTACACGCTCGCCAAGCCGCCCAGCGGCGGCCGGGCCGAGGCGCTGATCGTCGCCAGCGGCTCGGAAGTCCCGGTGGCCCTCGAGGCGCAGAGGCAGCTGGCCGGCGGCGGTGGGATCGCCGTCGCGGTGGTCTCGATGCCCTCCTGGGAGCTGTTCGCGGCCCAGCCGCGCGAGTACCGCGAGTCGGTGCTCCTACCCGGGGTGCCGAAGGTCTCGCTCGAGGCCGGGATCAGCCAGGGCTGGGCCGGATGGGGGATCGAGGAGTCGGTGGCGATCGATCGCTTCGGCGCCTCCGCACCCGGCGACGAGGCTCTGCAGAAGCTGGGAGTCACCTCAGAGCTGACCGCCGAGGCGGTGCGTAGGGCGACGGGGCGCGTTCCGCCGACCGCTGCCTGAGCGCCCCTGGCTTCCCTTGACTTACCTATGAGTCGCGTCATACTCTTTGGGTAATGTCTATTACTCTCACGCAGCTCCGCAGCTTCCTGGCCGTGACCCGGACGGGCTCGGTCACCGGGGCAGCCGAGGAGCTGGTCGTCACTCAACCGTCGGTCTCCGCGGCGATCGCCGCGCTCTCGAAGGAGGTCGGCGTACCGCTCACCGAGCGCATGGGCCGGACTATCCGCACGTCCGCCGCCGGCGAGGCCTTCATGCCCTACGCCTCCGACGTGATCGGCCTGCTCGA
>CAXMST010000133.1:0-6271 GCA_964196325.1 uncultured Acidimicrobiia bacterium
GATGGAGGGGCTGAGCGCCTTCATGGAGAAGCGCAAGCCGAACTGGAAGGGGAAGTGAGCATGTCTCTCTGGATCAAGGACAACCAGAACCACGAGCGGCCCTGCATGATCACCTGCGCCATGTCCGGCGTGGTGGCCAACCGCGCGCAGTGCCCGGCGATCCCGTACACCCCCGAGGAGTACGCGGCCGAGGCCCGGCGCATCGTCGACGAGGGCGGCACCCACATCCACATCCACGCCCGCACCCCCGACGGCACGCCGTCGTATGAGATCGAGGACTTCCAGGGGATCAGCGATGCGATCCGCTCCGAGGTCGGCATCGATGCGATCGTCAACTTCTCGACCGGCACGATCGGGGTTCCGGTCGAGAAGCGGATCGCATACCTGGAGGCCTGCCGGCCCGAGGTCGCCGCCCTCAACATGGGCTCGATGAACTACGCCAAGTACTCGCGCTCCCGCAAGGACTTCGTCTTCAAGGCCGTTTTCGCCAACCCGATCGAGGAGATCATCGAGCTGCTCGAGGCGATGAACCGGCTCGCAATCAAGCCCGAGCACGAGTGCTTCGACACGGGCCACGTCTCAACGCTCGAGCCGCTGATCGACATGGGCGTGCTGCAGGGACGTCCCCACATCGACTTCGTGATGGGGGTGGTCGGCGGGATCGCAGCGACGCCGGCAAACATCGCCGCGATGGCCGACAACGTTCCGGAGGGCGCCCACTGGGGGGTGATCGGCATCTCCCGCAAGCAGTGGCTGCTGGTCGCCGCCGCACTCACGCTGGGCGGCTCGATCAGGGTCGGTCTCGAGGACAACCTCTATCTGCCCGACGGCAAGATGGCCGGCTCGAACGGTGAGCTGGTCGCCAAAGCGCGCCAGCTCACCGAGGACGTCGGCCGCCGTCCGGCCACGGTCGACGAAGCGCGCGAGATGTTGGGGATCCCGACCCCGGTGCTGGGCTAGCAAGCTAGCTAGCCCGCGAGCCCGGGCCGGATCGCAAGCAGGTCCGCCACCAGCTCCGCCGCCCCCGGGCCCAGATCGTGGGCGCTGACCCGCACCGTCTCGATCCCGACGCTGCGCAGGCGGCGGTCGCGGATTCGGTCGTCGCGGAACGAGCTGCGGCCGGCGTGGAAGCGGTAGCCGTCGAGCTCGACCGCGAGCCGTAGGTCGGGCCAGAAACAGTCGAGCTCGTACGGATGGCCGGCGACCCGGACCGGGGCGTTGAGGCGGGGCTCGCGAAGGCCCCGGCGTCGGAGGAGCGCGAGGAAGCGCTCCTCGAGCTCGCTGCGGGTGAGGCCGAGCGCGCCGCGGGCCGCGAGCACACGGCGGATTCGGGGCGCTCCCGGGCGGCGCGGGTAGCGCTCCAGCAGGGCGGGCAACGAGGCGCCCACGCCGAGCCGTCGGGCCTCGGCCTCGTCGATCATCCTCTCGACAGCGCGATCGGATGAAAGCGGCGCCAGGTCGAGGATCGTTCGGGCTGGGGAGGTGAGCGGAAGGCCGTCGCCGACGGCGCGCTCGTCGGGCGGCGGGTTCGAGCGATGGAAGCGGACGGTCGCGATCGAGGCGTGCTTGCTGGGGGCGGTGACGTCGGTGGGGCCGCTGCGGGCCGAGGCGAGCGCCCACAGAGCCGCCGCAACGTGGTGACTGAGCATCGCCAGCGCTCCGCCGTAGAGGACAGCGGCAGCCCAGCGACCTCGCTGCGTCGGCCGCGACCCCCAGACCGAGTAGACACCGTGGTGCAGGCGCACCAGCCGGCCGCGGCGGACCCTCCGCCTGATCGCCGAGTGGGTGAGCCCGGCTGCGAGCAACTGGCGGGTCGCGAGCACTCCGTGCTGGCGCTCGGCCAGCGCCGCGATCACCCGCTCCCACTGCTCGGGCGGATGCTTGGTCGCAAACGAGTCGCAGAGACTCGTAAGTGACCGCGCGTCGTTCATCGGGCCCAGGGTCGCGGTCCGAGGCGCGCGGATCGGTGACGCCGTGTACCGAGATCGACGCGGGCTGGTAGGAATCCACGGATGGCCGACGCCGACGCTCCCTCGCCCGCCCCACTCTGGACGCCATCCGCCGATCAGGTGGAGCGCGCCAACATCACGGCGTTCGCCCGCGCCCAGGGCATCGAGGGCGACTACCACGAGCTCTGGCGTTGGTCGGTCGCCGACATCGGGCGCTTCTGGGCCGCGATCTGGGACTACTACGAGGTCGACGGCAACTACCAGCGGGTGCTGGGCTCCCGCGAGATGCCGGGGACCGAGTGGTTCCCGGGCGCCGAGCTGAGCTTCGCCGCCCACTTCTTCCGCAGCCGCGACCCCGACCGGACCGCGATCCGCCACACCTCGGAGCTGCGCGAGCTCGGCACGGTCAGCTGGGCTGAGCTGCGCTCCCAGACGGCCCGGATCCGCGCCGGCCTGATCGAGCTGGGGGTTCGCCGCGGGGATCGCGTCGTCGCCTATCTGCCGAACATCCCCGAGACGATCGCCGCCTTCCTCGCCTGCTCCTCGCTGGGCGCGATCTGGTCCTCGGCGGCGCCCGAGTTCGGTGCCCGCAGTGTGGTCGATCGCTTCGCCCAGACCGAGCCCAAGGTGATGCTCGCGATCGACGGCTACCGCTACAACGGCAAGGACTTCGACCGCACTGGGATCGTCGAGGAGATAGCCGCCGAGATCCCGACGCTGGAGCGGATCGTGCGGCTTGGTTACCTCGATGGCTCGGGCTGGGAGTCCGGCTTCCTGGGCCCGGAGGGATCGGAGTTGGCCTTCGAGTCCCTGCCGTTCGAGCACCCCCTGTGGATCGTCTACTCCTCGGGTACGACCGGCCTGCCGAAGGCGATCGTCCACTCCCAGGGCGGGATCCTCCTCGAATACATGAAGAAGATGCACCTGCACCTCGACGCGCAGCCTGGCGACCGGATCTTCTGGTTTACAACCACCGGCTGGATGATGTGGAACTTCCTCGTCGGAGTGCTGCTGACCGAGGCCGAGATCGTGCTCTACGACGGCAACCCCGGCTACCCCAGCCTCGATCGGCTCTGGGAGCTGGCGAGCGCCGAAGAGGCCGGAGTGACGACGTTCGGGACCAGCGCGGCCTTCATTACCTCGTGCATGAAGGAGGGCATCGAGCCGGTCGCGGGCCGCGACCTTTCCGCCCTGAAGGCGGTGGGCTCGACCGGTTCCCCATTGCCCCCCGAGGGGTTCGCCTGGATCTACGAGAAGCTCGGCGCGGACACCTGGCTGTTCTCCACCAGCGGCGGCACCGATGTCTGCACGGCGTTCATCGGCGGGGTACCGACCGTGCCCGTCTATCTGGGCGAGCTGCAGGCGCCGTCACTTGGGGCCGCCCTAGAGAGCTGGGATGAGGACGGGCAAGCGCACGCAGGGGAGGTTGGCGAGCTCGTCCTGACCGAGCCGATGCCGTCGATGCCGATCTTCTTTTGGGGAGACGACGACGGCTCGCGGCTGCGCGAGGCCTACTTCGAGCACTACCCCGGCGTCTGGCGCCACGGTGATTGGATCGAGCTGACCGAACGCGGCGGCGGGATCATCTATGGGCGCAGCGACTCGACCATCAACCGCGGCGGCATCCGGATGGGGACCAGCGAGATCTACCGGGCGGTGCTCGCGCTCCCTGAGATCGCCGATGCCGTGGTCGTCGACCTGCCGCGCGAGGGCCAGGAGAACGTGATGCCGCTGTTCGTCGTTCTCGCGGCGGACGCCGAGCTCGACGACGAGCTGATCGAGCGAATCGCCCGGCGGGTCCGGGAGGACTGCTCCCCCCGGCACGTGCCGAACGAGGTGCTCGCGATCGAGGCCGTGCCGCGCACCCTCTCGGGCAAGGTCCTCGAGATCCCCGTGAAACGGATCCTGATGGGGACGCCACCCGAGCGGGCGGCGAGCCGCGAGTCGCTGGCCAATCCGGAGGCGCTCGACTTCTTCGTCCACAGGGCCCAGGGCAAGGACTAAGCGCGGCGCGCGGCCTCCCCCCAGCCGCTAAGCGCTACCGGGCCCAGCGGGGGCGCTCGTGCTCGCGGCCCGTGCGTTGGTCGTAGGAGGCCGCGTAGGCGCGAGGCCGGAAGTGCAAGATCGGGTCCTCGGAGGGCTGGATGCCCTCAGCCAGGCGCATCGGATCGAAGATGATCCCGTCCTGGCCCTCGGCGATCGCGTCGAGGGTCAACGTGCCGGCCCTCACCGCGTGCTGCTCACCGGCCCAGACCGAGGTCGGGTCGTGGGGATCGTCTCGGGGACCGGCGATCTGCAACTCGAGGTCGAAAACGAGCGGCCGCTCGGGGAGGCGATCGCTGAGTTCGCGGCTCAGATAATCGTGCTGCCGGCGCTGCTGATCGTCCGCCTCGCCAGGCTCTGAGCGCGGCTCGAAGCGGTATCGGACCCAGCGGCTGGCGCCGTCGGAGCCGGTCCAGCGGAAGGCGTGGACAGCGTAATAGTCGGGCTCGGCATAGCTGGCAGGCGGCTTCAGCGCGGCAGCGTTGGCACGCAGCGCCGGCAGCGCTGAGGGGTGGCGAGCCAGAAACCAAGGCAGCTTCCAGGCCATCGACCGCCCGCGCTCCGTCGCCTCGATCAGCTCGACGAAGGCATCTGGAGTACGGACCGGGAATCGCGGTGCGCTCTGGGCGACGATGTCTGTGCGGGCACCGTCCGGCAGCTCGAAGCTCACCGCCAGACCGCGGACGTCCGGCGCGCGATCCGGCTCCTCCGGGTTGCCACCACCATTGGAGAGTCGCGCCAGTACCGGCACCTGATTTGACATGTGCGGGGCCGTGGTCAGGGCAGCGGCCCGCTCCGTCGGCGCAAAGCGCCCCGAGCAGATCACCCCCCGCGCATGCAGCGCCCGCGACCCGGCATGGACGCCAAATCGCGCCCCAATCCGCTCGATCGCCTCCTCCGGGGTGATCACAGAGCCCGATCCTAGTCCGCGGGGCCCAGGCGTGGGGTGCCGCCGCGCCAGGCAAGCAGCCATCCGCCGGCTCTCATCAAGCTCTCATCCGGGCTCCACACACTGCCGTCTCGTTGTTCGACGAGCGCCAGGAGGCGAAGCCAAGATGATCACCGCACACCGCAAGCTTGTTCCGCTGATTCTTGCCTCGCCATGCGACCGAGGCGGGCCGGCCTGTTGCATGGCCGCGCACTCGTTTATGGTGATTCGCGACAGGCGGTGAACTCAGAAGGGGGCGGAGACGATGAGCGGGTCATTTCATAGGCGGAGAGGACATTGGCGGAGAGGAATCCTCGGGGCTGCGCTCCTGGTGGCGGCGCTCGCCCTCCCGGCCGCCGCCGCGGCCGCACCGGTGCCGCTGGCTCAGGTCGGCTCGGCCGGTGCCGACGCCGGCCAGCTCAACGGTCCGGAGGGCGTCGCCCTCGACGGCTCGGGCAACCTCTACGTCGCCGAGCGCGACAACCACAGGATCAGCGTCTTCAGCGCCGCCGGCTCCTTCACCCACGCCTTCGGCTTCGGCGTCGACACCGGGGCGGCGGCGTTCGAGGTCTGCACGACGGCGAGCGGCTGCCAAACGGGCATCGATGGCGGCGGCGCCGGCCAGCTCCACAGCCCGCGGGGCGTCGCCGTCGACGGCTCGGGCTCCCTCTACGTCGCCGATGTCAACAACAACAGGATCAGCGTCTTCAGCACCGCCGCGCCCTCCTTCACCCGCGCCTTCGGCCGCGGCGTCGGCGCCGGGGCGACGGCGTTCGAGGTCTGCACGACGGCGAGCGGCTGCCAGCCGGGCATCCCCGGCGTCGGCGCCGGCGAGTTCACCGCCCCTCTGGGCGTCGCCCTCGACGGCTCGGGCAACCTCTACGTCGCCGATGTCAACAGCAGCAGGATCAGCGTCTTCAGCACCGCCGCGCCCTCCTTCACCCACGCCTTCGGCTTCGGCGTCGACACCGGGGCGGCGGCGTTTGAGGTCTGCACGACGGCGAGCGGCTGCGGGGGGGGCATCGATGGTGGCGGCGCCGGCCAGCTCGCCGGTCCGACGAGCGTCGCCCTCGACGGCTCGGGCAACCTCTACGTCGCCGATGGCGACAACTCCAGGATCGACGTCTTCAGCGCCGCCGCGCCCTCCTTCACCCGCGCCTTCGGCTTCGGCGTCGGCGCCGGGGGGGCGACCTCCCAGGTGTGCACGACGGCGAGCGGCTGCCAGGCGGGCATCTTCGGTCCCGGCGCCGGCCAGCTCGACCTCCCTCTGGGCGTCGCCGCCGACGGCTCGGGCTCCCTCTACGTCGCCGAACGCAACAACGAAAGGATCAGCGTCTTCAGCGCCGGCGGC
>CAXMST010000134.1:0-3605 GCA_964196325.1 uncultured Acidimicrobiia bacterium
CTTGGCTACTGGGGGCCGAACCGGTTGCGGGCCCTGAGTGAGTTGAGCGACGTACGCATCTCGCACATCTGCGAGTCGGATCCCGAACGTCTGCGGCGTTTTGCCCGGCGCTACCCTGACGCCAACGCGACGCTGGACATCGAGGATGTCCTGGCCGATGAGAGCGTGGCAGCCGTGGTCCTCGCGACCCCCGTCTTTACCCACCACGGCCTCACCACGATGTGCCTCGAGGCGGGCAAGCACGTGTTCGTCGAGAAGCCGCTTGCGGCATCGAGCGGTGAGGCCCGCGACCTGATCGAGCGAGCCGCGTCGGGCGACCGGGTCCTGATGTGTGGCCACACGTTCTTGTACAGCCCGGCGGTCCGGGTGGTCAAAGGCGTGCTCGACCGAAGGGAGCTCGGTGATCTGCACTTCATCTCCTCCAGCCGCGTCAATCTCGGGCCCTACCGCAGCGATGTCAGCGTGATCTTCGACCTCGGACCGCACGATTTCTCGATCCTTCGTTATTGGCTCGACGCCGTGCCCGCCTCGGTCAGCGCCGTCGGTCGCGACGTGATCACGAACGGCGTCGCCGACGTCGCTTTCATTGACCTCACATATCCGGATGGCCTGCTCGCCCATGTCGAGCTGAGTTGGTTGGCGCCCAGCAAGCTACGCCGTACCGTGATCGTCGGAAGCGAGAAGATGCTCGTCTACGAGGACGGTGCAGCTGAGCCAGTCCGACTCTTCGACAGTGGCATCGAGTACCAGGACCCGGAGACGTTTGGCGAGTATCAGCTCTCGTACCGAACCGGCGAGATCGTCTCGTTGCGGGTGGACGCCAAGGAGCCGATCCTGGCTGAGTTGGAGGACTTCATCGCCTCGCTGAAAGCCGGCTCTGAGCCGCTCAGCGGCCCCGAGACGGCACTCGACGTGATCGCCATGGTCGAGGCTGCCGAGGCCTCGCTCGAGAACGCCGGGCACAACGTGCCGCTCTCAGCGGCCTCGTCAGCGGCCTCCCGATCGATCGACTGATGGCCGAGCCGGTTGGTCCACAACCGCCGCAGACGGCCCCGGCCGGCGACGCGACGATCCCCGAACGGGTTCACGGTCACGGTGTCATCTCGCCGCGCTGGCGCCGGCGCGACCGGATCAGCCGGCGGGCGCTGCTGGTCGCGGACATGCTGGGAATCCTGATCGCCCTGTTCGCTGCCGCCGCTCTCGCCGACTTTCGGCCGGATCCATGGCAGATGGTGTGGCTGGCGTTGCCGACGCTGCCCGTGTGGGCGCTGCTGTTCAAGGTCTACGGACTCTACGACCGGGACGTGCGCCGCATCAGCCACGCGGGGATCGATGATCTCCCCTGGCTATTCCACGCGCTCTTGGTGGGCGGGCTGCTCTATTGGGCCTACTTGAAGCTGGTGCCGGACACGCGCCTGCTGTTCGCCGAGGCGGCCTGGTTCGGGGCCATCAGCCTTCCCCTGCTCGTGCTTCTGCGCTCCACGGCGCGCCGGCTGGTCATCGGGCTCGAGGGCGCCGAACGCGTCTTGATCGCGGGCGCCGGTGCGACCTCGGCCCTCGTGGTCCGAAAGATCGCTCAGCACCCGGAGTACGGGTTGAGCCCCGTCGGGCGACTGGCTCCTGCCGGCGCCACCAGCGGGGAGCTCGAGCTCGGTGACGAAACGGGTCTGCCTACCGTCCACGTTCCCCTCTTGGGCGGCGCCGCTGACCTTGAACGCCTGCTCGCCGAGGGCTCGATCGACAGACTGATCCTCTGCCGCGCGGACCTGCAGGCGCCCGAGGTCTCGCAGATGGCCGATGTCTGCCACCGCCATGGCGTCAAGGTCGGGATCGTCCCGGGCGCCAACGACGCCTACGGGCCCTCGGTCGAACTCGACGAGGTCGAGGGCGTGACGGTGCTCGGTGTCAACCCGCCCGTGCTCGGGCGTACCTCGCGCTGGCTCAAGCGTGGGTTCGATCTCGCGGTCGCGACACTGACCCTGCTGCTCACCGCACCCCTGGTGCTCATTGCGGCAATTGCGATCCCCCTCGACTCGCGCGGCCCGGTCTTCTACCGGCAGCCGCGGGTAGGCAAGGCCGGTAAGCCGTTCACCGTCTACAAGCTGCGCACCATGGTTGCCGATGCCGACAGCCGGCGCCAAGATCTGATGTCGTCGAGCACCGACCCCAACTGGCTCCAGCTCGATTGGGACCCCCGTGTGACCCGGGTCGGCCGGATCCTGCGGCGGGCCAGCATCGACGAGTTGCCACAGCTCTGGAACGTGCTCAGGGGCGAGATGAGCCTGGTCGGGCCGCGGCCCCTGCCTCGCGAAGAGGACGCGAGGGTCTATGGCTGGGCCCGCGGACGCCTCGACCTCACCCCGGGGATCACCGGTCTTTGGCAGGTGCTGGGGCGCACCTCGATCCCGTTCGATGAGATGGTCAAGCTTGACTACGCGTACGTGACGAACTGGTCGCTGTGGATGGATCTGCGGCTCCTGTTGCGCACACTTCCTGCGATCCTGCGGCGGCGCGGAGCCAACTGAGCGGCGGCAGCAGCGGCATCGCTCAGCGGATTCGAGCCGGCTCGCCGCGCACGACCGCGCCCGCCGGAACGCTGGCGCTGACGAGCGCGCCGGCCCCGACCAGCGCGCGTTCACCGATCTCGACACCACCTAAGATGAGCGCTCCAGAGCCGATCGTGGCCCCGGATCCCACCGTGATCGGGAGCAGGTCCCAATCGGCCTCTCCCTGGAGCGAGCCGTCGGCGTTTGTGGCCCGTGGGGTCTTGTCGTTGACGAAGATCGCGCCGTGGCCGACGAACACCCCGTCCGCGATCCGTACACCCGAGCAAATGAAGCTATGACTCTGAATCTTGCAGCCAGCGCCGACCTCGACGCCGGCCTGAATCTCGGTATACGGACCAACCCGGCTGCCGGCCCCGACAACGCACTCGTAGAGGTTCGTAAACGGCCCGACAACCACGCCCTCGCCAAAGCGGCAGGCGCGGATCAGCCGGTGGGGGGAGTCGTTGGCGGGCAGATCCTCGATGGGGGGAAGATAGCCCCGGTCGACCGACTCGCGCATCTGCGGGCAACGATCGCCGAGCTCGAGGGCTGGGGCAGCCGGCGTCAGTGGATCGGGCCGGACCCCTACGAGGGACTGAACTCGACGCGCGGGCGGCTGCTGCGACGGTCCGCACTGGGGCGACGACTCTTGATCCAAGCCGTGAAGCGGTCCCCGCTCGACCTCAGGCCAGTGCTCGGGATCCGCCCGGAGGAGGACGCGGCCACCCTTGCCCACGTGCTCAGCGCCTACTCCCGCCTGCCGCTGGAGTTGCTCGATGCGCCGGATGGGGCTGTCGGGGCGACGACCTCGCGGCTTCTGGAGCTCCGCTGCCAGGCCTACCCCGAGCCAAGCTGGGCCTACCACTTCGATGTCGAGACCAGGTTCTTCTTCTACGCCAGAACCACGCCCAACACGATCGCCACGGCCTTCGCGGGCCATGCCCTGCTTGATGCCTATCAGGCGGGCGGCGGCCCCGAGCCGCTCGGGGCCGCGCTCGGGGCCGCCAGCTTCTTCCTCCGCCGGGTGGGCCTCACCGAGGCCCCAGGCGAGCGCGGCTA
>CAXMST010000135.1:0-29228 GCA_964196325.1 uncultured Acidimicrobiia bacterium
GTCGAGATTCACGATTTCAAGGACGCCGGCGGCAATCAGCGCTTCAACCCGGTCACGAGCGCGTGGGATGTCGTCCTGGTGAAGCTGGCGAGCCCGGTCGGTGCGCCGGCGGTCCCGATCAAGATCGCCGGCCCGGGAGAGCGCGCGCTGTGGACCGCGGGCCGGACGGCCCACGCGACAGGCTGGGGGGCGACCGCGGAGGGAGGCGCTGTCGTGGATCTGTTGCGCGCGGTCGAGCTCGCGATCGTTGCCGACAGCACCTGCGGCTCCTCCTATGGGACGGGATTCTTGGCGAGCCTGATGGTCTGCGCGGGCCTGATCGAGGGCGGCAAGGACGCCTGCCAGGGCGACAGCGGTGGCCCCTTGGTGGTCCCGACAGCGGCCGGCGCCTATCGCTTGGTCGGCGATACGAGCTTCGGCGCCGGCTGCGCGCAGCCCAACGCGCCGGGGGTCTATGGGCGGCTCGCCGACGACCCGATCCGGACAGTGCTGGCGCAAGCAGCGCAAGCGGTCGCCGGCGCCAACGTGCTCGGCTCGGGCGCCGTACCGCCTGACGTCGATCCGCCGCAGACGACGATCACTTCAGGTCCGGACGGTCCGACGAAGAAGAACAAGCCAAAGCTCGGCTTCAGCTCCAGCGAGGCCGGCTCGAGCTTCGAGTGCCGGCTCGCCGAGGCGGTCTTTGCGGCCTGCACCTCGCCGCAGTCGTTGGGGAAGCTTTCCCAGGGCAAGTACAACTTCGAGGTGCGGGCCACCGACCCGGCCGGCAACACGGATTCGAGCCCGGCGAGCAGGGCGTTCAAGGTCGACACGAAGCTCAAGGGCTCGGCCAGGGCGAAGGGCAAGCAGAGCCAGAAGGGCTCGAAGATCTCGATCGTGGCCAAGGCCACGGCGAAGGAGAAGCTGAGCGCGAAGGGCAGCGGCGCGGTGAAGCTGGGCAAGGCCTCCTACGCGCTCAAGGCCACGACCGAGCAGCTCAAGAAGGGCCGCAGCCGGAAGCTCAAGCTGAAGCCAAAGAAGAGCAAGAACACCAAAAAACTTGCCGCGGCATTAGCAGCCGGCAAGCAGGCCAAGGCGCAGCTCAAGGTCACGCTCAAAGATCAGGCCGGCAACAAGACGACCGAGAAGCTCAAGGTCAAACTTCGGGCGGCGGGCTAGCCCGCCCGCCGGGGGGCGAGGCCGGCGGCCCACCACGAGCGGGCCTCGAGTTGAAACGGTCCGAGCGGCGCGCCGAGGCGACGAAAAGCGTCCTCGCGCAGGCGCCGCCGGTCGGCGTCGACCAGTGCGCCGTAGAAGGCGCCCGAATTGCCGACACCGACCTCGAGGGGCCTCCAGAGGTCGTCGAAGTCCGGGTAGCTCGCGCTGACCCAGATCTCACCGCTGCGGACCTGCTCCAGCCCGGCCACCTCGAAGGCCTGACCGAGCTCCAGGGGTTGCTTGTAGCCGACCCGCCCGGCGTCGTCCAATGCCCCGGCCCGCTCCGGCGCAAGCGCCAGGGCCGCGTCCCAGAAGGCCCGCAGCAGCGGCATCGCACCCCAGTCCCAGACACAGGCCGCGAGGACGGCTCCCGGTCGAGCGACGCGGGACATCTCGCGGATTCCCAGCTCGCGATTGTCGATCAGCTGCAGGACCAGCTGAGCGAGTACCGCATCGAAGCTTTCGGACTCGAACGGCAGGCTCTCGACTCGCCCGACTCTCACGTCAGCCCCCGGGACACGTTCCCTGCAGGCGTTGACGAAGGGCTCGGAGGGGTCGATCGCCGCCACACGCTCGGCGCCGAGGCGCTCGGCCAGCGCCGCAGTCAGGGACCCGGGACCGCAGCCCACGTCCAGAGCCTGTCCAGCCGGCGGAATCGCGGCGGCGGCGATCAGCTCCCGCGCCAGCTGCGCGCCGTAGCGGCCGACAAACGCTGCGTAGGCCGCAGCGGCGGCCTCGGGCCGCGGCGAATCGCTCCAGACGCCCACCCCCGGGCCTACTCGCCGGCGGAGAGCCAGGCGTCGAGCTCCGCCGGCGGGCGGGCGAGGCCCTGGAAGCTGCCCTCATCACGAATCGCCTGCGCCGCGTCAGTCAACCCCCGCAGGGCGCTCCAGGCGAGTGAGCCGCCGACGCTGATCCGGCGGGCGCCGGCCTCGGCCAGCTCCGCCACGGTAAGCCCGCGATGGGCGAGCACGTTGACCGGGGCCGAGACGGCGGCGCAGAGCTCGGCGACCTGCTCGGCAGTCCGCAACCCGGGCGCATAGAGCACATCTGCTCCGGCCTGCTCGAACGCCACCAGGCGCGCGATCGTGTCCTCCAGGTCGGGATTGCCGCGAATGAAGTTCTCGGCACGTGCGGTGAATGTGAACGTGAACGGCAGCTTCCGGGCTGCCTCGACCGCGGCCGTGACCCGCTCGAGGGCCTCCGCGCGTTCGTAGAGCCCGCGCTCGCCGTTGAAGTCCTCGATCGAGCCCCCGACAGCGCCGGCCCTGCCGGCCGCCGTGATCGCATCCGCGGCGTCCTCGGGTCGCGGGCCGTAGCCATCCTCGAGGTCGGTCGATACCGGAAGCGGGGTGGCGCGATCGACCGACTCGACGTGTGCCATGACTTGCTCGGGCGTGACGCCCCCATCTTCCCGTCCGAGCGCGAACGCCAGGCCCGAGCTGGTCGTAGCAAGGGCCTCGAAGCCGAGCCCGGCCAGGACCTTGGCCGAGCCGACGTCCCATGGATTCGGGATCACGAAGGTGCCCCGCTTGTGCAGCTCGGCGAAGCGGTCTGCCTTGTCCGCCCGGCGCGCCATCAGATCCGGCACCACGAGCGCCTCAGGCCAGCAGCTCGTCGGCGCTGACCACGGTCGCGTAGGCGTCGGCCAGCGCCGCCATGAAGGCCCCGTGAACCGAGGCTCCGGGGATCTCCTGATCGCCGAAGCTCAACCCGGGTGCCGCGCAGCCGTCATGGACCACTGTGGCGGAGAAGCCGCGGTCGACGGCGCTGCGCACGGTCGCGTCGACGCACATGCTGCTCATCATCCCAACGACGACGAGCTCGTCGATCCCGCGTGAGCGCAGCTCCTGCTCGAGGTCGGTGTCGATGAAGCTGTTCGGCTGTTGTTTCTCGATCACCAGCTCACCCTTGAGCGGGGCTACGCTTGGGTGGATCTCGACCCCCTCGGTCCCCGGCCGCATGAACGTCGCCTCGGGTTCGTCCCACAGGTGGCGAACGTGGATCACCGGTTCGCCCGCCTCGCGGAACGCTTCGAGCGCCCGCCCCGCGGCCGCCACTGCCGCCTCCGGCTCGACCAGGGGGTAGGCGCCGCCGGGAAAGTAGTCGCGTTGGATGTCGATGATCAGCAGGGCCCGGGTCACGAGCGCATCATATGCTTGGGGCGCCGGCCACGATCGACCGCTATGGTCCAGGCACGGAGGAGCTTGGGAACCTCCGGCTGAGGATCTAGCTACAGGAGAGAGATGAAGAGCAGGGTGAGCGTTCGCGCCGGGGTTCCGATGGGCGATCTGGGATACTTCCGCGGATGAGTCTTCCTCGACTCGCCTTGGGAGGGGCTCTGGCCGTGTTTTGCCTGCCGCTGGTGTGGGTCGGTTCGGCGAGCGCCAAGGAGGAGATCCTGAAAGCCGCTCAGTACGACGGAATGACGACGTACTCCTGCCGTACCGATGCAATCACTATCCACCCCGGGCAGAACCTGAACAACTTCGGAGCGAGCAAGACCTGCCCCAACGCTGAGCTCGTCGAGGGCCCCGGCGATGCCTCGACATTCGCCGAGGGTTCGACCGCCGAGGGCTACATCACGCGCTTCAAGCCGAGCATGGTCGAGGTCAGGCCGAGCGGCAAGCTCGTTACCCCGTCGGTCTGGGACCTCCATCTGCACCACGTGGTCTGGATCGACCCCAGCCTGGGCGGCGGCCCGACCTTCGCTTCGGGCGAGGAGAAGACGATCGCGAAGCCGCCCCAAGGCTATGGCTATGAGGTCGAGGCGGATGGCGACTGGATCGTCAACGACATGATCCACAACCTGGGCGCGACCGGCGGGCGGCAGGTCTATCTGACTTGGGAAATCGACTGGGTCCCGAAGACGACCCCGGCTCGGACCGACATCAAGGCCGCCGGCGTGCATTGGCTGGACGTGGCCGGGGCGCCGCAGATCTACCCGGTCTTCGATGCCAAGCGCAGCTACGACCGCGACGGCGACGGCAAGTACACCTTCCCGGACGAGGTCCCGACCAACCCCTCCGAGCCTGGCTACGAGGAGCGGGAGAAGATCAGCGAGCATCGCCGCTGGACGATCCCGAAGTCGGGCGCGACCCTGCTGTTTACCGCCGGCCACCTGCATCCCGGCGGGAAACGGGTTGACCTCAAGGTCTCCCGCGACGGCCCCGACGCCGGCAACACCGACGGTGACGATCCCTCCGAGACCAAGCGCCTGTTCCGCTCCAAGGCGAAGTACTACGAGCCGGCCGGCGCGGTCAGCTGGGACGTCGCGATGAGGGCGACCCCGCGTGAATGGCGGATCCGGCTGAAGCGCGGCGACACGGTCTCGATCAACACAACCTACGACGTCAAGAAGGCTTCCTGGTATGAGTCGATGGGAATCATGCCGCTGTTCTGGAGCCGCGACGACGACCCCGCCGCCAAGGACCCCTTCGACGATCGAGAGGCAGTCACGGCCATGTACAAGCAAGGTGGGGTCCTGACCCACCGTCGCCTGCCCGAGAACATCGACGCCCTGGCGCGGAAGAACCTCGGGCTGCCGAAGCCGGGCACGCTTCCCAGCGGCAATCCCGTCGACGCTGACGGGATCGAGATCTCGAGCTTCGTCTATGACCAGGGCGGCTTCTCGGCTGTCCGCGACTTCCCCACCAGCCTGATGAAGCCGCCGACCGTCAAGCCCGGCGGTACCGTCAGCTTCACGAACCTCGATGCGGTGGAGGGTGCCCCGGATACCGAGCAGGTCTGGCACAGCATCACCGCCTGCAAGGCCCCGTGTAACCGCGACTCCGGGATCGGCTACCCGCTTGCCGACGGGCCGATCGACTTCGATTCGGGGCAGCTCGGCTTCGGCACCGGGACCAGCCGCGAGGTCACCGAGGGAACCGGCGAGTTCACCACCCCGCCGCTGACCAAGGCGGGCAAGACCTACACCTATTTCTGCCGGATCCACCCCGTCATGCGCGGCTCGATCCGGGTCAAGGGCAAGAAGTCGAACGCAAACAAGGCCGCTGAGAGCGCGGCCGCGGCCGTAGCCCAGGGCGGCGCCGGCGACCTCTCGGGCTCACTGCTGACCGGCGGCTGAGCGCCCGGTCCCGGGCGTTGTTACTAGCCCGGCGAGAGCGGGGTCGAGACGACGTTGTAGAGCTCTTGCTCGTCGCCGACACCCTTGAGGCTGTGACGGCCGTGGTCGCCCAGCTCGATCCCTGAGCCCGCTGTGAGATCGCGAAGCGTGCGCGAGACGATTACCTCACCGGCGCCGGCGAGGCCGCAGATTCGGGCTGCGATGTGGACCGCGATACCACCGACGTCCTCGCCGATCAGCTCGACCTCACCGGCGTGGAGGCCGGCTCGGACCTCGATCCCGAGCGCCGCGGTCTCGCGGGCGATCGCGCTCGCGCACTCGACCGCCCGGGTGGGCCCGTCGAAGGTTGCGACGAAGCCGTCGCCGGTGGTATTCACCTCACGGCCCCCAAACCGCTTCAGCTGGATTCGAACCAGCTCTTGGTGCTCGGCCAGCAGCGCCCGCCAGCGGCGATCCCCGATCTCGCTGAGCCGGCTGGTCGAGTCGACGATATCGGTGAACATGACCGTTGCCAGCACCCGCTCGGGAGTCGGTGCGGGCCGCACCCCTGTGAGGAAGGCTTCGATCTCATCGAGGGCCTCGTCAGTGCTCTCGCCGACCCAGGGAAAGTGATCGGCGCCTTCGAGCTCGACCAGCTTGCTGCCCTCGATCTGCTCGGCGAGCCAGCGCGAGGCGCGGATGTTGACGGCCAGGTCGCCGCGCCGGCCCATCACGAGGGTCGGCTTCCCGATCAGCGGCAGGGTCTCGCGGACATCGGTGTCGAGGAACATCTCGAGCAGCTGCAGCACGCGTCTGGGGCTGGCTGCCTGCCGCTCCATTCGCGCCTGGAACTCGCGGGCATCAGGGTCGTCGGCCAGGCTCGGCGAGAAGATCTCGATCGTCGCGCCCTGCCCCCACATCGGTGCGACCAATTCCAGGCTTGCCTCCTCGATCGCCTCACGCGACGGGGCCCAGGGGTAGCCATCCGCCGCGGTCGAGCGCGCCATCGCCCCCCACAGGACGAGCGCCGAGGTGCGCTCGGGGTAGGTCGCGGCGAACAGCATGCACATCGTCGCGCCCTCGGACATCCCCAGCAGCGCCGCCCGCTCCGAGCCGGCCGCGTCCATCACCGCGCGGACGTCGTCCATCCGCTCCTCGAGCGTCGCCGCGGAATCGCACGGGTCTGAGAGCCCAACCCCGCGACGATCGAAGGGGATCACCCGGGCGAAGCGCGCGAGCTGCCGGACGAAGCCGGACATCCGTGGGCTCTCCCAGAGCAGGTCCAGGTGGGAGACGAAGGGAAAGGCGATCACCAGGTCGATCTCACCCTCGCCGACGACCTGGTAGGCCACGCTGACGCCGTCGCTGTCGGCGTATTTCGTTTCTGGTCTCATCGCTCCTCCGGGCCGCAACGTTACAAGCGCGGCTCTGCCTCCGGGGCTTCGACGTGGAACTCGGTCTCGACCGGAACTCCGTTGCGCAGGGTCGCGAGCACCACGCAGCAGCGCTCGGCGATCTCGATCATGCGCTCGACCTGGCGCGGGTCGCTGCCGGGAGCCGGGGTGAGCTCGGCCTCGCAGCGGATCGACTGAAACCCGACCTAAACGTCAGGGTCGACCATCAGGGTGCCGCGCAGATCCACATCGCCCGCTACCTCCGTTCGCACGTCGAGCAGCTCGACTCCGCAGAGGTTCGCGACCATCCGCAGGACTTGGTCCTGGCAGGCGGCGAGGGCCGTGCAGAGGATCTCTCCGGGATTCGGGGCATCGTGTAAGCCACCGACGCCGCGGTGAACGCCGACCTCGAGCTCCGCACCGTCGTACTCCTCCCCGATCTCAGCCCGCAGGTGGAACGGGTCGGACGGCGCCGTGCCGAGCGTGCGCCCGCGATCGGTAACCAGCGCCTGTCGGGCTCGCGGCGGTAGCCGACCCGCAGCGGCGCCTGGCGCTCGCCTACGTTCGGGGGCCGGTTCTCTGTGCTGGGGATGCTCACTGTGGCTCCTTCTGGTCGTTGCTCACGGAACTCCGTGGTCTGACGGCACTCCATCAGCGCCCGAGCCCGTCGGCTTCGCCCGTTCGGGCCATCTCGGCATGGCCCGAATGGGCCAGATTCAGCGCAGCTTGGCACGGGCCGCCAGCGCCGCGGCCGCTGCCCGGGTGCGCAGTCCCAACTTCGAGCGGATGTTGGCGACGTGGCGGTGCACGGTGTGCGGGCTGAGCACCAGCCGCTCCGCGATCTCGCGCTCGCTGAGGTCGTCAGCGATCAGGGCCAGCATCTCCAGCTCTCGGGGGGTCAGAGTGGCCAGCGCCGCCGCTTCATCGCTCCGCGCGGCCTCGGGGTCCGCGGCGGGAGCGGGAGCCGCGATTCCCAGAAAGCGGGCGAAGCCGGCGAGGACGACTTGACCGTCCCCGTACCAGGGCAGGTGGGCGTTCCCATCCAGCTCCGCAAACCTTGCCGCGGGGATCATCGCCGCGAGCTCACGCCCCAGCGCGAGCGGAATCGTCCGATCGCCGCGGCGATGGACGACCGTGGTCGGAAGCTCCATGGCCGCGAGATCCTCGCGCACGTCGAAGGTGTAGATCAACTCCAGCAGGTCGGCCGCGACTTGAGCGTCGGCCGCGCGCCGCTGAAAAGCGGTGAAGCGGGCATGGTCATCGGCCGGGGAGCCGAAGATGTCGCTCAGCAGCCGGCTCCCGAGCCCCCAGTGGGTGCGGACCAGCTCTGCGACACCCTGGCGGGCGTCAAGCGTGCCGATCCCGCGGCCGTCGGCGTAGCCGGGCGGCACCGCAATCAAGGGGATCTCCGGCGGCTTCACCGGTGAGGCCTGGACGGACCGCTGGGTCGGCGACCCGTGGGCACGCGGCTCCTACGCCGCCTACCTTCCCGGTCAGTACACGCGCTACTACCGCTACGTCGGCCGCCCCGAGGGGGCGATCCATTTCGCCGGCGAGCATACCGTCGCCACCAATCAGAGTTACCTGGAGGGCGCGGTGCGCTCGGGTGAGCGGGCTGCGGACCGGATCGGCCGCAAGACCCGCGGCTAGCGCCTTCGCCGCCGCCGTTGTCTGCACGGGGCGGCACTCACATCCTGCTCACAGTTTGCTAGGTTTCCCGCGACCTGCTGAACGCCCGCCCACATATCAGCGGGTAGCGGGGGACCCACTTTGTTGGGGCGAATCGCCGGCCTCTGCCGCGTAGCGCCGTTTGGCGCGAGCCCGTCAGCTAACCCCGTAAGCAGACCGAGAGCTAGTAATAGTGATTCAGTCGCACTCTTCTGCAACGCAAAATTCGGGAATCCTGCCGGCGCTGGGGCTCGGCCTCGTCGCCTTGCTGGTTGCTTTCTCAGCCTTGATCATCGTCGCGGTCGCTCCCGCGCAGGCCGGCTCGGGTGGCCTCTCGGTCGAGAATGAGGTCGCGGCAACCGAGGAGGGCTCCGAGCAGGGCAAAGACCGTTCGGCGCAATCGGCCCGCAGCAAGCAGAGGTACCAGCGGTACTGGGAACGGGTGAGCGGCAAGGACAAGCGCTGGGCCCGGAACACCAGCGATTGCGAGTCAGGCGGTGACCCCAACGCGATCGGCGGCGGCGGACTGTACCGCGGCGCCTTCCAGTTTCACAAGAGCACCTGGCGAGCCGCCCCGAAGTCACCCCGCGGCGATCCGATCAAATACAACTACAAGACTCAAGCCGTGGTGGCCGTGGCCCTGAAGAAGGCCGACGGCGCCCAGCACTGGCCCAACTGCGGCTAGGCCTCCCCGCCGACCCCCGTGGGCCGCGCCGTGCACGGCGGCACTCCAAACCGGCTTGCCCAGGGCCTTGGGTCGGTACGCTTGCAGCGATGTCTGTGAGGGCGAGACAGAGAAGGCGGAGCTCGAAAGGCTCCGCCGGCAAGAAGCTGCTCGCCGGTCTCACCGTCGTCTTGGTGACGCTCGGCCTGGCTCTGGGCGGGGTGGCGCTTTGGGTCGCCAACAAAGCCGCTGGGGCGCCCTCGATCGACACACTGAGGCCGGCTGACGACGGCGCCAACTCCGAGATCTTCGACGCCTCCGGCAATAGCCTCGGCTTCGTCCAAAGCGACGTGCTGCGCGAGCCGACCACGCTCAAGCGGGTCCCGGATTCGCTCAAGCAGGCGACGATCTCAATCGAAGACGAGAACTTCTACGAGCACGCTGGCGTCGACTACGTTGCGATCGCCCGAGCCGCGTTCGAGAACCTCGAGGCGGGCGAGGTACGCCAGGGCGCCTCGACCATCACCCAGCAGCTTGTCCGCAACCTCTACATCGAGGACCCCGAGGACACGCTCGAGCGCAAGATCATCGAGGCCGAGATGGCGCGCGAGTACGAGGACGGCTACAGCAAGGACGAGATCCTCGAGACCTATCTGAACACCGCGGCGTACGGGACCAACAACAGCCGCAGCGCGATTGGCGTCGAGGCCGCCTCCCAGGTCTTCTTTGACAAGAACGTCAAGCAACTCGACGTAAAGGAGTCGGCCCTGCTCGCGGGTCTGCCGCAGGCGCCGACCGACTACAACCCCTTCCTCAATCCCGACATCGCCACCGAGCGCCGCAACCGGGTGCTGAACGCGATGGCCGGGCAGGGCTACATTGACCAGGCCAAGGCGAACAAGCTCAAAAAGCAGGGTCTGGGGCTCGAGCGTGGCCTTCGCTACGAGCAACGGGACGAGCAGTTCTTCTTCGACTTCGTCCAGCAGGAGCTGATCGACACCTATGGGCCGAAGACCGTGCGCCAGGGCGGCCTGCAGGTCTACACGACCCTCGAGCCGCAGCTACAGGCGGCGGCCCAGCAGGCGATCGTCGACCACCCAGTGACCAGCGCCGCCTCGGCCCTGGTCTCGACCAGGACCGAGACCGGCGAGATCCTCGCGATGGCCTCCTCCAGCAGCTACGACTCGAGCCAGTTCAACCTCGCCGCCCAGGGTGAGCGCCAGCCCGGCTCCTCGTTCAAGCCCTTCGTGTTGACCACCGCCGTCGACGAGGGCATCGACCCCGATAAGACTCGCTACCCGGCCCCCTCCTCGATCACCCTGACCCCAGACGAGTACGGCCCGCCCTGGACGGTCACCGGTGGCGCCGGCGGCGTCATAAACCTGCGCCAAGCGACCGCGAGATCGATCAACACCGTTTACGCCCAGCTCGGGATCGACGTCGGGCCGGAGGACTTCACCGCGATGGCGACCAAGCTCGGGATCACCTCGCCGCTCGACGGCTTCCCCGCCGAGGCGATCGGCGGCACGACCAAGTGCTGCAGCGTGCTCGAGATGTCGAACGCCTACGCCTCGATCGCCAACGGGGGCGTGCACCACGACCCCACCGCGATCCGCCGGGTCGAGCTGCCCGACGGCGAGGTCGACAAGGATGTCGACCCGACCGGCGAGCAAGTGATCCGCGACGGCGTTGCCTACACGGTCGCCGACATCATGAAGGGCACGCTCGACTACGGCACGGCGGCGGGCAACGACATCTCCTGCCCCGCGGCCGGCAAGACCGGCACCACGGAGGAGCAGGCGGACGCCTGGTTCGTCGGCTACACACCCGAGATCGCGACCGCGGTGTGGACCGGCAACCCGAACGAGCGGGTGCCGCTGCCCGGCTACGGCTCCTCGCTCTCGGCGCCGATCTGGCAGGCCTACATGGAGGTTGCGATCGAGGACACGGCCTGCGCCGACTTCCCAGAGGCGCGCAACCCGGTCTCGCTCTCGCCCTTCTATAGCGACCTGACCGCGAAGTCCTCGGAGTACGACGAGGACGGCAGCCCGATCGATCCGAACGCCCCCGAGCTCGATGAGGACGGCAACCCGATCGACGAGAACGGCGATCCGATCGACCCCGGCGCGGACGCCGACGGCGACGGCTTCCCCGACGACGCCTACGCCCCGGGTGTTGATCCCGAGGTGAAGCCGCCCGACGAGGAGCAGTAGCGGGCGGGTCGGCTTCCGTCCGCGCGCTAGCCTCGAGGGGTGCCGGCTGAGCTGAGAGGCCTCGCGACCGAGCTCGAGCTCCCGCAGTTCGACTACGCCGATCCCGAGTTGCGGGGTGAGCGCTTCCACGAAACGATCGGCGAGCTTCGCGGCCGGAGTTGGCTGGCCGGTTCCCCGCTCGGCTGGTTGTTCGTGCTCGATCGCGAGGCCGCGAGCTTCTTTCTGCGCAGCAAATCGGTCCGCTTCCCCTCGGCCACGCTGGCCGAGGTGTTCGGGGTCACCGAGGGCCCGCTCGCGGAGGCGATCCGCAAGAACATCATCTCGATCGAGGGCGCCGATCACGGCCGGCTCCGCAATCTCGTCAACCCGGCCTTCAACCGGCGAGCTGCGGATCGCTACCGCCCGTTGATGCGGGAACACCTGGCTGACCTCTGGGAGCCCTTGGCGGGTGAGCGGGAGTGTGAGTTCGTCGCCGCCTTCGCAAAGCGCTACCCGTCGCTGATGATCGCCGCGGTGGTCGGCGCCCCCGTCGCCGACGCTGACCGCCTGCACGGCTGGGCGACCAGCTTCCAGCGCCAGTTCGATCCGGTGGCGATCGTCGAGGACCGGGCCGAGCTCGAGCGGGCGATCGTCGAGTTTCGTGAGTACGCAGGGGCGCTGATCGAGCGGCGACGTGACGACCCCGGGGACGATCTGATCTCGATCCTGCTCAACGCGACCCACGAAGGCGACCGCCTCAGCGAGGAGGAATGCCTGAACCTGGTCATGAACGTGCTTGCGGGCGGGGTCGATACGACCCAGGCCCAGCTGGCCCAGGCGATCCGCCTGTTTGCCGAGCACCCGGACCAGTGGGAGTTGCTGGGGCGCGAGCCGGGGCTGGTGCCGGCCGCGGTAGAGGAGGTGCTGCGGTTCGAGCCGATCACGCCGTTCACGGCGCGGATGACGACCGAGGAGGTGAGCTTCCGCGAGGTGGTCGTGCCGGCGGAGACCGTGGTCATGGTCTCGACCCTCGCCGGCAACCGCGACGCGTCAGTGATCGACGACCCCGAGAGCTTCGACATCGGTGCCGATCGGGGCAAGGTCAAGCCGCTCACGTTCGGTGCCGGGATCCACCACTGCCTGGGGGCGAACCTGGCTCGAGCCGAGCTCCAGGAGGCGCTCACCTTCCTCGCGCCGAGGATGCTCGAGCTCGAGCTCACGGCCGAGCCGCTTTACGAGTCGATCGCAGGCGTCTACGGCCTCGAGAGACTCGACGTGGCCTTCCGTCCGGCGCCTGGCCGCGGCGCCCCCTAACCCCCCAGCCCTAGCCCCAGCCCGAGCCCCTACGGGCGCCGCGTCAGCGCCGCAGCGTCGAGCTCGCGAAGGACGGCCACGGTGCTGTCCCAGTCCATGCACTTGTCGGTGATCGAGCGCCCGTAGTCCAGCTCGCCACTCAGCTCCTGGCGGCCGCTCTCCAGGAATGACTCGAGCATCACGCCGACGATCCCCTCCTCACCTGCGGCGAGCTGCGCCGCGATCTCGGTCGCGACCGTGGGCTGGCGCTCATGGTCCTTGCCGCTGTTGTCGTGGGAGGCGTCGATCACCACGCGCTCGGGCAGGCCCACCTCCCGCAGGAGCTCCAATGTCTTTGCGATCGACTCCGGCCCGTAGTTTGGCTCGCCGCGACCGCCGCGGAGGATTACGTGGCAGTCGGGGTTCCCAGAGGTATGCAGGATCGCCGAGGAGCCGGAGAGGTCGACGCCCGCGAACGAGTGCTGGGCGGCTGCGGCCCTGACCGCGTCGACGGCGACGCCGATGTTGCCGTCGGTGCGGTTCTTGAACCCGACCGGCATCGAGAGCCCCGAGGCGAGTTGGCGGTGGATCTGGCTCTCGGTCGTGCGGGCCCCGATCGCGCCCCAGGAGACGGTGTCGGCGATGTACTGGGGGGAGATCGGATCGAGGAACTCGCAGCCGACCGGCAGGCCCAGGTCGAGCACCTCGAGCAATAGCTCACGCGCGATCCGCAGGCCACTGTTGACGTCCCCGGAGCCATCCAGATGGGGGTCGTTGATCAGGCCCTTCCAGCCGGTGGTCGTACGTGGCTTCTCGAAGTAGACGCGCATCGTCAGCATCAGGTTCTCGAGCTCGGGGGAAAGCCTGGCCAGGCGCTGCGCGTAGTCGCGGGCTGCCTCGACGTCGTGGACGCTGCAGGGCCCGACCACGACCAGCAGTCGCGCATCGTCCTTGGCGAGGATCCGGGCCAGCCTCTGCCGGTCCCTGAGCACGCCGTCGGCCCGCTCGGGCGAAAGCGGGTGCTCGTGCAGGAGCAGGGCCGGGGTCGCGAGCGGCTCGATCTGCTCGATGCGCCGATCGCGGACCGGGTTTGTGTCGCTCGGCGCGTCGGTGGCCATGCCGGAAGCTTGGCAGCGCCGAGCCCCGAGCGTCCGCTCAGCCCCCGGCAGCGCTGCGCGGGATGGCCTCGGCCGGTCCAGCCGCGCTCGCGGCTAGCCGGCCTGGGAGGCCTCGATGCGCTTGAGCGGTACGCCGAGCTTGTTCTTGTCGACGTTGCCTCTAATCCCCCGGACGCTGCCGGTGCTCGTGAACTGCCACACGGCCCAGCCCCTTCCGGCCCAGTCCTCCGCCGGCACGAGCGGGTTGGGCACGTCGAAGTTCGCGACCCAGAGCTTGTAGCCGCGGCGGGCGAATCGCTTCGTATCGCCGGTTGCCGCCCAGCTCGAGGCATTGGAATAGATCATTGGTTTGATGCCGAGGCGCCGCTCGACCTTCTGCAGCCAGACGCGAATCCAGAGCCTGAGCCGGTCGGCGTCGAGGCGCTTGAAGGGGGTCTCGACATCGAGCACGGGTCGCAGGTCGAAGTCTCCCGCGGCGTTCACCGCCCTGATGAAGACGCCGGCCTCGGTCCGGGCGTCGGCCTTGGCGCGGGCGCGTGTCCCTCCGGAGGCGAAGGCGCGGTGGTAGGGACCGACCGGCAGCCCACCCTCGCGGGCGCCCTCGAGGTTGTCCGCGTAGTAGCCGTCGGCGCCGCAGCTCTCAGGGGCGACCGTGCAATCGCCGCCGCTGCCGCGGCTGGCCTGAGCGAAGACGAACTCTGTCTTGGTCTGGGCGACTCGCTGCCAGTCGATCGTCCCCTGAAAGCGGGAGACGTCGATGCCGCGGACGCGGCCGGCATCGGCGGTAGTAGGAAGCAACAATAGCCCGATCAGCAGGGAGGCAGCGACCATCGTCAACTTCCATCTGGACCCGCGCGCCATGGACCCATTCTCCCAGACCGAGCACGGACTCCGACGCATTGATTCGAGGGCGGCATAGGATGGCCCGATGCGACGCCCTGCCGACGAGCAGATCCTCAACCGGGCCCGGGCGGTCCCGGAGGGGTTCGTAGCCGCCTACCGCTCCCTGAGCCCGGGGGCTCCGCGCAGCGCCGGGGCTGCGCTCGCCGCCTGCGCCGATCCCAGCGTCCCCTGGCACCGCATCGTTCGGGCCGACGGGTCGCTCGCCCAGGGCGAGCGCCAGCGTCGCCTGCTGGTCGCCGAGGGGGTCCCGTTTCGTGGCTCCCGGGTGGACATGGAGCAAGCGGGGTTGCCGGCCGAGGCGCTGGAGTAGCCACCGCGTCGGAGCGGGATCCGCGGCGAGTAACGGCGGTCCGGCCCGCCCTCAGACGGCGGCCAGGGCGAGCGGGAGGCCGGGGATCTCCGATCGGGAACTGAGGACCACGCCGCCGCGCTGATCGCCGTCGAGGTCCGCCGTCGTCACGAACAGGCGCCGCCCGTCGCCGCCCCCGAAGCTCAGGCTGGAGGTGAAGGAGGCTGGCACCTCGAGCATCTGGTCAAGCCGGCCATCGGGCCGGTAGCGGGCGATCCCCGCGGCGCCGAGGGCGACCCAGACCCCGCCCTCGGCGTCAACCGCCAGCCCATCCGGTACGCCCTCGCCGGGCTCGGCAAAGACCTCGCCGGGGCCACCACCCTCGGCCGGGAAAGCCATCACAACCCGGCGGGAGGTGTCGGAGACGTAGAGCGTCGCCCCGTCGGCGGAGTGGCCGATCCCGTTCGGCCACTCGACCCCTCGGGCGATCGGCTCGCCTCGACCGCCGCCTTCGATCCGCCAGATCCCCCCTGGGACAGGGCGCTCGCCGGCCATCGGCCGGAAGCGCAGGGCCCCCGCGTAGATCCGGCCCTCGCCGTCGGTGCTGAGGTCGTTGAAGCCGGGGACGCCGTCGGGCGCCAGCAACTCTCGCTGGGTCTCCCCGTCGAAGTGGAAGACCGAACGTCCCGAGGCGACCACGCCCCCGTCAACGTGGGGAAGTAGGCCGCCGACCCCGCGGCGCCCCGGAAGCAACGCTCTCGGGGCTTCGCCGGCTCGCAGCTCGAAGATCCCGCCCGCGGTCACGTCGCTATAGATCAGGCTGCCGTCGGGCCGCCAGCGTGGGGCCTCGAGGAGCCCGTGCTCACGCTCGACGGTTCCCTGCAGCGGCTCAAAGCGGCCGATCATCCGGCTCTAGGGCTTGCAGGCGTCGATCTTCCAGCGCTGCTCGCTGCGGACGTAGACACCAGTGCCCCTGCAGCCGCGGCCGGGCAGGCGTCCGCCCTGCAGGGGAGCGAGTCAGGGTCGGCGATCTTGAGGCTGCTCCAGGGGACTGAAACCACGCAGTGGTGGTTGCGGGCGGGCAGGTCCTGGGTGCAGGTCAGCGACTGGGTGCGGCTGATGTCCTGGGTCCCAGCGGGGCCGGTCGCGCCGCCGCTGGAGGCCAGCACGAGCTTGGCTCGGATCGTCGGGTTATAGGAGTAGATGTCGCCGACGCAGGGCTGGCCGGCGCCGGGATGCAGAGGGTTCGATTTGAGGCAGACGCTGACCTCGAAATCACCCGCCGCCTCGAGCCGGTCCCCGGCGATCAGCGCGCCCACTCCTTCGGGGCCGACGCTCATGATCGAGCGCGCCTCCTGCCAGGGCTGCTTGCTGATCGGCAGGTCTTGACGCGCTCGGCCTTGCCGTGTTCGGTCGCCGCGGTTCGCACGGCGGCCTCCGCAGGGGTGCCCAGCGCCAGGGCCGCCGTCGCTGCGGCCAGCACCGCGCCCACGGCCCAGGGCCAAGAGCGCAGAGAATTACGAGAGAAAGCGGTCACCAGAGCCCTTTCGGCCCGTTCACCGGCCGACTTGAGCGACGCCGGAGCCCCTGGACGGGCGTCCGCGCGCTCCGGCCTGGGGGGCGCGGACGCGCAGGATCCGCTCGCAAGGTAAAAGGATGCCCTGTGCGCGCTCTCGCCTCCTTCTGTGTTCGCCACCGCCGGCTCACCTTCGGGACCTGGCTCCTCGCCTTAGTCGTCTGCGTCGCTGCGGCGAGCGCCGCCGGGGAGGACTTCTCGACCAACTTCGAGCTACCCGACTCCGACTCCGAGCAGGCGTTGACGCTGCTCGAGGAGCAGTTTCCAGCCCGCTCCGGCGACTCGATCCAGATCGTCTTCCACAGCACCGAAGGCACCCTCACCGATCCTGACCTGAGCGCCCAGGTCCGCGAGACGGTTGCGATGATCGAGGCGGTCGACGGTGTGGTCGCCGTCGACTCGCCGCTCGAGGACGAAGGGGCCCTCTCCGAGGACGGCACGATCGGATTGGCCGGCGCGCAGCTGGAGGCCCGATCCTTCGACGTCGAGGACGCCACGATCGAGGCTGCGCTCGCGGCGGCCGACGACGCGAGCACCGAGGAGCTGCAGGTCGAGCTCGGTGGCGATGCGATCCGCGATAACCAGCAGGGTGAGGGGGGCGGCGCCGAGTTCGTTGGACTCGCTGCCGCGATCGTCGTGTTGCTGATCACTTTCGGGTCTGTCGTCGCCATGGGCCTGCCGATACTCACCGCGGTGATCGCCCTGGGCGTCGCGCTGAGCATGGTCACCTTACTCACGCACGTGGTCGACACTGCCGACTTCTCGCCCCAGCTGGCCGCGATGATCGGGCTCGGGGTTGGAATCGACTACTCCCTCTTCATCGTCACCCGCTTTCGCTCCGGCCTGCGCGCCGGGCTCGAGCCGGCGGAGGCGGTCGGCGTGGCGATGGATACCGCCGGCCGGGCGGTGCTGTTTGCCGGGGCGACGGTCTGCGTGGCGTTGCTGGGTCTGTTCGCGATCGGGGTCAGCTTCCTCTACGGCCCGGCCCTGGCGGCCTCGCTGACCGTCTTGGTCACGATGGCCGCGGCGCTGACGCTGCTACCGGCGATGCTGAGCAAGGTCGGTCACCGGATCGACCGGCTGCGGGTGCCGGGCGTCGGCCGTGGCACCGGCGAGGAGGGGCGACTGTGGTCACGCTGGAGCCGCGCGATCCAGCGCCATCCCTGGTTCGCGACGATCGGGGCCACCGTGGTGCTGCTGGCACTGGCGATTCCGGTGCTCTCGATCGAGCTCGGCAACGCCGACGCGGGCACCGACCGCGAGGAGACGACAACCCGGCAGGCCTACGATCTGCTGGCCGAGGGGTTCGGCCCGGGTTTCAACGGCCCGCTGCTGGTGGCCGCGGATTTCGGCGAGGATCGCGGGGCGGGGCAGGCCGCCGACAGCGAGGCCCTGCGCGAGCAGCTGGAGGCGGTCGAGGGGGTCGCTGGGGTCAGCGAGCCGCGGGCCAACGACGCGGGCGACGTCGAGCTGATCACCGTCTTCCCGACGACCGGCCCGCAGGAGTCCGAGACGCGCGAGTTGGTCGACCGGGTCCGCAGCGAGGTGCTCGTTCCCTTCGATCAAGCCACAGGGGCGGAGGCTCATCTCGGCGGCGAGACGGCGATCACCAATGACTTCTCAACCTTCATCGCAGGCAAGTTGCCGCTGTTCATCGGGGTGGTGGTGGTGCTCAGCGGCCTGCTCCTGTTGCTCGCATTCCGCTCGATCCTGGTCCCGATCAAGGCGGTGCTGATGAACGCGCTCAGCATCGCCGCCTCCTTTGGGGTGATCGTCGCGATCTTCCAGTGGGGCTGGGGCAACGAGCTGATCGGGGCCACCGAGACCGCCCCGATCGCCGCCTTCCTGCCCGTCTTCGTGTTCGCGATCGTCTTCGGGCTCTCGATGGACTACGAGGTCTTCCTGATGTCGCGCGTCCACGAGGAGTGGGAGCGACGCCGCGATGCCTCGGCGGCGGTCGTGCACGGGCTCGCCAGCACCGGCCGGGTGATCACCGCGGCGGCGACGATCATGATCGCCGTCTTCGGCAGCTTCGCTCTGGGTGGCGATCTGATCATCAAGCTGTTCGGGGTCGCGCTGGCCACGGCGATCGCAATTGATGCCTTCGTGATCCGCAGCCTGCTGGTGCCGGCGATCATGGAGCTGCTCGGGGAGCGGGCCTGGTGGTTGCCCGGCTGGCTCGACCGGCGCCTGCCGCGAGTCCGCATCGAGGCCGAGCCAGGTGCGGTCGACGAAGCGGATGCCGACCAGCGAGGAGAGCCCGATCCCGCCGTCGACGCGCCGGTGAGCGGCAGCTGAGCGAAGCGCCGGGACCCGTCGCACTCGGCCTCTTTTCGGCAACTCAGCTACCGTTGGTGGTGGCGATCACGATGATCGCTGTCGATCGTGGTGAGATGAGCTCTGGTACGGCCGCCTCGCTGATCGGCGCGGCGATCCTCTCGATGGAGCTGCTGCCGATGATTGGCTTGAAGATCCGGGCCGGGATGGACCCGGGGCCAGCCGTCACAGGCTGAAAAACATTCTGAGGAGTCGTTTCTACCCCAAATGGGGTAGTAGCTTGACATGGGTGATACGCTAACTGTGTCGGTTCGCCACTACGCGGCGGCCGAGTTCTTCGTCTGTTGAGGCTTCTTGGGCCGTGCCTCCAGGCGGAACCGACCCACGCCAGCCACTGACGCCTGCCAAGGAGTGACGACCACCGAGATGACGCCGACTGCTGAGATGTTGCTACCAACGGAAACCTCCGAGACGGTGGCGGAGCGCACCTGCGCTCGCTGTGAGATGACCACCACCTGGATCCCGCGCGGCAAGCGCGAGAAGGTCCCGGCCAACTGGGTTGTCAAGAACGGCCAGGCCTACTGCCTCGCCTGCCGCCGCGAGTTGGCGGTGGACGATGCCCTGGCTGAGCTCAGTGACGGCGAAGCGCCCGCCGCTCGGGCCAAGATCCGCAGCCAGGCAGTGGTCGAGTTTGAGATTCGCCGCGACCCCGATCGCCGCGACGGTGACATCGCCCGCGCCTCCCGCTGCTCGGTGATGGCCGTGAGCAAGGCGCGCAAGCGCCTCGGGCTGAAGCGCACGGTCTAGAGCCGGCGCCCGCCGGGCCTTCGGTCGCGGCGGGCGGGCCTGTGGCCTAGTGGGGTGTAACCCAACGTTGCACCCGAAACTGGCGGCACCGGCTCGACGCCATCGATCGTCCTCGGTCGCCCACGTAGCGCTGCTACGAGGGCTCCCTGCGTCCTCGCCTGGCGTCGCCCGGCACTCGCCATTTCCGGGACAACGTTGTGCAACACCCCACTAGCTGACGTTGCGGCGGCCGGCCCGCGTGCGCAGCTTCTCCGCCTTCGCGGTCAGGCGGGGACCGTAGAGCTGGTTCCTGAGGCCGTCGTAGCTGAAGCTGGTCACCGAAGCGAGCCTGTTCCCCGCGATCGCCCAGCCGCCCCCGCTGGCGCCTGAACCCATGTTGCAGCCGATCCCGATCGCCGCCGGGCCCGGCCGCCGGTGGAACGGATCGCGCCCGCCGAGGCTCGAGTTGCACTCCCACATGACCTCGCTGTCGCGCTTGTTGGCCGGGTAGCCGACGGCACGGTAGGTCTGCCTGTTGGGCAGGTTGTAGGCAAAGCCGAGCGAGCCGACCGTGTCCTCGACCCGGCGCCCCTCGCTCTCCCGCAGGGCGATCGTCGCGTAGTCGAAGTTGCTGTTGCCCTTCCGCGACCAGGCGCCTTTGACGTAGACCGCATCCCAGCTCCATTCCCCGTAGGGAGCGTCGCCCTCGGTGTAGGCGGGTACGAAGGTCAGGTTCTTGCCAAAGCGGCCGTTGGGGCCCGGGTCCTTGACGCAGTGCCCGGCGGTGAAGATCACGCTGCGGTTGTCGCTGCGGACCACGGAGGCCGAGCAGGTATAGGCGCCGCCGCCGGGGAAACGACCGTAGAGCTTGCCGTTGGTGCTGTTCGGGTAGGCGGTCGGCTCGGGGACCGCGTTGCTGGTGAACCTGTTGAAGCCGGCCGCGGCGGCAAGCGGGTCACGACCGTCCAGGTAGCGCGGCTCCCTGCTGCTATCCGTGCCGGCCGCCGGAGCGCCGACCTCCCGCGCCTGGCTGGGCAGCTCGAGGGGCTTCGCGCGGCGCAACTGCCGCTCGGTCCAAGCGCCGGCCGCGGCCTCGGCCGCGGGCCGCTGATGAACCACGACGCCGCCGCCGGAGGCGGCCATCGCGCCGGGCGCGCTCGCAAGCAGCGCCCCCGCACCGGCCAGCGCCGTGGCGGTCAGGACTCGTCGCCGACTGCGGCTGCTCCGTCGTTGCACTGTCCCTCTGCCTTCCAAGTTCGGTCCCGTCGGTTCCGTGGAGAGTCTGACACCAACGCTCCCTTCGCTTCCTCAACCCGCGGCTCGCGCCCGAGTTGCGCGCCTCGTTAGCGGCCCGTAACCTCGGTGCCCGAGAGTTCTCGCCATGCCTTCAACAAAGAACTCACCCAGGCCACGCAAACCGATTCTGATCCTCCTGTTGCCGCTCGCGGCGCTGGCGTTGATCGCCGCGGGCTGCGGCTCCGACGACGGCGGGGAGACGACCGCCGCAGCGGCCGAGACCGAGGCGACGACCGAGGCCGCGGCCCCCGAAGACTCGAGCTCCGGAGGAGAGCAAAACCAGCAGGACACGGCCGACGGGACCAAGATCTCCACGGCCGACTCCCAGTTCGGCGACGTCCTCTTCGGCGCCGGTCAGCGGGCGATCTACATCTTCGACAAGGAGACCGGCCCCGAGAGCGAGTGCTTCGACGACTGTGCGGTCGAGTGGCCCCCGGTGCTGACTGAGGGCGACCCCCAGGCCGAGGGGGATGTCGCAGAAGGCAAGTTGGGCACGATCGACCGCGGCGACGGGACCACCCAGGTCACCTACGAGGGCCAGCCGCTCTACTACTACTTCAACGATCCGCCTGACGTCGTCGGCTGCCACAACGTGCCCGGCTTCGACGGGCTCTGGCTGGCGATCGACGCCTCCGGCGCCTCGGTTTAGGGGGTTCCCCCGGCCCCCTCGGGGGCCGGGCCGCTCAGGCCGGCGAGCGCACGGGGCCGAGCTCGGGGCGCTTGGGCTCGATCCCGTCGCCGGAGCTGACCCCGCGGATCCGCCGCACGATCCAGGGCACCATGTGGCGGGCCGCCCAGGCCGTGTCGTGGGCAATGCGCCGCGGGCGCGAGGGGGGACGGTGGGCGGGGAGTGCCGCCTCCCAGCCGGGGTCGAGCTGCTCGATCCCGAGGCTGGCGGCGGCGAGGTCGGCGATCCGCTCGTGTCCGATCGAGCTCGCGTGCAGCCGGTCGGTCGCCCACATTGCGGGGTGATCGATGTCGTCGGCCGCCAGGTCGATCAGTAGGGCTCCCTGACGCTCGGCGATCTCGCCGATCGTCTGGTTGAAGCTCTCGATCCGCGGTGCGAACCGCGAGGCCCCAAAGGAGATCGAGCCGGCGATGCTCGGATAGTTGCTGAGCAGGACCACGGCGCCCGACTCCCGCAACGCCGAGACCATCGCCTCCAGATCCTCGGCCCGGGCCTCCAGCTCCACCTCGCGGCGGAGGATGTCGTTGACCCCGCCGAGCACGCTCGCCAGATCCGGCTCCAGCGCCAGCGAAGGCCCAAGTTGCTCGGCCCGGATCTGCGGCAGCTTGCGTCCCCGGATCGCCAGGTTCGCGTAGCGGATCTCGGGGTTGATCCCGGCCAGCTTCTCCGCCAGGCGATCGGCCCAGCCGCGGTTACGCGCCCCGCCCCAGGGGTCGGGATCCATCAGCCCCTCGGTGGTCGAATCGCCGAGGGCGACGTAGCGTTGGTAGCTGCTGGGGGCCATCTGCTTGACCCATACTGATACCCAATCGAGACGCGTCGCGGTCGTCTGCCCTCGTAGTCGGTAATACTGCGGCGCGGAATCAGCGATGCCGAGGCAGTCCTTTGACCTGCGGAGCAACGAGTCGCGCATGGCGTGGATCTTCGGATCCTCCCGCAGCGGCTCTACCTGGCTGGCCCGGATGCTCGGTGACCTCGATCGGGTGGTCACGATCGGCGCCCAGCCCCGGGGGCGTCGCTACTCGAGCAGCCGCTCGCCCAGCCGCGAGTGCCGGGCGGTGGCGTCGGTGTTGGCCAGCGCGCGCTGCACCGCGCGCGGATCGCAGGCCAGCACGCAGAGCTTCTGCGCCCGGGTGACCGCGGTGTAGAGCAGGTTGCGGGAGAGTAACTGGGGGGCGTGGGAGCTGTGCAGGCAGACGATCACCGCCGGGATCTCGAAGCCCTGGGCCTTGTGGACAGACGCGCAGAAGGCGCCGCGTAGCGCCCTCGCGTCCTTGTAAGGGAGCGTCAGCAGCTCGCCCAGGTCCGTCTCCAGGTACAGCTCCGAGGCCTCGTCGTCGGCTGAGTCGATCACGAACATCGTCCCGTTGGCGATCTCCAGCTCGGGAATCGAGCGCGTGATCAAGACCTTCTCCCCGATCGTGAAGCGGCCTTCCAGGACCTTCTCGGCTGAGCCGCAGAGCCCGTCCCGAAGCCGCGAGTGCAGCGCGTCGATCCCGCAGGGGCCGCGGTACTGGGGGGCGAGTACCTGGACCTCGCGCACCGGGTCGAAGCCGTACTGGGCCGGGATCCGCTCGATCGCGATCCGGACCACATCATCGGCGAGCTCGGCCGCAGAGTGGCGGCGGTGAATGAAGAAGTCCTGCTCCTCCTCGGCGTGGGGGACCGAGCGCGGCATCTCGCCGGCGCGGATCTCGTGCGCGGCGCCGACGATCATCGAGCGACGCGCCTGGCGGAACACGTGCCCGAGTCGCACGGTCGGGCTGATCCCGGCCTCGATCAGCTCCAAGAAGGGCTTGCCGGGGCCGACCGGGGGAAGCTGATCCGCGTCCCCGATCAGGACCAGGTGGGTCTCGGGCCCGACCCCGGCCACCAGGAAGCGGCAGATCTCCAGCGAGAGCATCGAGGACTCGTCGACGATCACCAGGTCGCCCTCGATCGGGCGCTCCTCGTCGCGGCCCGGGATCTCTCCGGGGATCCACTCCAGCGCCTTGTGGATCGTCTGCGCCGCGACGCCTCCGGTCGCCTGGGTGAGCCGCCGCGCCGCGCGACCGGTCGGGGCCAGCAGGCGCAGCTTTAGATCACGCGCCTCGGCCATCCGGGCCAGGGCGTCGGTCAGGTGGGTCTTGCCGGTACCCGGGCCGCCTGTGATCAGCGAGAGCCGCGAGCTGAGCGCGTTTGTGGTCGCCTCGCGCTGCTCGGAGGTCAGGTCGGCGAACTCGCTGGTCTCCGGCGGCTTGCTCCAGGAGGGTTTCGAGCGCGCCATCCCGGCCAGCGTCGCGCCCAGCCAGCGCTCGGCCTCATAGGTCCAGTCGCGGTACACGAGGGTCCCGTCGAGGGTCAGGCCGGGGGTGGAGGAGATCTGCCCGATCGAGGGCTCGACCCCCTCGCCGAGCAGCTGCCGCATCGCCGCCACCAGTTCGGTGATCGGTAGATGGGTGTGGCCGCGCTGCTCGGCCTCGGCGAGCGCGTGGTGCGCGGCTGCCTGCATGCGCTCCGGTGAGTCGCGGTCGATCTCGAGCGCCAGGGCGAAGCGATCGGCGCTGAGAAAGCCGACCCCGTGCACCGAGGTCAGGGAGTAGGGGTCGGCGCTGACCGCCTCGGCGGCGCCCGGGCCGTGCTCGGCCATCAGCTCCGGCACGTGCCGGGCAAGGCCGTGGGGCGCGAGCAATGTGTAGAGGCGGCGCTGGGCGCGGCGCTCGCCCCAGGCCTCGGCCGCCTCGCGGGCGCGCTTCGGGCCGACCCCACGTAGGGATTGGAAGACGGCTTCGGGATCGCCGTCGATCGCCTCGAAGATCCCCTCGCCGTGCTCGTCGACCAGGTGCGCCGCGCGCGCGGCGCCGATGCCCGGGATCGTCTTCAGGTACTGGCGCGCACCCTCGATCCCGGCCGGGTCGAGCGGCTCGGCCTCGTTCGCTCGGAGCTGCAGCCCGTGCAGCTCGTGCTCCTCGAAGTGGCCTCGCAGGCGCGCCCGCGCGCCCTCGTCCAGGTGCCCGAGCGGCCCGACCACGCAGAGGTCGGAGCCGTCCGGAAGCGAGACGTCGGCGACCACGAACGCGCCGTCCTCGGAGCTGAAGCGGATGTTCTCGAGCCGCACCTCCCCGTCGAAGGGATCGCCGGCGGTGGGGTGGACCCCGACCAGCGATTCCTGCTCGGGACCGCTCATTGGAGCGAGGCGGGGGTCGAGTTAGCGGTATCCGATAAACCCCGAATACCCTGATAAGGGTCGGTGGCCATGACGTCGCCTGAACCTAGCGGACGCCGCCGCTGCCGACGCCGAGGGCGTCAGTTGATCTAGGCTGGCGCCCGTGCAACTGGCCGACCCCAAGCCGCTCGCCGACGCAATCGGCGCGAGCTTCCCATCGCGACCGTTCAAGATCGCGTTCTGGGACGGCACCGAGTTGCCCGCCACCGAGCAGGCCGAGGCCGGCATTCCGACCTTCACCGTACGCTCGCCGAAGGCCGTCGCCCACGCCCTGCGGGCGCCCGGCCAGCTCGGCCTCGGTCGGGCCTACGTCTCCGGTGAGATCCAGGTCGACGACATGGACGCGACGATCGCGCTGCTCTCGAACTGGACGCCGCCGCCGGTCGAGACCAAGGACCGCCTGCGGCTGATGGCGATGGCCCTGCGGGCGATGGGCCCGACCCTGCCGCCGGCGCCGCCGAAGGCCGAGCTGGTGCTCAAGGGCAAGCGGCACAGCAAGGAGCGCGACGCCGAAGCGGTCCGCTACCACTACAACGTCTCGAACGAGTTCTTCAGCCTTTTCCTGGACGACTCGATGACCTACAGCTGCGCGTTCTTCTCGCCCGACGCCACCTCACTCGAGGCCGCCCAGCAGGCGAAGCTGAACCTGACCGCGGACAAGCTCGCGATCGGCGAGGGCGACCGGGTGCTCGACATCGGCTGCGGCTGGGGCAGCTTCGTGATCCGCGCCACCGAGCGTGGCGCCAAGGAGGTTTTGGGAGTGACGCTCTCGGAGCCCCAGGCCGAGCGCGCCCGCGAGCGGGTCGCCGAGGCCGGCGTCGCCGACCGCGTCACGATCGAGGTCCGCGACTACCGAGACCTGACCGGGACCTACGACAAGATCGCCTCGATCGGCATGGTCGAGCACGTCGGGGTCGAGAACATCGACCTCTACGCCTCCCAGCTGCGGGGCCTGCTGGCCCCCGACGGCCGCCTGCTCAACCACGGCATCACCCGCCTGCGCCATAGCGACCCCGAGGCCGGGCCCTTCACCGAGCGCTACGTGTTTCCCGACGGCGACCCGGTACAGCTCTCGCGGGTGCTGCTGGCGATGGAGCGGGCCGGGCTTCAGACCCGCCACGTCGAGGACTTCGGCGACGACTACGCCGAGACGCTGCGGCACTGGGCCGCGCGCCTGGATGACAATTTGGAGCGGGCGGTGCAACTCGCCGGGGAGGAGCGGGTCCGCGTCTGGCGCCTGTATCTGCGCGCCGCCGGCAACGGCTTCCGGAACAAGTTCACCTCGATCTACCAGGTGCTCTGCTACTAGGGGCCCCGGGGAGGCGCGTTGCCGTGATCGACGAGCAGCTGATCGGGGCGCTGCATCTGAGCAGCGCCCGGCGTGGGGAGGGGCCGGTCGACCGTGGGGACGATCGGCGCCGGGCCTTTCAGGCCTCGACCCTGTCGGCGATGCTCGACGGTGCCTACGACGGCGACATGACCTTCGCCGAGCTGACCCGCCGCGGCGACCACGGGGTCGGCACGCTGAACGGCTGCGACGGGGAGATGATCGCCCTCGACGGCCGCTTCCTGCGGGCCGATCACACCGGCGCGATCAGCGAGGTGCCCCCTGAGGCCCAGACACCCTTCGCGGTGCTCACCTTCTTCCAGCCCCGGCACCGGTTCACGGCTCCGGCCGGATCCGACTTCGATCGGCTCTGCGGGGCGGTCGATGAGCACCTCGGTGAGGAGCCGATCGTGCACGCGCTGCGGATCGAGGCTTCGTTCGAGTCGGTCCTCTGCCGCTCGGTTCCAAAGCAGGTAAAGCCCTACCGGCCGCTGGCCGAGCTGCTCGCCGACCAGTGCACCTTCGAGTTCCGCGAGGTCACGGGCACGATCCTCGGCTTCCGCTTCCCGAACCTCGGCCTCGGCCTCAACGTGCCGGGCTACCACCTGCACTTCGTCGACTCCGAGCGCCGGCGCGGCGGCCACGCGCTCGAGTGCCGAACCGGCCCCGATCCCGCGCGGATCGAGGTCGACGACCTCGCCTCACTCCACGTCGAGACCCCGCCCGGGGTTGAGCTCGTCGGCGAGCGCGTCGAGCAGGATGACGTCGACGCGCTGGAGCGCGGCGGGGAGTAATTTTGGCTGCCCGCTAGCGTCGCGGGGTCCCGAAGCCGGCTGCCTCGAAGTCGCGGTCGAAGGCGAGCGCCTCGGTGATGCCTCGCTGCCACATCACCGCGAAGCTGGTCGCATCAACGAACGAGTACTCGCGTTCGTCGCGGCCGCGGAGCCACTGCCACGCTGACCTCTCCTGCTTGCGGTCGACCCGGACCACCCGGTAGCGGCTGCCGCGCTGCACGGCGTCCACCAACTTGAGAGCTGGTCCGTGCCCGAAGCGGCGCCTCGCGAAGGTCCATGTCTCGCCTAGCACGTGGTTGGTGGTCAGCCCCCCGCTGTCAGAGAGGAACCCGCTCAGCTCTGCCGCCGCCTGATGGTTGCGGTCCCGCGAGCTGACCGCAGCGATCAGGAAGGAGGTATCGATGAACAGCTCAGCCGCCATAGATCACGCGGTCGTGATCCTCGGAGTCCCCTGCCTCGCCGCCGTCGAATGCGCCGAGGAGCCGAATCAGCGGATCCTGTTCGAGCGGGGCCGGGGAGCGCATGTCCGCGCGCAGCAGCCGGCGGACGATCTCCGCCTTGGAGACGCCGTCGCTCTCGGCGGCTCGGCTGAGCTCGGCGTCGAGCTCGGGCTCGAGTGAGATCTGTAGCCGTTTCATCCGCGCCAAGTTACATCACCCTTTCTGACGTGATGTAAACACCGTCTCACAGATCTGTCAAGTCTGCGTGCGCGGTAACTCACTCGCCCGTCCACCCCCGAGCGCCGCTACGGTCCCTGGGCGTGGCCTTCGAGACGATCAGCGCCGCCGCCCGGCTCGAGCAGTTGCAGAGGCGGCGCAGCGCCAAGTGGACCCGCTACCCCGCTGACGTGCTGCCGGCCTGGGTGGCGGAGATGGACTTCCCGCTGGCGGCGCCGATCCGAGAGGTGCTCAGTGAGGCCCTCGAGAGCGGCGACGTCGGTTATGGCGCCGCCGACTCCTCGGGCCTGGCCGAGGCCTTCTCCGGTTTCGTCGGGCGGCGGTTGGGCTGGCAGGTCGACCCGGCCGGCGTGGTCGCGGTAGGCGACGTCGTCACCCGGCTCGCCGAGCTGATCGAGATCCTCAGCGAGGAGGGGGAGGGGGTGGTGCTCAACATGCCCGTCTACCACCCGTTCTTCCAGATCGTCGCTGAGCGCCGCCGCAGCTTGGTCAACGTGCCGCTGATGCGGGAGGGGGGGCGTGAGCTCGACGTCGAGGGCATCGACCGCGCCTTCGCCGCCGGGGCCCGGGTGCTGATCCTCTGCAGCCCGCAGAACCCGACCGGGGTTGTGCCGGGCCGTGAGGCTCTGACCGCGGTCGCCGAGTCCGCGGTTCGCCACGGCGCCTGGGTCCTGGCCGACGAGATCCACGCGGCGCTGACCCTCCCGGGAGCCGAGCACACGTCGTTCCTGAGCCTCGGGGAGGCGGCCCGGGAGCGAGGGATCGCGCTGACCTCCGCGACCAAGGCCTTCAACGTCGCCGGGCTCGGCTGCGCCCAGGTGGTCACCGCGAGCGAGAGCGCCGCGCGCCAGGTCGCAAAGCTGCCCTCCGGCGCTCTGCATCCGAGCCACTTCGGCCTCCTCGCGGCGACCGCCGCCTACTCGTCAGCCGCCGCCGAGGGCTGGCTCGACCAGGTGCTCTCGACCCTCGACTCGAACCGGGCACTGCTGGGCGAGCTGCTTGCCGAGCGCCTCCCCGAGGTGGGCTACGAGCCCCCACAGGCCGGATACCTGGCCTGGCTCGACCTCCGGGAGCTCGGGCTCGGGGCCGATCCGTCGGTGGCGCTGCTCGAGCGCGGTCGCGTCGCGCTCAGCCCCGGGCCCCAGTTCGGGACCCAGGGTGAGGGCTTCGTCCGGCTCAACATCGGCACCTACCCGGAGTTGGTGCGCGAAGCCGTCGAGCGGATCGCGGGCGCTGTCGGCCGCTAGCTCGGTGCCGTCGCGGACCCGCGGCATATGCTTGGCCCGATGCCTCGCGACTACAAGATCCGGGGCTACACGGTGGTCCAGTCACCGAACCCACCGCTGTGGGTCGCCTTGGCCGGCCTGGTCGTTGCGATCATCGCAAGCGGCACGCTCGAGGACGTCGGCCGCGCCGTCTTCTACGTCGGCTTCACCGCCTGGGCCTACGAGGAGTTGGCCGACGGCGTCAACGGCTGGCGCCGCAGCCTGGGGGCCGCGGCGCTGATCCTGATCGTGATCGGGCTGGCCCGGAGCTTCAGTTAGGCGCCCGGCGCCAGCTCAACCTTCGAGCAGCGGCTCGACCGCGTCCGGCGGTCGGCCGAGCGCGCCGCGCCCGTCGTCGGTGAGCACAACCGGCCGCTCGATCAGGACCGGGTTGGCGCTGAGGATCGCGAGCCACTCCTGGCGCCCGTCCTCGTCCCGGGGGATCTCCTCCAGGCTCAGCTCCGCGGCCAGCGGCTCGCCGAGGCGGGCCAGCTCCCAGGGCTCGAGCCCGAGTGCATCGAGCGCCGCCTCGAGCTGGTCGGGGCTTGGCGGA
>CAXMST010000136.1:0-28820 GCA_964196325.1 uncultured Acidimicrobiia bacterium
GTAGACCCGCTCGAGGCTCCGGATCACGCCGGGCACGCCACGGCCGAACGCGCAGAGGCTCGCGGCCCGCATCGTCTCAAGCGTCGAGCCATATTCGGGCCGATCGCCACCCCCGGCCAGCTTGCGGGCCGCCGCCAAGCCCCGGGCAGAGCCGAGGCGGCAGGGCGCGCAGGCGCCGCAGCTCTCAGCGGCTACGAACCCCCAGACGTGCGCGAGCAGCGCCCGCGGATCGATCCGCTCGCCGATCGCGATCAGGCTGCCGTGCCCGAGGTCGACGCCGGCTGCGAGCAGATCCTCGAAGGTGATCGGCACGTCGAGCTCCGTCGGCCCCAGAAAGCCACCGAGCGGCCCCCCGACCTGTACGGCCCGCAACGGCCCGCCCTCGGCGAGCCCACCGCCCAGCCCCTCGACGACCTCGCGCAGGCTCGTGCCGAGCTCGATCTCATAGGCGCCAGGATGCGTGAAGGTGCCGCTCAGGCAGACGACCTTGGTGCCGCGGCTGGCACCCGCTCCGAGGGCCGCATACGCGGCGCCGCCGCGGGCGACGATCCAAGGCAGGGCGCTCAGGGTCTCGACGTTGTTGACGACGGTCGGCTGACCGTCGAGCCCGGAGCTGGTCGGGAACGGCGGTCGGGGCCGAACCTCGCCGCGCCGGCCCTCCATCGAGGCGATCAGGGAGGTCTCCTCGCCGGCCACGTAGGAGCCAACCCCGCGGAACACCTCGACATCGAAGTCGATCCCGCCCCCGTGCACGTTCCGGCCCAGATGGCCGGCGGCCCGCGCCTCGGCGATCGCTCGCTCCAACTCGGCCGCCGCCCGCGGGTACTCGGAGCGCACGTAGACGTGACCCCGATCGGAACGGCTGGCGAGCGCGGCGAGCGCCATCCCCTCCAGCACGCGTGCTGGATCGCGCTCCATCAGCAGCCGGTCGACAAACGCGCCCGGATCGCCCTCATCACCGTTGCAGATCAGATGCCGCGGCCCGCCGCTCGCCGGGGCCTCTGCGGCCGCGTTCCACTTCACCGCCGCCGGAAAGCCGGCGCCGCCGCGGCCCCTGAGCTGCGACTCGCTGACCGCCCCGATCACGGCGGCGCGGTCGGCGGCGCGGGCGAGCTGCGGCCACACCTGCCAGGCCGACTCGGTGCCGGAAAGGCCGGCGAGCACGACGGGCTCGTTCAGCTCGGCCGCGAACGGGATCTCCGGGTCTGAGGGCTTTGCGCGGCCGCTGAGCTGCTCGACCAGGTCGGGGCCACTGCGGGCCTGCTCCCCATCGAGCGCCGCTGGTCCGGCGTAGCAGTAGCCAAGGCAATGCACGGGCTGCACCGAGGTGCTCGCTGAGCGGTCGCCGCTCTCGCCTGCCAGGTCGCTGACCGCCGCGAGATGGGAGCCGCCGGTCGCCGCGAAGCAGGCAGTTCCCGCACAGGGCCGCAGGTGTCGTTCAGAGCTCCGCTCCGTGCGCAGGTCGTCGTAGTAGCTGGCGAGCCCGACCGCTCGTGCCCGAGGCACGCCGAGCTCTTCAGAGAGCGCGGCGATCCGCTCGGGCCCCAGCTGCTCGCCGTCCCGCCGGGCCTCACGCAGACGCTCCAGCGTGGCAATGCCACGGACGCTCGCGGTCGGGTGTGGGCGGCCGGATCGGGATACCACGAACTGCAAGGCTATGGACGACCGGCAGCCTTTGATCCCGTGCTGCGGCGCCGTCTTGGCTCGGGGAACTACGGATCGCCGCGCGGGCTTCGGCGGGAGAGCGGTCATGCGCCGGCGCCGGCGCTCCGTTGTTACTACGGCCCAAGGGCTCGTGCTCAGATCGGAGGCCGGCGGCGGCCCGGCCGCGTACGCTCGGGGCCACCTTGGAGCCGAACGAGAGACTGAACGCACTCGACGCCACCTTCCTCGAGCTCGAGGAGGCGGACGACAGCGCCCACATGCATATCGGCGCTGTGATGCTGCTCGAGCCCAGCCCGGCCGGAGACGCTCCGAAGATCGACCACGTTCGGGATGAGATCGCGGCCCGCCTCGATCCACTACCCCGGTACCGGCAGAAGCTCTCGGAGTCGCGCACCGGGGGGCTGCGCTGGCCCACGTGGGATCCGGATCCCGGCTTCGACATCGCCCACCACGTCTACCGGGCCGGCCTGCCCGCACCGGCCGGCGTCGAGCAGCTACGTGACTGGGCCGGGGACTACTTCTCGATCCGGCTCGACCGGCACCGGCCGCTCTGGGAGCTGGTCGTGGTCGAGCTGGCGGACGGTCGCTGGGCACTGGTCAGCAAGACGCACCACTGCCTGGTCGACGGCGTCGGCTCGGTCGATGCCGCGAAGGTGCTGCTTGATACGGAGCCGGAGCCCGAGCCGCGGCCAGCGCCCGAGCCGGACCCCGGCGAGCACGATCAGGCGGGCAACGGCAGCGGCCGGGGGGCCAACTCCTCATCGTTCACGGACCGACTCGATCCGCGCGCTCTCGCGGGCGCCTCGCTGCGCACGGTTGGGCGTGTCCTGGGAGCGGCCGGCAACGCCGTCCACCTTGCCGCCGCCACGATGGAACGGGCCGCCGATCCGCATCGGCTCTCCGAGGTCCTGCGTAAATCGGAGGCCCTGGCCGAGGTGCTGGTCCGGGATGAGCTGATCGCTGCCCCGACCTCGACGATCAACGGCCCGATCGGCGCCCACAGGCATCTTGCGGTGGTCGACGTGCCTCTCGACCGACTCAAGCAGATTCGCTCCGGGCTGGGTGGCACGGTCAACGATGCGGTGCTCGCCGCCGCCGCCGGTGGCCTTCGCGGCCTGCTACTCGAGCGCGGCGAGGAGCCGCCGCTCCAGGGGCTGCGCGCGATGATCCCGGTCAATATCCGTCCCGCGGCCGACCGCCTCGCGCTCGGCAACCGGATCACTTCGCTGTTCGTGCACGTGCCGGTCGCCGAGGAGCAGCCGTTGGACCGCTACAAAGCGCAGCTCGAGGAAACGGAGGGCCTGAAGGCGGGTAACCAGGCGACGGGCTCCCGGGTGATGATCGATCTGGCTTCGATGGCGCCCCCGGCCCTGCACAGCTTCATCGCCCGCTCGCTGTTCGCGACGCGACTCTTCAACCTGACGATCACCAACGTTCCCGGCCCCCAGCAGCCGCTCTTCGCGCTCGGCTCGCGGGTCACCGAGATCTGGCCGCTGGTCCCGCTCGCCGCCGAGCACGCGATCGGGCTCGCCGTGCTGAGCTACGACGGCTCGGTCTTCTTCTGCCTCAACGCCGACCGCGATTCGGTCCCGGACCTTGAGGTGTTGCGGAGCGGGATCGAGGCAGAGGTCGAGCTGCTCAGCGGCCTCGCGACCGAACGGGGGCCCGAGGACCCAGCTCGGTCCCCAAGCGCGGCCTGAGCGCACGCCAGGCGGCTAGGAGCGGAGATGTCGCTGGAGATCCTCGCCTGGATCCTGGCATCGGGCCTGGCCACGGGGATCGGCGGGATCGGCTTGATGGTCTTCGGGGGCCGACTCGGGGGCGCTGCGGCACTTGATCTGCTGCTCGGCTTCACCGCGGGGGTGATGCTGGCCGCAACGGTATTCAGTTTGCTCGTGCCCGCGCTCGATCGGGGCGGCATCGGTGAGGTGGTGGTGGGCTTCACGCTGGGCGCCGTACTGCTGGGCCTGACGGACGCCGCGGTCCCCCACGTCCATGCGCGGTTCCGCGAGGGCCGGCGGCCTCCCGTCGGCGCCTACGAACCGGCCGAGCGCCGCGCCGGGCTGCTGCTCTCGGCGCTGACGATCCACAACATCCCCGAGGGCATGGCGGTCGGCGTCGCCTTTGCCGCCGGGGGAACCGAGCTGGGGATCCCGGTCGCGCTGGCGATCGGCGTGCAGAACATCCCCGAGGGGTTCGTCGCTGCGGCGCCGCTCGTAGAGATCGGCACGCCGCGACGCAAGGCGGCGCTGGTGGCGGGATTGACCGGGGTGGTCGAACCGCCCGCGGCGCTGATCGCGTTCGCCGCCGTCGAGGTGGTCGGGGGTCTGCTCTCGGCCGCGCTCGCGCTGGCGGCGGGAGCGATGCTCTACGTGATCGTCGACGAGCTGATCCCGGAGTCCCACGCACGTGGAAACCAGCGCGCTGCGACGACCGGGCTGATCCTCGGATTCATCGTGATGATGACCCTCGACAACGTGCTCGGGTGAAGGCCGGCCCCCCGATCAGGTGAGCATCCGGCTGAGCAGATCGACGTACTCGATCAGGTGCCGAATTCCGAGATAGTGCTCGCGGACACGCTCGCGCCCTGCCGCGCCCATCTTCGCGGCGAGCTCGGGGTCGCTGAGGAGCTGGTCGGCGGCGCGGCCGAAGGCCTCAATGTCAGCCGGATCCTCGATCAGGACGCCGGTGACCCCGTCGACCACCTGCTCTCCCAGGCCGCCGACGTTGCCGGCGATCACCGGCTTCGACTTCCACATCGCCTCGGTGGCGGTCAGGCCGAAGCCCTCGGCGAGGCTCTTCTGCGCAACCACACTCGAGCGCCGCTGGATCGCGTTGACCATCACCGCGTTCTCCTCGATGTCGTCCATCGGCAGGCTGACCAGGTGAACCCGAGCGCGGTCCGCCGCAGGCAGGCGATCCCGGGCCGCGACGACCTGCCTGTAGACCTCGAGCCCCTCGGGATCGTCGGAAACCCCGTCCGCGTCCGGCCCGACCAGCAGCAGCCTGGCGCGCTCATCGCTGACGTAGCCGACGAAGCCTTCGAGCACTCCAACCGGATCCTTGAGCCGATCCCAGCGCGAAACCTGGCAGAGCACGGGGGCGTCGGCCGGCAGCGGGGAGTCCTGCACGATCGTGGCCCGACGATCGACCCGGGCGATGCTCCCGTCCTGGCGATGGAAGACCGTCGCGGCGCCGCCGCCGGACGCGAGCCCGATCCGGTCGAGGATGGAGGAGACCGTCTCCTCCTGCAGATCCTCGTTCTTTGGTGAAAAGGCGTCGATCGAGGGCGCGATCACAGCCACCTTGGCCGGGTCCAGTCCCTCCCAGGCGTACTCGGCCCGCGAGAACACGTACTCGTGGGCCGGCTCGATCAGCGGACGAAGAAAGGACCAGGCATCATGGACGGCCGCGTTGGGCCGATCGGCACCGATGTGGCAGCGCCAGATCACCACCGCGCCAAGCTCCACCATGCGCTCGCTCATGCCGGCCGTCTGCGGATCGTGCAGGTAGACGATGTCGCCCGGCCTGACCAGGTCGGACATCGCCTCGGCGTTCGCAGCCGCGACCCGCAGGTACACGGCCCGATCCTCCTCCGACAGCGGCTCCGGATCGCCGTCTACACCGTGCAGGCGGTTGTGTAGCGCCTTGGTCACCCGGAAGAAGTCGGGACTCCCCTGGGTGACGGCCCAACGCACATCAACCCCGGCACCGCGGGCGTAGGCCAGCAACGAGTGCAGCAGCTCGGCCACGCCGCCGCCGGCGGCGGTCGAGTTGAGATGCCAGACCGCCCTGCCCTCGAGCAACTTTCGGGCTCTCGTGATCGCCGGCTCGACCACCGCGTATTCATCACCGAGCACCTCCCGGAAGCGCTCCGGCGGAAGCGGAGCGATGGGGACCTGTTCGAGCTCCATCGGTCGGGAATCCTCAGACGTCGCCTGGGCGCCGGTAGGCGCCCAGCCCGAGCGGCTCGGAGTGCCATTCGAAGGGAACAGCGACCTCGACCTCGATCGAGCGGCTCGGCGGCGTCTGCGGTTGGCCCAGCGACTGGCCCGCGAGCCAGGGCGCGAGATAGCGCCCGCTGACCTTGTGCGGCGGCCACCAGAGGTAGTCGCTGGAGATCTCGCCGTCGCCGGCGCCACCAGCGACGTCGGCGCGCATGTGGACCGAGTCCTCCCCGGTCAGCAGCTTGCCCCGCAACACCGGCCGGAACGGGCTCGGCTCGATCTTGATTCCGAGCCGCGCGGCGATCCGCTCGGCCGCGGCGTCGGCTTGCTGGGTGGCGATGCCGCCCTGCTTGAGCGGGAAGTTGGTGCCATCACCGGCGGCGTAGACGTCGTCGAGACCACCGACCCGCGCGCTCTCGTCGATCGGGATGAAGCCGTGCTCGTCGGCCGGCACCCCCTCGAGGTGCCGCCCCTCGAGCACCGGCAGGGCGACGCAGCGGCCGCTCAGATCGGGCTGCCGGCCCGCCGCCGTCAGCCCGTCGCCGCCGGTAGCGCTGACCCAGGTGTCGCCGACGAACTCGATCCCGCGCCGATCGAGCCGCAGGGCCACCTCGGCGGAGGCAGCGGGGCCGAAGATGATCAGGGGCCGATCCTCGGGCGAGATCAAGGTGATGCGCAGATCGCGGTCGCCGCGCTCGGAGAGCCAGCTTGCGGTGAGCAGCGCGAACTCATACAGCGGCAGCGTCCAGGTGACCCCCGGCGGGACGATCAGGTTGAGACGGCCACCATCCTCCACCCCATCCAGGATCTTGGCGATAGTGGTCGGGGGGCTCTCGACCCAGAGCGTGTGGCAGCGCGGCAACGCCGGCCGCATGCGCGCGCCGGCCGCGAGCACGAGCGAGCCATAGGCGAGCTGCTCGCCGCCGGCCAGCCCGAGCACCCGACGGTCCGCATCGACTGACTCGATCGCCGCTGTGACCAGCTCCGCCCCGAGACCCTCGGCGATTCCAGCCAGCGAGCGCCGCTCCGCCGGCTCAGGCGTAAACGGCTCGGTGACCAACAGCGGTCGGTAGGTGAACTCCGGCTCGGGCGCGACCAGAGTCAATTCCGCGGCACCGTCGCTGAGCTCGCGAAGTGCCACGGCGGCCTCCAGGGCGGCGATGCCACCGCCGGCGATCACCACCGGGTTGGCGCTGGGCTGCTCCATGTTCGCAAGCCTAGCTGCCGCAGCCGGGGCCGGGCCAGCGGAGAGCAGCGCCACGATCTGCGGCCAACTACGGAATCAGGCAGACTGAGTCGTGAGGAGCATTGCGTCAGATGGATTCCGAGCACAAGGTCCTGATCGTCGGCGGCGGCGTGGCCGGCATGGAAGCGATCTTGGCGCTGCGCGAGACGGGCTATCAGGAGCTCTCGATCGAGTTGCTCTCGCCCGCATCGGAGTTCGTGCTCGCCCCACTTTCGGTGGCCGAGCCGTTTGGGGCCGAGCGGGCACCGCGCCTGCCCCTGGCGGAGTTCTGCGAAGAGCAGGGGGTCGAGTTCACCCGGGCCGAGCTGGCCGAGGTCTGGCCGGAGCAGCAACGGGTACTGACCGCCGACGGCACCGAGCTGCCCTACGACTCGCTGCTGCTCTGCCTTGGGGCCCGGCGTCGGGTCCTACTCGCCGACGCGCTCAATTTCTCGGGCGGCGACGCCTCCGCCCCGCTCGCCGAGCTGGTCGAGAGCGCCGAGCGCGCCGGCTCGGGCCGGATCTCCTTCGTCGTGCCCGACGAGGTCAACTGGCCGCTGCCGCTGTATGAGCTCGCCCTTCAGGCCGCCGACCGGCTGCGCGACTCGGATGTGGCGATCTCGTTCCTGACCCATGAGTCAGCGCCGCTGCCGGTTTTCGGCAAGGCGGCCTCCCAACGCCTGCAGTCGATCCTCGAGCAGGCCGGGATCGAGATGACCTTCGACTGGGACGGAGCATCCTCGCCCGGCGAGACGCCGGCGGCCGAATGGGTCGTGACGGTGCCCCGCCTGGATGTACCCGAGATCCCCGGGCTGCCGCAGGCCTCTCACGGCTTCATTCCCACCGACGCGACCATGCGGGTGGCGGGCACGCCCCACGTCTGGGCGGTTGGGGATGTGACCTGGGGGCCGATCAAGCAGGGCGGCCTGGCCGCCCAGCAGGCCGACACCGCGGCGGCCGATATCGCCCGGGCGGCGGGTGCCGAGATCGATATCCCCCCATACGCGCCGGTGCTGCGCGCGGCGCTGCTGACCGCTGAGGGGCCGATCTATCTGCGCTCGGGCGGCGACGAGCACGGCGAGCAGACCGCGCCGCTGTGGTGGCCTCCGGCCAAGGTTGCAGGACGACTGCTGGCTCCCTACCTGGCCCGCCGGCTCGATCCCAGCATCCTCCGCGAGCAGCTCCGCGACCTGGACCCCGACATCGCCCGCGACGCCGAGCACGCCGAGGCCCTCCAGCTGGCACTGCGCTGGGCGGACATCGACGCCGCAGAGGGCGAGTTGCGGCGCGCCCTGCACTGGATAGAGGTCGCCGAGGGCATCAACCTGGTCGTGCCCGACGCCTATCGCGAGAAGCGTCGGCAGTGGCAGCAAGAGCTCGACGGCTGAGGCCGGGCAACCCAAACGATCGCTAGACGCCGGCCGCCTCCACGAGTGCCGCGCCGATCTCGTCGGCCCAGGCCTCGACCGCACCCCAGTCCCTGTAGTCGCCATCGTCGGCGCCCTGGGCCTTGACGGCAAGTCGCTCGACCCGACCCAGCGAGGCCCGGTCGAGGCGGCCTGAGAACGTTCGGTAGCCGGCGGCGTTCGCGGCCGCTGCGGGAGAGACGAGCTCCTCCAGGGGCGGCGTCGGGGGCTCCGGCGGGTCGCCGATCGGACCGACGCTGAAGAGCCAGAACAGGGCGCCCTGCTCGCCGTCGCCGAGCTGCGCCGCGAGCCTCACCGCGGGGCGGTGCCAGCGGCCCATGTAGATGGCGCTGCCGAGCACCACCGCCGTCCCGGCTTCGATGCCCTCGAGGCCCTCCGCGGAGCAGCTCTCGGCCTCGTGTCCGCCCGCCTCGAGGCGGGCGGCGAGGGCCGCGCCGATCTCAGCCGTCGAGCCATGCTTGCCGGCGGTGATCACCGAGACGGCGGCCACGATCGCTCAGGCCGAGAGCCGGAAGGGCGGATAGCGGTCGGTGACCAGCGCAAAGGCGTAGCCGACCACGCGGTTGTGCCAACGGAGCACGCCCTCGACGTAGTCAAACAGCGAGCGTGGGTAGCGGCCGGTAAACAAAATCGCGAACCAGGCGATCACGGCGACGATCAGCGCACCAATCCAGAGGAACGCAAGGAGCACGTAGTGCGGCAACGCCAGCAGCCACTTGACCAGCGGCAGCCCGCGATGGAGATCAGCCTCGACATCGGGGTATGGCAGTCGCAGGTCGACCGCCTGCTCCTCGTCGGTGGAGGGATAGCGATCGTCCATGAGCAGCACGTAGACGGAGACCCGGTTGGCAAAACGCAGCACGTTCAGATTCCAGTCGAACCACCAGCGCGGGTACTTGCCACGGAACAGGATCATCAGTAGCGGTGGGATGAAGAGCACGCCGGCGAGTACGCCCGCGGCGTCCGTGAGCAGCGCCACCACGATCGCGATCGGGATCACCATGAGGATCCGGAAGAAGCTGGTTACCCGATCGAGGTCTCGATCCGGGTAGTCGACGGAAAAGCTGACGGGATACGAGTCCATTGGGCCTCCTTGGTTGGCGGACGACAGGCAGGATGATATTTCGGCGCCAGGTCGGGATCATCCGCGGCAACCACGCCGCCGACGGTGGTTGCTACGGACCGCCCCACGGCACTCGTCCGGGGGCCAAACGCGTGCTCGGTCGGGGGTCCTCGGACTTACGGGGCCGGCTGCAGCCCTTCGAGCATCGCCTCGAGCACGGCGATCATGCGCTCCGAGCCGGCGGCGGGATCCTCCGATCGCGATACGTAGAGCGCCGCCTCGACCAGCGCTCCCAGCAGTGCGTTCGAAAGCTCCTCGACCGGGAGCCGGCGGATCTGCCCGGCCTCGACCGCGGCGGCGACCCCCGCCTGGATCAGGCCGAGCCCGTAGCGCTGCTGGAGCTCGTGCCACTCGGCCCAGCCGAGCACCGCGGGCCCGTCGAGCACCGTGATCTGCTGCAGCTCGGGGTCGAGGCTGATCTCGAGGAACTCGGTGATCCCCGTGCGCAGCGCGCCGTAGGGGTCGGCGCCAACCAACTTCTCGAGCGGGAAGCTCTCGATCAGCTCCGCCTCCACCGCTTCGAAGACCGCCTTGAACAACCCTCGCTTACTCTCGAAGTGGTGATAGAGGGCGCCCCTCGTGACCCCCGCGGCGGCGACGATCTCCGCGGTTCCGACGGCCTCGTAGCCGCGCTTGGCGAAGAGCTCACGGGCGGCCGCGATCAGCGCGGCCCGGGTGGCCGCCCGCCGGTCTGCCTGTGTTCTTCGTTCAGCCATCGAGGGATCGATCCAGGGCCTGCAACGTCCCCGAATCTCGGGGAGCTTGACATACACGCTGCTGGTATGTTATATACATGCTGTCTGTTTGTACACCGACTCAGACGCGACCCACGGTCGCGTACCCGGAGGTTTGATGATCAGCAACGAGGTCAACGGAGCCGATCGGTTCGAGCGTCGCAGCGTGGAGCTCGACGCCGGACGTATCCACTACCGGGAGGCGGGCAGCGGTGAACCGCTGCTCTTCGTCCACGGCTGGGGTGTGAACGGGACGCTGTGGACCGAGGCCGCGGCAGCGCTCGCTGACTCCTATCGCTGCATCGTCCCCGACCTGCCGTTCGGCGCCCATCCCGAGCCGATCAACCCCGACGCCGACCTCTCCCCTCCCGGCGCCGCCCGGATCGTCTCCGATCTGATCGGCGCGCTCGGGCTGAAAGGTGTGACGGTCGTCGCCAACGACTCCGGCGGCGCGGTCAGCCAGATCCTCGTGACAGAGCGGCCGCAGGGCATCGCCCGATTGGTCCTGACCAACTGTGATGCGCTGGAGAAGTTCCCACCCGGGATCTTCAAGCTGCTCGTCAAGGGCCTCCGGGTCCCCGGCTTCACGAGCCTGTTGGTCAACTCGCTCCGATTTGCGCCGATCCAGCGCTCACCGCTCGCCTTCGGCTCACTGACCCAGACGCGGATCGATACCGCGATCCTCAAGGGTTGGGGGCGGCCCGCGATCGAGCAGCGCGGCGTCCGCCGCGACAGCCGCAAGTTCGGCTCGCAGATGGACCCCCGTTTCACCCTGGCCGCGGCGGAGAAGCTGCCCGACCTGCAGATCCCGGTGCTGCTCACCTGGGGAGTGCATGACCGCTACTTCACGATCGCGCTCGGCGAGCGCCTGGCCGAGTTGATTCCCGACAGCCGCCTGGTCCGCTTCGAGAAATCCTCCACGTTCGTCTCCCTCGACGAGCCGCAGCGGCTCGCGGCCGAGATCTCCGGCTTCATCGCCGAGACGCCGGCGGCGGCCAGCGAACCTAACGCGCCAGGCGCCGCGGGTCCCTGATCAGCAGCTCGACGTTGCGGTCGGCGCGATCGCCGGTACCGCCGCCGCTGGTCACCGACTTGCTCTGTGGGTCGTTGGCCGCGAGGCGCCGCGAGAGCGAGGCCAGCTCGCGGTTGCTGAAGCCGCTCGCGTCGCCGGGCTCCGGCGGCACGATCGCGCCCGCCTGATCGACCACGGTGCCGAAGATCGAGAGCGTCTCGTCGCCGTTGTCGATCAGCTCGAGCAGCCGGCTCTGCTGAGGGAAGTCGATGTGGGAGGCGGTGTTGATCTCCCAAAAGCCACGCATGCGCTGACCGCGCTGGACCGTCACCGCATTGTGGTGGGTGTGGCCGGTGACCGCGAGGATCACGTTGGGGAAACGGCGCAGAAGCGCGCGCACGTTGTCGGGGCCGCTGTCACCGAGGTGGACCGGCTCGGAGTTCTGCGGATCGCTGTCGCAACCGGGCGTCGGCGACGCGCCACAGGGCCCGGCGGCCTCGTCCGGGGTCGGGTTGTCCATGGTTGCCAGGGTGTGGTGGCCATAGATCACGATCAGCTTGTTCTTGCCGGCGTCGTGGCGAAGACGCCCGCCCCGATACTCGACCGAGGTCCAGCGGTCAAGTTGCCGCTCCAGCCACTGGTATTGCGGATCGTCGAGGTTACCGTTGGCGCCGCCGCCGTCGGCGACCGTGTCCAGCGCGATGAACCGGGTGCCCTTGGCCGGCGGGAACGAGTAATAGCTGGCGTTGCCGTCGGTCGCGGCGAGTTGCTTGCGGCCGACGTATCCGAAACCGTGTGAGCGGTCCTCGCCCTTGTGCAACTCCTTGTACTCGACCTTGGAGACGAAGCGTCGATCCGGATCGGGAGGCACCAACTCCCCGCCGGTAAGCAGCTCCCCCAGGAGCGTCGGATTGGTGAACACGTCGCTCCCTGCGTCCGGCGGGATCGTCGCCGGGTTCCACTGGTCGCTCGGGAAGTACTTGAGACACCCGGTGACCAGGCCGGTGAGAAAGCCGGAGTTGGCCGCGATGTTGCCCTGAATCAGGCCGTCGTGGTTGCCGCGGGACGTGTACCACGGCATCTGCAGGCCCTCGGGCTGAAACGGCTCCTGGGCCGTATCGAGGAGGTTCTGGTACCGCGGGAAGAACTCGTAGGGCCCTCGATCAACCGCCTGCTCCGGGTCCCAGAAGCCGTTGTAGCGGGTGCTCGTCCGGCCCGGATAGTCGTCGTAGTTCTGCACACCGGTGTACTCCCGGGCTGCAACCTTCGCGTCGAGCGCGGCGCGCTCGGACGGGGTAGCGGCATCGCAGGCGTTCGAAGCGCTGATCGGCCGGCCCGAGAAGGGCGAGACGGCCTCGCCGCGCAGCACGTCGAGGTACCAGCCGACCTCGTTGTACTGCTGGTTGTCGGGCTGGTCCCCGGTCAGGATCGAGAAGCCGAGCCGCGCGCGGCCGTCGGCGGAGCGGGTCGGGCTGCGGTCGTTGTCGTTGACGCTGCGGGCGATCTGATCGAGCACATGGGTGCCGAGCGCCTCCTGCGGGCGCCAGGCCGCGGTGAAGTCGCCGCCGACGGGATCGGTCTTTTCGACTCGCAGCGGCGACATCTCATCGGCGATCTGAGGGTCGGTGAGCTGGGCGAAGTAGGCGATCGAGCTGCGCCGCCCGACCCGACCGCGCTTGGCCTTGGCCAGTCCGCCGTCGCGGATCAGGTGCACCTGGTCAGAGCCCTTGACGAGCTCCCGGTAGGTGCCGACCTTCCCCTTCACCTTGATCGTCCGGTCGAGGGTGGTTGTGCCGGCCGAGGCCGGCGAGGCCAGCAGCGCGAACGCGAGCAGCGACGCGAGCCAAGCTCCGACTCCAAGATGCAGGCGGGCAGCCACGACGGCAGCCTATCGCGGGAGCGTCCAGCGGCCCAGCACAGTTCTCCTTGACTTCCGGCGAGCCCTCCGCGTCGTCGACGCGGCTACTTCGCCGGCCCCGACTCCCTGCCCAGCGCCCAGACGCCGTCGACCAGCAGGATCAGGCCGCCGGCGACCTGGACCACCCGAGCCCAGTCGGCGTTGTCGCCCTCGAAGACGCCCATCAGGATCAGCAGGACCCCCAGGGCCAAGACCACATATGCCCGCAAACGCGACACCGCCCGAAACCCTATCACCCGACTCCCAGCCGTCAGGCCTCCTGATAGAGGGGGCCGTCGCCCCCCTCGGGCATCGTCAGCCGCCCGCCCTTGGCGGTGATCGCGCCGCACTGGACGCAGTTCGATGCGGTCACGTGCACGTCGATGACCGGGTCGGTGCCCTGGAGCTGATCCTCGGGGATCTCGTAGACCTGGGCCGGGCACATCGAGACCCAGGTCTGGGCGATCTCGCGCGGTACGTGGGTCTGGATGCGGACGTGGTTGGGCGCGTCGTCGCGGGTCGCGTTGCCGGAGAGGAAGACGGAGTTGAGCTTGTCGTAGGTGAGCTCGCCGTCGGGCTCGGGGTAGGAGTCGGCCGCCTTGCCGATCGCCATCTCGTGCTCGGCGTCGTCCTCCTGCTTCCACTCGCCGCCGGGGAAGATGCCCTGGGTGACGGTCATCGCGGACGCAAGCGCGCCGCCGACGAAGAAGCCCTTCTCGAACGGCTGGCGCATGTTGCGGGCCTTGTACATGTCCTTCTCGATCAGCGAGCCCCGGACCCTCTCCTCATAGCTGGAGAAGTCGACCGTCTCCGGATCGGCCTTGAGGCTCTCGACGATCGCCTCGGCCGCGTAGATGCCCGCGTGCATCGCGTAGTGGATGCCCTTGAGCTCGGGGATGTTGACCATGGTCGCCGCGTCCCCGGCGATCATCATCCCGGGAACGGCGAGCTTCTTCGGCATCGCCCAGTAGCCGCCCGAGGGGATCGTCTTCGCGCCCCACCCAACCCGCTTGCCACCCTCGAGCATCGCGCTGATGAAGGGGTGGGTCTTGAACTGCTGAAGCATGTCGTGACAGGAGAGCGTGGCGTCGGTGTAGTCAAGGCCGACGACCATCCCGATGCAGAGCTTGTCCTCGCCCATCGGGTAGATGAACGAGCCGCCGAACTCGTTGTACCTGGCGGCCTTGCGCATCGGCCAGCCCATCGTGTGAATCACGCGGTCCAGCGGCTTGGGGACCTCCCAGATCTCCTTCACCCCGAGCTCCCAGCGCTGCGGTTGACTGCCGTGCAGGTCGTAGTGGTCAAGCGCAGCGTTGGTCAGGTGGCCGAGGGTGCCCTCGGCGAGCACCGTGGCCTTCGCCATCAGGTCGGAGCCGGGCTCGAAATTACCGAGCTCCTCGCCCTCCTTGCCGCGACCCTTGTCGCCCGAACGGACCCCGCGGACGATTCCCTCATCGACCAGCAGCTTGTCGGCGACCGTCTCGGTCAACAGGTAGGCGCCCGCCTCCTCGGCCCGGTCGGCCAAGAACCTGGAGAGCTTGCTGACCGACATCGTGTAGTTGCCGTGGTTGCGGAAGTTCGGCGGCATCGGCACCAGCGGCAGCGCCCGCTTCTTGGTCAGCAGATAGACGCGGTCCTTCTCGACCGTCTGGTAGATCGGCCAATCGTCGGGACCCTCATCGGGGAACAGCTCCTGCAGCGCCGAGGGGCGCACGTTGGCGCCGCTCAGGTTGTGCGCGCCGCAGACCTTGCCCTTCTCGATCACCGCGACCGGGACCTCGCCCAGCCGCTCGGCCAGCTCCGGCTCGTCGGCGAGCAGCTGCATCAGCCGGTTCGCACAGGCCAGCCCGGCCGGGCCGCCGCCGACAATTGCCACACCGACCTCGAGGCGCTCCTCGGGGGCGTCCGTCGGAGGCCCGATGTAGGTCTCCGGATCGAACGGCGGCGGGAACTCCGACGGCGCTGCCGGCATCGCCTCGCTCAGCCGCCCTTCTTGGCCTTGATCGCCTCGGTCAGCTTCGGCAGGATCTTGTGCAGATCGCCGACCACGCCGAGGTCGCAGTAGTCGAAGATCGGCGCGTTCTGATCCTTGTTGATCGCGACGATCGCCTCGCTGCCCTGCATCCCGACCTTGTGCTGGATCGCTCCGGAGATCCCGGCCGCCAGGTACAGCTTCGGCGCGACCGTCTTACCGGTCTGGCCGATCTGGGTCGCGTAGGGGTACCAACCGGCGTCGACCACCGCTCGGGTCGCGGCGACGGCGCCGCCGAGCGCCTCGGCGAGGTCCTCGGCGAGCTTGAAGTTCTCCTTCTCGCCCAGGCCGCGGCCACCACCGACCAGCAGGTCAGCGTCCTCGATGTTGACCCCGCCTTCGTCGCCCGACTCGCCGCGACTGATCATCGTCGCGCGAGTCGACCACTCGGAGAGCTCGACCTCGATATCGATCACCTCGGCCTGACCAGAGCCGCCCTCGAGCAGATCGAAGGCGTTCAGGCGCCCGATGATCACCCCGGGCTCGGAGACGTAGCCGACGTCGACGATCGCCGAGTCCTGCAGGACCGGGCGCTCGGCGATCAGCTTGCCGCCATCGGCCCTGACCGCGGTCACCTCCATGGTCACGCCGGCGCCGAGGCGGGCGGTCAGGCCGGCCCCGATCTCGAAGCCCAGCAGGCCGCCCCCGAACAGCGCGTAGGAGATCTCGTTCTCGGTGATCACCTGCGCCATCGCGTCGATGATCGGCTGCGCGAGGCCCTCCGGAAGGGACTTCGCCCGGTAGACCTTGGAGGCGCCATAGGCGCCAAGCCCGGCGCAGGCCGCATCGTCGATCTCGCCGACGACCAGCGCCGACGCCTCGCCGCCGATCTCAGCGGCGAGCTTGCCCGCCTCGGAGATCGCGCCGAGCGCGTTGTTGTTGAACTTGCCCTCATCGCTATGAAGGGCGTAAACCAGGATGCCGGACATCAGAGGAGTTTCCTTTCGTCGAGCCAGGCGACGATCTTTTCGACCGTCTCGTTTGTGTCCTCGTCCTCGATGATCTCCCCGGGCTGCTTCTCGGGCGGCGGGTTGATCGCCAGGACCGTGGTCTGGGAGCCGGCCTCGCCGACCCTGTCGGGCTCGATCCCGACATCGCCGGCGGCCTTGGTGTCGAGCGGCTTCTTCTTCGCACCCATGATCGCCTTCAGCGACGGGTAACGCGGCTCGTTGATCGCGTCGCCGACGCTGATCACGGCGGGCAGACCGACCTCCACGGTGTCGTAGCCGTACTCGGCCTGACGCTGACAACGGAGCTTGCCGTCGGCAACGTCCATCTTGATCACCTGGGTGAGCGAGGGCATCTTCAGGTGGTCGGCGACCACAGCGCCAATCGTGTAGCACTCGCCGTCGTCGGACTGCTGGCCGAGCAGGACCAGGTCGGGGGACTCCGACTCGAGCACTTTGGCAAGCGCGTAGCCGGTCGCGCAGACGTCGGAGCCCGCTAGCGCGTCGTCCGCCAGATGAACCGAGCGGTCGGCGCCGAGCGCGACGGCCTTATGCAGGGCGCGCTGGGCCGTGTCGGGGCCCATCGTCACCGCGACGATCTCCTCGACCTCGGCAACACCGCCCTCGCGGATCTGCATCGCAGCCTCGATACCGTGGGTGTCGAACGGGTTCAGGTTTCGCTCGCCTGAGCGGTCAAGGCGCTTGGTGTCCGGATCGATCCGCTTTTGCACAGCGGCGTCCGGCACCTCCTTGACAAGACAACAGATCTTCAAGTGGAGTGCCTCCGAATCGGGTTCGTGCGATCTTCGCGGCGGCCGAGGATACTGGAATCCCGGTTGGCTGACTGACCAGTCAATCAGTGGGCGCGGGCAACGAGCCGGCGAGCCCGCCAGGCCGGCTCCGCGATATTGCCGTCCTAAGCGGCCGCGAGCGAGGAGCTGAGGAACTCGACGATGTGGTCGGTCGAGGTCCCGGGCGTGAAGACCTCAGCCACCCCACGCTCCTTGAGCTCGGGGATGTCACCCGCGGGGATCGTGCCCCCGACCGTGACCAGCACATCCCCGGCACCCTGCTCTCGCAGCAACTCCACGACCTTGGGAACCAAGGTCATGTGAGCCCCGGAGAGGATCGAGAGACCAACCGCGTGGGCGTCCTCCTGAATCACCGTCGCAGCAATCTGCGCGGGCGTCTGGTGCAGGCCGGTATAGATGACTTCCATGCCGGCATCGCGCAGGGCGCGGGCGATGATCTTGGCGCCGCGGTCGTGGCCGTCGAGACCGGGCTTGGCCACGACCACGCGGATCTTGAGTTCGCCTTCGTCGCTCATGGTCCGGAGCGTAGCGGCCCCGGCCCCCTCGCCCTGCGCTCAGTAGACCGGCGTCTCGGTGTAGGTGCCGAACACCTCCTGCAGCGCGGCGACCATCTCGCCGACGGTCGCGCGCGCCCGGGTGCACTCGAGGATCGGGCCCATCAGATTGGCGTCGCCTGAGGTCACCGCGGCCCGGCGGCGCAGTTCGGTCAGAGTCGTCTCGACCCTGGCCCCGTCGCGGGCCGCGCGCGTGCGCACCAGCCGCGCGACCTGGGTGCGCTCGTGCTCGGGGTTGATCTTCAGGGTCGGGATCGGCTCGTCATCGGCGTGCTCGAACTCGTTCACCCCGACCATGATCTTCTCCTTGCTCTGCAACTTGGCCTGGTAGGAGAAGGCGGCATCGGCGATCTCGCGCTGGGGGAAGCTCTCCTCGATCGCTGCGACCATGCCGCCGAGCTCGTCGATCCGGGAGAAGTAGTCGTAGGCGGCGGCCTCCATCTCATCGGTCAGCGTCTCGATGAAGTAGGAGCCGCCGAGCGGGTCGACGGTGTTGGTGACGCCGGTCTCGTGGGCGATCACCTGTTGGGTGCGCAGCGCGATCCGGGCCGCGTCCTCGGTCGGCAGCGCCAGGGCCTCGTCGTAGGAGTTGGTGTGCAGCGACTGGGTCCCGCCGAGCACCCCGGCCAGGGCCTCGATCGTGGTCCGGGCGATGTTGACCAGCGGTTGTTGGGCGGTCAGGCTGACCCCGGCCGTCTGGGTGTGAAAGCGCATCCGCCAGGACTCGGGCCGCTTGGCGCCGAAGGTCTCGCGCAGCTCCCGGGCCCAGATCCGGCGAGCGGCGCGGTATTTGGCGATCTCCTCGAAGAAGTCGATGTGGGCGTTGAAGAAGAAGCTCAGCCGTGGCGCGAAGCTGTCGACGTCGAGTCCGCGCTCGATCGCGTCCTGCACGTAGGTGAGGCCGTCCTTGAGCGTGAAGGCGAGCTCCTGCTGGGCGGTCGATCCGGCCTCGCGGATGTGGTAGCCGGAGATCGAGATCGGATGCCAGCGCGGCATCTTCTCCGCGCAGTATTCGACCATGTCGGTGACCAGACGCATCGCCGGGCGGATCGGGAAGACCCACTCCTTTTGGGCGATGTACTCCTTGAGGATGTCGGTCTGGATCGTGCCGCCGAGCCGCTCAGGGCTGATCCCGCGCTCCTCGGCGCAAACCACGTAGAAGGCCAGCAGCATCGGAGCCGGGCCGTTGATCGTCATCGAGGTCGTGACCTCGTCGAGGGGGATCCCGTCGAACAGCGTCTCCATGTCGTCGACGGAGTCGACCGCGACGCCCTCGACGCCGACCTCCCCCAAGCAGCGCTCGTGGTCGGAGTCCAGGCCCATCAGGGTCGGCATGTCGAAGGCGGTCGATAGGCCGGTCTGCCCGTGGGAGAGCAGGTATCGGAAGCGCTCGTTGGTCTCCTCGACGGTGCCGAAGCCGGCGAACTGTCGCATCGTCCAAAGCCGCCCCCGGTGCATCGAGGGGTAGACGCCTCGGGTGAAGGGGTAAGAACCCGGGAAGCCCTCGTCGCGCTCGCGCTGGTGGCCCGACTCCTCCAGCGCCTCCTCGGTGTAGAGGGGGTCGATCGGGTGGCCCGAGAGCGTCTCGAAGTCGACCTCGCGCTCGGAGTCGTGGGGGTAGGAGTCGTCGAGCCACTCGTGCACGCGCCGCTTGGAGCCCGGTTCGATCGCCATCGCGCAAGGGTATCGCGGCCCGGGCCCGCGGCCGACCACCCGCGCGGCTAGGCTGCGGCGAATGCGAGCAGCGCGGCAGGCAAGGTTGGCCGCCCTTTAGGCCTTGGTCGGCGGAGCGCTAGCGCTGGCGGCCTGCGGTGAGGACGACGGGGCGGACACGACGATCGCCGGCACCACCGCGGATGCGCCGACGGAGGCCGAGAGCTTCCGCGCGGCGTTGGATCAGACCTGTTTGGAGAGCGCGATCGCGGTCAACGAGGTGGTCGACGGGGAGAATCGACGGGGAGAATCCACGGGGGTTCGGCGACTCCGCCGACTACGAGGCCGGCCGGGCGCAGGTCGCCCAGATCCAGGCCGAGGAGGCCGCGGCCCTCACCCCACCGCCCGAGCTCGAGGCCGACTACGTGCGCTACCTGCAGAGTCTCGAGGAGTACGCCGACGCCTACGACGAGGTGGCCGCATTCGCTGACGCCGGTGACCGCGGCCGCGCCCAGGACGCGTTCGACCTCCTGGGAGCCGTCGGCAACGAGCAGATCGCCGCCGCGGTCGAGCTCGATCTCACGGCCTGCGCCCGGCGCCTCTCCCCCGCCCAGGATCTGGCCGTGCGCGAGATCACCGAGCGGGTGTTCGCCGACCCCGACCCCGAGGCCTCCTGCAACGAGGACGTCTCGGAGCAGCTGAAGAAGAACAACGTCGGCCGCGGCGATCGATGCGTCGAGTCGGGCAGCTGGCGGCGGACGGCGCCTCACTCGAGTACCTGGCCTCAACCGGTATTGACAGCGTGCTCGCCAGCGCGAACGTGAACCTCAGTACGGCCGCCGGGCAGGCCCCCAAGTACCTGATCTATGCCTTCGTCTGGGACGAGCAGGGGGAGCGTTGGCTGTTGGATTCGGTCTTCGAGCCCGGAACACCGGCGCCCGGCGCGGAACCGCCACCGGGCGAGGGCTCGGGGGCCTGAGCGGCGCCGCGCTCACCCGCAGCCGGGCGGGCGCTGCTCGGGCCAGCCGAGCTCGCGCTCGAGCTGGGCGCCGACCGAGATCAGCAGGTCCTCGCGGTTCGGCGGAGCGACGATCTGCACGCTGAGCGGTAGCCCGTCTTCGGTGCTCCCGGCGGGGACCGCTACCGCCGGCTGGCCGAGGTGGTTCCAGACCAGGGTGTGCGGGTAGACCCTGCCCATCCCGATCAGGGTCCGGAGTGCGCCCCGCCCGGCCCAGCGGCCGACCTCGACCGGGGGCGTCGCGGTCACCGGGGTGAGCAGCACGTCGCAGTGCCTGAAGATCCCATTGATGCGCTGGGCGTGGTCCGCCTCACGGGCGAGGGTCCGCCGCAGCAGCGGGCCCGGGGTCGCCCGCGCGAGCCGATTGAAGCCGCGAGTCCGGGCCTCGAGCCGCTCGGGATGAGGGACCCCGGCGTAGTCGTCCTCGATCCCTTTCAGGTAGCGGATCGCCATGTCGTTGCCGACCAGGCCCCAATCCGGGTCGCGCTCGCTGACGTGGTGTCCCAGTCCGCGGAGCACCCCGGCTGTCCGCTGTACGGCGGCCTCGACCTGGGGATCGGCCAGCGGCGGAGCGATCGTTCGCGGGGCACTCAGCGTCCAGCAGATCCGCAGCTCCCCTGGCTCCCGAGCGGCCGCCTCGCTGAACGCGCCGGCCGGAGCCGCCGGGGGGCTCAGTTCACGCGGGCCCGTACCGGCTGCGAGATCGAGCCACAGCGCCGTGTCGCGGACCCTGCGTGCCAGGCAGCCGTCGACTGAAAGGCCGATCCAGTGCTCGCGCTCCGGCGCAAGGCTGATCCGGCCGCGCTGGGGCTTCAGTCCAAACAGTCCGTTGCAGGCGGCCGGAATCCGGATCGAGCCGGCACCATCGGAGGCCGACGCCGCCCCTACCAACCCGGCGGCCACGGCCGCCCCGGAGCCGCCGCTCGATCCGCCCGGGGTCCGGGCCAAGTTCCAGGGATTGTTGGTCTCGCCCCAGCCCTCGGTCTCGGTGAAGCCGCAGATCGCCAACTCCGGAAGCGTCGTCTTGCCCAGCAGGATCGCGCCGGCCTCCCGCAGACGGCGCCAGTGCTCGGCGTCCTCGCGCGCCGGCTCCGAGTAGGCGCGGGTACCGTGCTGGGCGAGCAGCCCATCGACGTCGACCTCGTCCTTGAGCGCGATCGGAACGCCGAGCAGCGCCCCCGACTCGCCGGCTGCCAAGCGCTGATCCGCGACTTCGGCGGCCTCGCGAGCCTGTTCGCCGAACACATCCGTGAACGCGTTCAGCCGGGGATTGATGCGACCGATGCGCTCCAGATAGATGTCGATCAACTCGGGGGAAGAGACCTCGCGCTCCCGCAGCAGCTCGGCCTGACGGGCGATGCCGGAGAAGGCCAGCTCGGCTTCGCCGGCGCTCACCGTAATCCGCTGCCGCGGGTAGCGGCCCAGGCCCAGCCAGCGCCGAGCATGGATACCCCGAGCACCGTCGCTCCGGCGACCAGCTTGCGGCCGAGGCGCTCGAAGTGCATCACGCGCCAGCCACGCTCAGCCGCGATCACCGCGAGCTCGGCGTCGGGGTTGACGGCCACGGGCTGTCCTACCAACTCCAGCATCGGAAGATCGGAGACCGCGTCGGAGTAGGCCCAGGAGGCCTCCAGGTCGATCTCATGGCTGACGGCGAAGGCCTTCATCGGTGCAACCTTGCCCGGGCCGTAGTTGAGGCCGCCGTCGAGCAAACCCGTGTAGTTGCCATCGGAGTCGACCTCGTAGCGAGTGCCGATCCCACCCTCCATGGCGAGCACGCCGGCGAGCAGCTTGACGAGGCCGTCGCTGGCTGCGCTGACGATGAACGTGGGACGACCCGCGTCCTGGTGGGCGCGGACCTCCTCCAGCATCTGCGGGTAGATCCGCGGCAGGATTCCAGCCAGCAGGTCGGGAATCATGCGCCGCAACCGGCTCTCGGGGACACCCTCGAGGAGCTCCCTGACCTCACGCACCAGCGCCGCCGTGTCGGCGTCGGTGGCGCCACGCAGGCGGAAGCGCAGGTGATCGACCGCCCAGCGAGCGACCTGTCCTCGCGAGACCATTCCCGCGCGGTAGGCGGCCCGGCCAAAGTGGGCGCCGGAGGAACCGGCGATCAGGGTTCGGTCGAGGTCGAAGAAGGCGGCGGCGGAGGTCATGCGTTCAATCTAGTGGTCGCATATAAGTCCTGTGTGGAGTCCGCCCGCAGGGTGATCGCCCGAGCGATCTCGATCGCCAGACCGAGGTTGGCTCTGCTGCTCGGGCTCGCCGTGCTGGTGTTCGTGCCGCTGGGTCTGCTCGGAACCGTGGATGAGTCGCTCGGTAGCTTCGACGGGGATGAGGCGGCCGTGGTGCGCGCCGCAAGCGTCGCGGCCGCTGTGACCCTCGCGGCCACCAGCCTGCTCGGCCAGCTCCTGTTTGCCGGCTTGGTCGCCGCCTCGGTGACCCGGACCGAGCCGGGGCAAGCCCCATCGATCGCCGGCGTGGCCCGCGAGGCGCGCTGGAGCAGGCTGATCGCGATCGACCTGCTGACCACGCTCGCGGTCATCGTCGGCCTGATCCTGCTGATCCTGCCCGGGATCTTCGTGTTCGCGCGCTACGCGCTGGCCTCGACGGTCTCCGACATGCAGCGCTGCGGCGTCCGCGAATCGTTCCGGCGCAGCTCCCGGCTCTCCCGCGGTCACGGCACGCTGATCGTGACGATGCTGCTGACGGCCCTGCTGCTCGGTGAGGTGCTGCAGGCCGCGCTCGGCCTGCTGCTCGGCGATCAGGCGTTTCTCGCCCGCTGGCTGGCGAGCTCGCTCTCCCAGATCATCGCGAACCCGATTTTCGCGCTATTCGCCGTCGGCCTCGTGCTCGAACTCTCCGGGACGCCAGGCGCCCGCCGGGGCGCGACAGCGGCGGCGGCAGCGGCAGCGGAGCAGTAGCTCCGGATCAGACCTCGATCAGGATCGCGTCACCCTGGCCGCCACCGGAGCAGATCGCAGCACAGCCAAGCCCACCGCCGCGGCGGCCGAGTTCGTGCACCAGGGCTCCGATGATCCGGCCGCCCGAGGCGCCGATCGGATGGCCGAGGGCGATCGCGCCACCGTTCACGTTGACTCGCTCCTCGTCGATGCCGAGCATCCGCATCGAGTTGAGGGCAACCGAGGCGAAGGCCTCGTTGATCTCCCACAGATCGACGTCCGCAGGCTTGCGACCGAGCTTGTCGAGCGCAAGCATTGCCGCCTTCGCAGGGGTCTTGGCCAGGTAGGCGTAGTCGTCGCCGATCGTGCCGTAGCCGACGATTCGGCCCAGCGGCTCCTTGCGGTTCGCGGCGGCCCACTCGGCCGAGGCGATCGTGATCGCCGCGGCGCCGTCGTTGACTCCGGGCGCGTTGCCGGCCGTGTGGGTCGCATCATCGCCGCCGACAGCGCGCAGCGCCGCCAGCGTCTCTTGGGTCGTCTGCGGGCGGATCGCCTCGTCGGCGACGACCTCGGTCTCGGACTTGCGCGACTTGACCGTGACGGCGACGATCTCCTCGGAGAGCAGCCCCTCGTCGGTGGCCCGCGCGGCGAGCTGGTGCGAACGGGCGGCGAACGCGTCCATGTCGGCGCGGGTGATCTCGAGCTCGTTCGAGATCTCACTGGCCTCGTTGATCATCTGCTTGTCGGTGAACGGGTTCGTCAGGCCGTCGTGGGTCATCGAGTCGACGGCCGTGACGTCACCCATCCGGAAGCCGAAGCGGGCGCCGGGCAGCAGGTACGGAGCGCTCGACATCGACTCCATGCCGCCGCCGACACCAACCTCGGTGTCGCCCGCTCGGATTGCCTGATCGAGTAGTCCAACCGAGCGCATGCCGGAGGCACAGACCTTGTTCACGGTCTCGGAGGGGACTTCCTTCGGGATCCCGGCCTTGACCTGCGCCTGGCGCGAGGGGATCTGTCCCTGCCCGGCCTGCAGGACCTGCCCGTAGGAGACCGCCTCGACCTGCTCGGGGTCGACCCCGGCACGCTCGAGCGCCGCGCCGATCGCGTGGCCGCCGAGGTCGGTGGCGTCGAGCGGGGCCAGCGCGCCTCCCACCTTGCCGAACGCGGTGCGGGCTGTGGACAGGATTACGGACTGCGACATCGGGCTCCTCCTGGAGTGCATGGATGGCTGCGAAGGGTGCGGGGCCTGAACGCTACATGCCGGACGCCGCGATGCTCCTCGACGAGGCCTGGACCGCTGGTGCTCGGGGAGCTGATGCGGGGCCTGCGCTCGGGAGGGCAGGCAGGCGTGTTTGGCGCCGTGGCGATCCTGCTCCTACTCACGGGGGTGCGAGAATGGCGCGCCGATGGACTTCGACCTGAGCGACGAGCAGCGTCTGGTGCGCGAGACCGTACGTGACTTCGCTGAATCCGAGGTCGCGCCGGTGGCGGCGCAGCTCGACCGCGACCACGCCTTCCCCTACGAGCTGGTCGCGAAGATGGGCGCGCTTGGGCTGATGGGGATTCCCTTCCCGGAGGAGTACGGCGGCGGCGGCGCCGACACCCTCAGCTACGCGCTGGCGATTGAGGAGCTGACCCGGATCGACTCGTCCGTGGCGATCACCGTCGCGGCGCACACGTCGCTGGGGACGATGCCCATCTACCTGTTCGGGAGCGAGAGGCAGCGTCAGGACTGGCTGCCGGAGCTGACCGCGGGACGACGCCTCGCCGCGTTCGGGCTGACCGAGCCGGAGGCCGGCTCGGACGCGGGGAACACGCGCACCAGCGCCCGGCTCGAGGACGGCGAGTGGGTCATCAACGGTGCCAAGCAGTTCATCACCAATGCCGGTACCGAGATCTCGGGCTGCGTCGCAATCACGGCGGTGACCGGGGCGGACCGCGATCGCGGCGCGAAGGAGATCTCAAACCTGATCGTGCCCAACGGAACCGCGGGCTACACCCCGGAGAAGCCCTACTCGAAGATGGGTTGGAACGCCTCCGACACCCGCCCCCTGAGCTTCGAGGACTGCCGCGTCCCGGAGGAGAACCTGCTGGGCCCGCGAGGTATGGGCTTCAAGCAGTTCCTGCAGATTCTCGATGGAGGCCGGATCGGCGTCGCCGCTATGGGAGTCGGGCTCGCCCAGGGTGCCCTCGATCTGGCGCTCGCGTACGCGAAAGAGCGCCGCGCCTTCGGCCAATCAATCTCCAAGTTCCAGCTGATCGGGGCCAAGCTCGCGGACCTTTCGACCGAGATCGAGGCCGCCCGGCTGCTCACATATAAGGCTGCGATTCTCAAGGATCGGGGAGCGCCCTTCACCCTGACCGCGGCGCAGGCAAAGCTGAAGACCGGCCGGCTTGCGGTCAGGGCCAGCGACGAGGCGGTCCAGATCCACGGCGGCTACGGCTTCATCGAGGAGTACCCGGTAAGCCGCTTCTACCGCGACGCCAAGATCCTCACGATCGGCGAGGGGACCGATGAGGTCCAGCAGATGGTGATCGCTCGACAGCTCGGCTGCTAGGCCACCCAAAACCGGCGCCAAGGGCCTTGCTTGCACCCTGCACGCCCAGTTGTCAGCTGCAGCGGGAGGGGTCGGCGGCAGGGCTTCGGCGGACGCCGGCCGGAATACCGTAGTGCCGACGTAGCTGTAGCTCGCCCGCGGGGTCGAGTCCGAGCTCCGCGTCGACCTTGGGAGCGGAGCGGAGCAGCTCGCGGCCGAGCGGCACCCAGACCCGTTCGCCCGCGCCGACGGCAAACTCGGCGGGAACCGCCGTGTGGCGCCCGAACCGCGCCACTTGGACGACCAGCCACCGGGGCCCCGCCCCTTCCGCGTCGATCAGCACCCCCTCGACCCGGCCGCTGCCCCCTCCAATCCAATCCAGGTTGCGCCCGACCCAGGCGGTCGGATCATCGCGACCCCGCTCGAGCCGGGTCGCCGCGGGCTTTGGCTCAGCCATCGCGATCGTGCTCGAGCAGCAGTCGGGCAGCGTTGGCCGGGTCAAGCTGACGGGTGACGACGCGGTCGAGCAGGTCGGCGACATCGGGATCGCCCTGCGCCCGCCCTTCGAGCTCTCGCCGCAGGCGTGCGGCTGCCAGTCCAAGCACCTCGTTGCGAAGATTGCGCGCGCGCCGCTCCTCGAGCGTGCCCTCCGCCTCTATATGGGCGCGGTGGGCGTCGAGCTGCTCGAGCAGCTCGGGCACCCCCTCCCCCCTCGCGGCCTCGGTCTTGAGAATCGGCACCTTCCAGCCCTGAGCCGGCCCCAGCGCCAGCGCGGTCCGCACCTCGCGCACCATCGTGTCAGCCAGAGGGTGATCGGCCTTGTTGACGACGATCACGTCGGGGATCTCCATCACCCCCGCCTTCAGCGCCTGGATCGAGTCCCCCGAGCCGGGCATCAGCGCCAGGACCACGGTGTCGGCGTGGTCGATGATGTCGATCTCGGCCTGACCAACGCCAACGGTTTCGAGCAGCACGTCATCCTTGCCGGCGGCATCCATCAGCAGCGCAGCCTGGAGGGCGGCCTCAGCGAGACCCCCGAGCGCGCCCCGAGTGGCCATCGATCGAATGAAGACCTCGGGGTCAAGGAAGTGCTCGGAGAGCCGGATCCTGTCCCCCAGCAGGGCACCGCGCGTGAACGGGCTCGACGGGTCGATCGAAAGGACCCCGACCTTGCGGTCGGCGGCCCTCAGCTCCTTTGTAAGCGAACCGATCAGGGTGCTCTTGCCAACCCCCGGCGGGCCGGTGAAGCCCACCACCCGGGCCTTCCCGGTGCGGGAGAAGACCGAGCCAACGAGATCGGCCCCCTCGGGGTCCCCGTTCTCGATCAGCGTGATCGCCCGCGCCAGAGCGCGCTTGTCACCGCTCAGAAGCGGATCAGTGAGCTCGCTCGCCGTAGCCATCGGGCGCCGGATGATTGCAAGGCCACGACGGCCGCCGCCCCGTCAGGTGGCGCCGATCCCGCGCGACCTGCTTTGACATGACAAGTGACAGGCGCCCAACGCGCGCTCACCCGGGGGGTAACCGGGGGAAAGCAATCGAAGAGGGGACTCGGAGTGACCGACAGGATGAAGCACCTGTTGCGTACTTCGGCGATCGTGGCTGCCACGATCCTCGCCGTGGGAGCAACCGGAGCAGTCGCTGCAAAGCTGATCACCAGCAAGGACATCAAGAACCAGACGATTAAAGGCAAGGACGTAAGGCCAGGCAGCTTGAAGGAGAAGCACCTCTCCGAGCAGACGGTTGAGGACCTCCAGGGTCAGCAGGGCGCGGCGGGACCAGCCGGCGCAAAGGGCGATACCGGCGCCGCCGGTAAGGACGCCGCGTACGTGGGCGCGCACTGGAGCGTGATCTCGCGGAACACGATCGGCTCCGCGAGGGCGGATCTGCAAGGCGGGCCGTTCGTACCCGGCTCCTCGCCGCCCTACGGCGAGGGTAGCCTTGGGCTCGGAGTCAGCAATGACGCCCTGACCGGCGGCACACCCCAGGAGAAGGCTGCATTCGGCAACGAGGTCGACTTCCTCGGCGATCCGGTCAGCGGCCTGGCCGATGTCGGCTTCCAGGTCGTCCAGACCGGGGAGAACATCGCAATCAGTCCGGGCAACCTGCCCAACGTCACCTTCGAGATCGACCCGAACCTGGTAGCCACCCCGAGTAGTTTCTCCTCGATGGTGTTCCTGCCGGATCCGGTCGCGACCGCGAACGTGTGGAGCCCATACATCGATGCGACCACAACAGGCATGTGGTTCCTGACCGGCGCCGCCGGCACGGAAACCGGGTGCAACCAGGCCACAACCTGCACGTTCGCGGACTTGCAGACGGCCCTGGCAGACGGTGGCGACGAGGCAACGACCTACACCGCTGCCGTGAGCAAGGGCCGCGACAGCGCCTGGGTCGGCGCGGTCGATGGCTTCCGCATCAACAGCACGGTTTACGACTTCGAGCCACTTGGTGTGGCCGAGGTCAGCCCGTATTAAGTAGCCCGGGTTGCGGGCCGGGGCGAATCGCCCCGGCCCGCCGGCCCCGTGGGGGCCGGCACGTTCGTATGATCCGGGCGATGGGCGCCCCGACGGCCGCATCGGCTGAGCAGACCGAGCGCAAGGACCCCGCCACCGAGCGGATCCGACCCAAGCGCGGCCCGCTTGCGGCGTTGAGCTTCGCCGCGTCGCGAAAGATGCTGAACCCGAGCTACGCGCTGCTGCTGGCCCGCTACCTGGCGCGCCGCTGGCTGACCCCGGCGGGCTGGCGCACCAAGACGGACGGGATGTTGTTCCTCGGCCGGCACCTGCAGATCCAGATCGCGCGCGGAGCGCGGCTGCGGCTGGGGCGGTTCGTCTGGATCGGGCATGGCAGCAAGATCCGCTGTCACCAGGGCGAGGTCCGGATCGGAGCCAAGACGGTGGTCGGACAGGACTGCACGATCTCGTCCTATGAGCGGGTCTGGATCGGCCAGCAGTGTGTGATCGCGGACCGAGCCATGTTCATCGACTTCGATCACAACGTCGCCGACGTCGAGCAGCCGATTCGCCGGCAGGGGATCTACAGGCGGGAGGTCCGCGTGGGCAACAACGTCTGGATCGGCTACAACGCCCAGATCCTGCGCGGGGTCACCGTCGGCGACAACGCGATCATCGGGGCCAACTCCGTGGTGACGCGGGACATACCCGCCAATGCCGTCGCCGCGGGCGCACCGGCACGGGTGATCCGGATGAGGGAGCGGCCCTCGAGCCTGCGTTGGAGCGAACCGGTCGAGCCGCCAGGCTACGGGCCGCCGGGCCCTCGTTAGCTGGGGGGCTCAGCCGCTACGGCCGGACTTGGTCGAGCGCTCCGCGAT
>CAXMST010000137.1:0-7203 GCA_964196325.1 uncultured Acidimicrobiia bacterium
TGCGTTAGCTCCAGCCGAGATCAAGGACTGAGAGAGGGCGGCCCACGGGCCGCCCTCTTTCATGCCCTGGGCCCGAGCTGGCGGCAGTCGCTACTGGCCCGCGACGCGGGCGACGAAGTCGGCGACTTCCTCGGCCTGCTCGCCGAGCAGGATGCCTGCCGGCATGGCGCCGCCGCGGCCGACCTGGATCGCCGAGAGGACTCGCTCCTGCTGACCCGGCAGGCCGGCGAGCAGCTGATCGAGATTGGGGCCGACGACCCCGTTGGTCCCGGCCCGCGCCATCGTGTGGCAGGCGCCGCAGTTGGTTGCGAAGAGCTGCTTGGCGCCGTCGTCGGAGGCGGCGACCTTCTCGCTCGAGGAGCTGGCCTTGCCGTCCTTGGAGATCGCCCAGAACGGGACCGCGATCGCGAAGGCGAGGAAGAACAGGGCGAAGATGATGAAGCTGCGCTTGGTCATTGGATCTGGGGTTGGGCTCCCTGCCTCCCGGGAGGAGCCGGATACTACCCACGAGTCAGCCTGCCGGCGTGACCGATCCCCGGCGATGTGCGATGCACATCCGGCGCAGGTCGCAGGAGCCGCACCGCGGCTGTGGACGGCAGACGGTCCGCCCGTGCTCGATCAGGTTCATGTGCAGTTCGTAGGCGTCCTCGGGGTCGGTGATCGCAAGCATCTCGTCGTGGGCTTCCTCGAACGAGGCCCGCTCCCTGAACAGCCCGAGGCGGCCACCGACCCTGTGCACATGGGTATCGACGGGGATCTCGGGCCGGTCGAAGGCGAAGATCATCACGCAGGCCGCGGTCTTGCGACCGACCCCGGGGAGCGCGGTCAGGTAGCCGATCGCGACGCTCCGGGGCGCCTCCCGAAGCCAGTCGAGGTTCGGCTCGGGCCCGAGCTCACGCAGTACCTGCTGGATCCGAGGGCCCTTCGTGTTGGCCAGGCCCCCGGGCCTGATCGCCTCGATCAGGTCCGCCGTGGGGCCGTCGCGGATCTCCTCCCAGCCGCCGAGCGCGTCACGCAGTCCCCGGTAGGCGACATCGCGGTTGTCGTCGTTGGTGTTCTGGGAGAGGATCGTGAGCACCAGCTCGTGCACAGGGTCCCCGTGCGGCACGTTGCGTTTTCGCCCGTACATCTGCCGGAGGCGGTCGCGGATCGCTCGCACCCGGGCGCGAGCCGGGCGGCGCCAGCCCCGGGGAACCGGAAAGCGCGGGCGCCGATCCGGATCGAGGCCGCGCTCCCGACCCGGCCTTGGATCCGCATACCCGCGCTCGCCACCGCCGCTCACCGGCCTGAGAATAGACTGGCGCCGATGGAGTCGAGCGTGGCTGAGATCAGCGAGGAGCGGGTCTCGATCGCCGGTATCGAAACCTTCCTGCGGCGCATCGAGGGGCAGGGCACCCCGACGCTGTTCCTCCACGGCAACCCCACCGCCTCCTGGGACTGGCTTCCGTTCATGCGGGCCTTGGGGGCTTTCGGGGCCCCGGCCGTGGCCCTCGACCTACCGAACTTCGGCCGTTCGCAGCGGCTACCCACAGAGTGCTTCGACGCGAGCATGCATGCCTACTCGGAGTTCATCACCGCGGCGGTCGAGCAGCTCGGGTTGCGCCGGCTGAACCTTGTCGTCCACGATTGGGGCGCGATCGCCCTGCACGCGGCGCGGCGCTGGCCGCAGCGGCTCGAGCGCCTGGTCCTGATCAACGCCGTCCCCCTGCTGGCCGGCTACCGCTGGCACTGGGTCGCGCGGATCTGGCGCCGGCGTTGGGCCGGGGAGCTGTTCAACGCGATCTCGAGCAAGCGAACGATGGCCTTCGCCCTGCGGCAGGCTCGCCCCGGCTTCGCGGCGCTGCCGCCCGAGTTCGTCGATGCGGTCTGGGAGGGCTGGGACCGAGGCACGGCCGCGGCGGTGCTCGCGCTCTACCGCTCCGCCGACCCGGGAGCTCTCGAGGCGGCTGGTTCGCATCTCGACAGCCTCGAATGCCCGGCCCTAGTGCTCTGGGGATCGCGGGACCCCTACCTCGGGCCCGAGGTAGGGCGTCGCTACGCGGCCCGCCTGCCGGACGCCGAGCTGCTCGCGATCGCCGACGCCGGGCATTGGCCCTGGCTCGACCGGCCCGAGCTCGTTGAGCGCGTCGCTACCTACCTCAACGCAGGCCGGTGAACGGCCTGGATCCTGCGGGGATCCCCGATCTTCGGGCTAACAGGATGTTTACAATCGAGCGGTGCTTGCCGCGGCGCTCGCGTTCGTCCTTCGTCCGTTCCGCTATGTCCACGGACTTCTGCCTCGAGGTTGGGGCGATCTCGTCTGGCAGCTTGCCCTCTTTTACGCGGTCTACCAGGGCTACCAGGTCGTCCGCGGACTCTCTGAGGCCAAGGCCGGGATCGCCTTCGCGAACGCCGAGCGGATCATGGACGTGGAGCGCTCACTCGGCCTCTTCTTCGAGCCGGCCCTGCAGTCGGCGGCGCTCAACTTCAGCTGGATTATCGACAGCGCCAACTGGATGTACGTCAACTCCCACTTCGTGGTTACGACGACGTTCTTGGCCTGGCTCTACCTGTTCCGCAACGAGCACTTCTATTTCGTGCGCAACATGTTCATGGTCGCGATGCTGCTGGCGCTGACCGGCTACCTGGCCTTCCCGACGGCGCCGCCGCGGCTGATTCCGAGTGAGGGCTTCATCGACACGGTCGCCACCTTCACGATCCTCGAGCAGGACTCGAACAGCGTCAGCCTCCTGGTCAACAAGTATGCCGCGGTGCCCAGCATGCACATCGGCTTCTCAACGATGATCGCCGTGCCCGCTTTCTTACTCGTCCGCAACCGCTTCAGCAGGGGCCTGTGGGCGCTCTACCCGGTGGTGGTGTTCCTCGTGATCTTGATCACCGGCAATCACTTCTGGCTCGATGCCGCGGCCGGCGCCGCCGTCGCCGCCGCCTCGGCCCTTGTCGCCCATCGTCTGCTGGCGCCGCGAAGACCTGGGCATTGGGCCTTTCGCCCCGCCGCAGCCTGATCGGAGCGCCTGGGCGGTAAGCGCGGCGGGGGCCTGTGGGGGTAGGTTGCTGGGCAATGGGTGAGGGCGAGTCTGCGGCAGCGGGTCCATCCGGGGGCGAGTTGCGCGGTGTGCGCAGCAGCGGCGAGCTCGCTGACTACGCCCGAAGCCGGCTGATCGAATCGCGGCTTACCCCGAACGGGATCTCGATGACCGGCCTGGTGCTCAACGCCGCCGCCGCGGTGCTGATCCTCGAGCGCCACTTCGTACTCGGAGCGCTCGCCTTCGTCATCGGCTCGATCATGGACACGCTCGACGGTCGCTACTCGCGCATGTCGGGCAAGGGCTCGTTGTTCGGAGCGTTTCTCGACTCGACCCTCGACCGGGTCGAGGAGGGGGTTGTGATCGCGGCGATCGCCTGGCACTTCGCCGACAGCGGCCAGGACGTCGCCGCCGCCTTCTGCGTGCTCGTGGTGCTCGGCTCGCTGATGGTCAGCTATACCCGCGCCCGCGCCGAGGCGCTTGGGGTCGAGTGCAAGGTCGGCATCGCGACGCGCCCGGTCCGGGTCGTGATCCTTGCGATCGGGCTCCTGTTCGCCGAGGGCGAGTTGATCGCCGACGTCAATCTGCTTCCCGCGGCGATCTACGTGATGGCCGGCCTGACCGCCTTCACGACGGTGCAGCGGGTCTGGCACGTGCGTGGCCAACTCAAGCTCCTGGACTCCAGCTGAGCCCGATTCCGGCGGGCCCGGTTGTAACCAGGTTGTAACCAAGGCGGCGGCGTGGTGTCATGTAGGGCGATCCCGCGACCGCGCGCCCGGGGGCGGCTCCCCCGGCTCGGCGCTCGCCATCAAGATCACGCACCCGATTTCGCCAGCAAGCTCAGGAGGCTTTACAAACTCATGACCGAGAACGGAACCAAGACCAACGGCATCGCGGCAGCAGGCAACGGACGCGACGAGGACAAGGTCCGCGTCGCGATCGTCGGCGTCGGCAACTGCGCGAACGCCTTCATCCAAGGCGTCGAGTACTACAAGAACGCCGATCCCGACGAGCAGGTGCCGGGGCTCATGCATGTCGATCTCGGCGGCTATCACGTCCGCGACATCGAGTTCGTAGCGGCCTTCGACATCGACTCCCAGAAGGTCGGCAAGGACCTCTCCGAGGCGATCTGGTCCGGCCAGAACAACACGATCAAGTTCGCCGAGGTGCCGAAGCTCGACCTCGAAGTCCACCGCGGGATGACCCATGACGGGCTCGGCAAGTACCTGAAGCAGAAGATCACAAAGGCTCCCGGGGAGACCGCAGATATCGTCGGCATCCTCAAGGAGACAAGGGCCGATGTGCTCGTCTGCTACCTCCCGGTCGGCTCCGAGGAGGCGACCAAGTGGTACGTCGAGCAGGCGCTCAGGGCCGGCGTTGGCTTCGTCAACTGTCTGCCGGTGTTCATCGCCCGCGAGGACTACTGGGGCAAGCGCTTCGAGGAGGCCGGGCTGCCGATCATCGGTGACGACATCAAGTCCCAGGTCGGCGCCACGATCGTCCATCGTCAACTCGCCCGACTCTTCCACGACCGCGGCGTGCACCTGGCCCGGACCTCGCAGCTGAACGTCGGCGGCAACATGGACTTCTTCAACATGCTCGAGCGCGAGCGGCTCGACTCGAAGAAGGTCTCGAAGACCAACGCCGTGACCTCGATCATGGGTCACGACCTGCCGCCGGACGACGTCCACGTCGGTCCCTCCGACTACGTCGCCTGGCTCACTGATCGCAAGTGGGCGCACATCCGCCTCGAGGGCAAGTCGTTTGGTGACGTGCCGCTCAACGTCGAGCTCAAGCTCGAAGTCTGGGACAGCCCGAACTCAGCCGGCGTCGTGATCGACGCGGTCCGGACGATCAAGCTGGCGCTGAACAACGGCATCGCGGGTCAGCTCGACGGGCCTTCGTCGTATCTGATGAAGAGCCCACACTCGCAGCGTCCCGACGACGAGGCTCGCGACCAGACCGAGGAGTTCATCGCTACCTACGCCCGCAAGGCCGCCGCGACGCGAGCCAAGGGCGACCTCGACTCCCAGCGGGCCGAGGCTGGAGCGCCGTCGGCCCCCTAGCCTGCGGGGCATATGGCTGAGGCGGCCCGGATCGAGCAGCTGCGGGTCGGTGCCGATCCCGCGAACTGGACCGCGCTTGGCTTCACGGTCGCTGAGGGGGAGCTGACGCTCGGTGCTACCCCGGTGTGCCTGAGGGGCGCCGACGATCCGGCCGCCACCGTCGAGTGGTCGCTGAGCGGGGTAGACGGACCGCTCGACGGGCTGCCGACGGTTCAGGTGCAGCCCTCAGGGGCGCCGAGCGCTGCCGCCGAGCACCCGAACGGCGCTCTCGCGATCGATCACGTCGTCGTCTTCACGCCGGATCTCGAGCGCACGATTGGCGCGTTCGAGTCGGCCGGTGTGCGCTGCCGGAGGGTCCGCGAGGTCGGCCCCGCCGAGCAACCCCTTCGCCAGGCGTTCTTCCGCTTCGCCGAGGTCATCGTCGAGGTCGTTCAGGTGCCGTCTGAGCAGGCCGGCCCCGATCGAGCGGCACGTTTCTGGGGGCTGACCCTGACGGTGGCGGACCTCGAGGGCATGGTCGCCGAGCTCGGCGACCGTTGCGGCACGATTCGGGACGCGGTCCAGGCTGGTCGCCGGATCGCGACGGTGCGCAGGGAGGCCGGCCTCGGCCTCCCGATCGCGCTGATCAGCCCGCAGCCCCCCTGCTAGCTTCTACGCGTCCTGCCCGCCGCCACCTTGATCATGTCGGCGCCCTTCTCGGCGATCATGTAAGTGGGCGCGTTGGTGTTTCCGCGGGTGATCGTCGGCATCACCGACGCGTCGATCACGCGGAGCCCCTCGACGCCGCGCACGCGCAGCTCCGGATCGACGACCGCATCGTCGCCGGTGCCCATCTTGCAGGTGCCGACCGGGTGGTAGAGCAGCTCGACCCGCCGGCGGATGTCCGCGACGAGCTGCTCATCTCCCTGCACATCGGGGCCGGGGTAGATCTCGCGACCGGTGGCGCCGGCGAGGGGCTCGGTCGAGGCGAGCTTGCGAGCCAGCTTGACGCCGCTCAGCATTGCGTCGACGTCGGCCTGCTCGGTCAGGTGGTTGCCGAGGATTGCCGGCTTGGCGCCCGGGTCGGCCGAGCGCAGCCACAGGCGCCCGCGTGACTTCGGCGCGACCAGCACGGGGCCCATCGTGTAGGCGTGTTCCTCGCTCTCCTCGAACCCGTTGTCGGCGAAATACGCAGGTGCAAGGTGGAACTGGAGGTCAGGGGCAATCGCCTCGCGATCGGCTCGGGTCCAGAGAAAGGCCTCGGCCACGGTCGAGGTCAATGGCCCCTTGCGGTGGCGTAGGAAGTCGAGCATTGCTCCCGGCTTTTCGGCATCGAGCAGCGACTCCCCAATCACCGACTCCCAGATCCCGACCACGTAGGGATGGTCTTGGAGGTTGCGGCCAACCCCCGGCAGCTCCACCCGCGGCGTGATCCCCAGCCGCGCCAGCTCCTCGCCGGGGCCGATCCCAGAGAGCAGCAGCAGCTGAGGCGAGCCGATCGCTCCGGCAGCGAGGATCAACTCGCCGCTGGCCTGAGCCAGCTTCGGCGCCGAGCGACCGCGGCGGTAGCGGACGCCCGTTGCCCGCTCGCCCTCGAGCTCGAGGCCAAGCACCGTTGCCCTGGTCAGCACGGTCAGGTTGGAGCGGCCCATCGCGGGGCGCAGGAAGGCGTCTGCGGCACTCCAGCGGCGGCCGTTCTTTTGCGTTGTCTGAGCCATGCAGACGCCGTCCGGCTGACCATCGTTGTACTCGGGGTCGAGCGGGAAGTCGTTGGCCTGCGCGGCTTCGATCATCAAGCTCGTCAGTCGCCGCGGGCTTCGCGGGTCGGCCACGTTGAGGGTGCCGCCTTGGCCGTGGTGGGGGCCACCTCCCTCGCGGCGCTCGGAGCGATCGAAGTAGGGCAGCACCTGATCCCAGCCCCAGCCCTCGCAACCTTCGTCCGCCCAGCCGTTGTAGTCGGCGGCGCAGCCGCGTACGTAGAGCATCGCGTTCATCGAGCTCGAGCCGCCGAGGCTCTTGCCGCGCGGGATGTAGATTCGCCGGTCGGCGCAGCCTGGCTCGGGCTCGGTCCGGTAGTCCCAGTCGAGCTTGGTCTGAAACTGCTGGGCGAAGGCGGCCGGGATCTTGATCTT
>CAXMST010000138.1:0-4248 GCA_964196325.1 uncultured Acidimicrobiia bacterium
CGTCCGAAGGGGCACTCTCCGACGTCTCAACCGGCCCCCGCCGCTCGCTGCTGCTTTCACGCGGAAGCGGAAGCGTCGGTTCGTGCGATTCCAGCTGTCCCTGCGCGTGGGAAACGGGCGCGGACGCGGAGTCAGAGTGGCCCGGGCGGGGCTTCAAGCCCGCAACGCCGAGCCTTGGCACGGTTGACGATCGAGGGTGGGATAGGATGTCGGCGATGACACGTACCGCAAGGAGAGGGAGGCTGTCCGCTACGGCGCTCGCGTTCGCGGTCGCCGTGCTGTGGGCGGGGCCGGCGCAGGCGGGAACCCCGATCCAGCTCGGGCAGCTCTCCCAGGGAGATCCCGGAACTTGTGGCATCGTCACCAATGTAGTCCAGGCCGCTGTTGCGGGCCCGCCCTCCTACACGGTCCCGAGCGACGGCGTGATCACGAGCTGGTCCCACCGGGGCAACGACATCGCCCCCGGCACGGGGCGGCTCCAGCTCTGGCGGCCCGCCGGGGGCACGAACTACACCCTGGTCGGCAGAAGCGAAATCGAGGCGTTCGTCGCGGGCGCGGTCGACACCTTCGCGACCGACATCCCGGTCAGCACCGGCGACGTGCTCGGGTTCCGCTCGGACACCGCCGGGACGGGGTGCACTGGCGCCGGCGGCGTGGGCGACGTGGTCCGCTTCGACGGCGCGAATACGAGCGACCCGCCGCCAGGCGTGATGCGAGACATGTTCGATGCAGAAACCCCCTTCCGCCTGAACGTCTCCGCCACCTTCGAACCGGCCGACCCGCCAGGCCCAGCGAGCCTCGACTCCTCGGCGACGAAGGGGAAGCAGTCGGCAAACAAGCTGAAGATCAAGGTGACCGCGGATCAGGACAGCACGCTCGACGTCGGAGGCAAGGGCAAGGTCGCACAGCGAGCGCCGGCTTCACTCTCGAAGTCGAAGAAGTTCAACCTGAAACCGAAGACGGGCGTCGCGCTTCAGGCCGGAGTCCAAGAGACGATTCGGGTCAAGTTCAAGAAGAACAGCAAGACCCTCAAGAAGATCAAGAAGCTCCAGAAGGACTCGAAGAAGGCCCGCAAGCGCTCGAAGGTGATCGGCAAACTGACCGCGACCGCCGCTAGCGGACTCATCACCAACGCAAAGGTGAAGATCAAGCTAAAGCCCTAGCGGCGGCGCGTCGTTGGCGCCTAGCCTCTGACCCCCGAGCGCTTTCTTTGCTCAGGCGGTCGAGGCTCGACCGGGGCGCACACAGAAGGTGGGGAGCCTGGTAAGGCGTGTGACCGGCTCAGCGGAGTCGGCGCTCGTGAGATCCCCGCTGCCCCTTATAGGCCGCTGAGCGAACTTGGCGCTGAGGGGAAGTCGCTCCGCGACGCGGGGTCGATCGCCGTCGCCGAGCTCTAGCGAGCCAAGTCATCCCGTTGGTCGAGGGCCTCCGATTGTCGGATCGGTCGACCTGGTGGGCGCGAGCCAGCCTCATAGATGGCCAACGGTCGGGGATGCGCTTCAGCTCGTGCTCGCCGCCGGCGACCTCACTGGCCGCGATGACCTGCGCCGCGAAGGAGAGGTCGATGAGGACACCGGAAAGGCTCGCCAGGAGCTGAACGAGGCTGCCGAGAAGGCCGGCGGGGCCCTCGAAGAGGTCTCCGGCAAGGTCAAGGATGCGTTGCCGTCCGACGAGGGCAGCGACAGCAGCGCGGGCAGTACGGGCAGCTAGAGGCCGCCATGGCGGCCGCTTTGGCCCCGAAGCTTGTCCGCATGACGCCGAGCGCTCTCTTGCTCAGCTAGGCAGGCGCGTTCGTTCCACGATCCGCCGGTGATAGCGAGAACCGAATCCTGCCCGCTATGTTTGTCACTACCACGCTCGAGCCAGCCGCCAGGAGGGTTTCCGCGTTCTGGAAGGCTTTGGCGACTGCCTACGACACCGACGCCGTCGCACCTATCCCCGGTCGGCGCTCGGATAGTAGAGTCGCCGGCTCGGATGTCTGGGCAGACTGACAAAGGCACGACAGGCCGGCAGAAGAGACAGGGCTTCCGGCTCGATCTCACCGCCCAGCAATGGGTCGTGGCCTTCCTCATCGGAGCTGCCACCGTGCTTGCGGCAGCCTTCGGCTGGCGCGCTGCGGCGATCGGCAGCACGGCGGCGTTTGACGACCGCCAGTCGATCTCGGAAACGCTCGCCGCCGAGCGGCAAACGATCGACGTGGGCCTTGGGGCGGCGGACGACACCCGCGACTACAACGGCTATCTCGCCGACTACGCGGTGGCGGCTGAGCTGGACAACCAGGCGGACGCGCTCAAGGATGCGGGGAGCAGTGCGGCGGCGTCAGATGCACGCAGGGAGGCGCAGCTCCTGCGTCGAACCTCCACCGAGCGGGCCGCCGATGCGGGGGTCTTCGGCCGTTTCAGCATCGCTGACGACCTGGAGCAGCCGAGCCCTACGCCTCGCACCTTCAGCCTCGAGGATCGCGTCGAGGCCCGCACGGTGGAGGTGGCGACCGAATTCGGCTCGCCGGGACAGCTGGATCCCGACCGCTGGGCGCAGGAGGCGGAGGGCATCCGCGACCGCATCGCCGGGCTCGCCGTGTGGGCGCTGGTCATGCTCCTGGCGGTACTTCTGTTCACGATCGGGGAGGCGAACTCGGCGCGGCGCCGCGTCTTCTACACCGCGATGGCGCTCGGCGTGGTCGTGCTGTTTGGCGGGGGTGTCGGCGGGCTGACCGTCGACTTCTTTGCGTGAGCGAAACAGATGACACGGCTGGCCCGGCTGCAGAGGAGCCCGATGAGGGGGCGTCGAGCAGGGGCACTCTAGGTCGCTGGATCGGCGTCTCGCTCGCAGCGATCGCGGTCGTTGGTGCTGGGATTGGGGTCCTTCAGACCGACGCAAGCGTGAACGAGTCGAACACGGCACGGGAGACCACGCGGACCGCAGTCGGCGCTCTCCGAGCCAGCGTGATAGGGGGCGCCGGGCAACTGCTGGAGGAGGACATAGACGCCGAGTCGAGCGCTCTGCTCCGCGAGCAGGCCTTCGTGGCGCGCCAGGAGGGGAATGCCGCCGAGCCGCTGACGTCCGAGGAGCTTCGAGACGTCGTTCCAGAGGGCAGCGATCTGCCCGGCGCTCGCACCCGCGAGGCGCTGCGCGAGCTCTCATTCGACAGCGAGAGACTCGCCCTCCGCCAGGCGACCCTCGCCGAGACCAGGGTCACGTGGAACGACCGCAGCACGCAGTACACGACGGCGATCGCGGTCCTTGCCGTCGCACTGTTCCTCGTCGGCTTCTCGCTGGTCCTCGAGGGCAGGCGGCGCGTGGCATTCTACGCGCTTGGGGTCGTGGTCGCGCTCGTGACCATCGGCATGACCACGTACGTCTTACTGCTCGACATACCCGAGACACCAGATGAGGCGGTCGCAGCGACCGCCCGCGGTACTGTCAGCTCGGATCAGGACAACCAGGACCGCGCCGTAGGGCTCTTCGACGACGCGATCGAGATCGACGGCGACTACAGCGAGCCCTACTCGCGTCGCGCGATCGCGCGGGTGCTTGCGGATAACCCCGACCTGCGCGAGACCGGCGCACTGACTGGGGACATTGCAAACCTGGAGAAAGCGGGCGTCGACGCGCGCCGAGGCTTCGAGCTGAGCGGGGACCGTGACCTGCTCGCGCTCGCCTTCGCGGCGATCGTCGGCATCTACGCGGGCGAGTACGAGAGGTCGGTCCAGGCCGCCACCGAGGCGATCGCGATCAACGGCCAGAACCCCGACTTCCGCTTCGCCAAGAGCGCCGCCGAGGTCGGCCTCGGCGACGCAGATGCCGCGACCGATTCGCTCGACGGCGCCCTCGACCTCCTCTCGGGCAGCGACCCATCGGAGCGCACGCGCGGACTCGTGGCCGAGTACCTGACCTACCTCGAGCAGGTCGTCCATCGTACGCCCGAGCGAGCCGAGCTAGTCGCCTCGTTCGAGGAGCGCATTGTCGGGAGTGAGACCGCGTTCAACCTGCAGCGCGAGGTCGCGAGTCAGCCCCCCGATCGCGGCTCCGCTGTGGTGGAAGGCCTGCGCTATGAGGATGGGGACTTCCGACTCCGCGCCCAGTGGAATGACCTGCCTCCCGGCACCGCGCTCACGCTCATTGGCTTCGAGCGGCCCGCCCCCGATAGTGGCTGGGTGCAGCCCCGTGAGCTTGCGCAGTTCCGCACCGCTGGTGGTAGCGGCCAGGACGTCGGTGGGGTCCCGATCGAGCATGTCTGCACGCCGG
>CAXMST010000139.1:0-3910 GCA_964196325.1 uncultured Acidimicrobiia bacterium
GGGCGAATTGCCGATCTGTTGCTGACCGGTCGTGTATTCCTCGTTGCCGGCCTCGCATTCGCGCACGCTCTGCTGAGGGGCCGCCGTGTTCGGGTAGGGGTTTGCGTGCAGGAAGTTGACGACGTTGCTGCCCTCGCCGCCGTCGGCCGGGCCGGTCGAGGGGCTGCCCTCGTTGTTCGGCCCCTCCGGCGGCTCGAGCGGGATCCCACGAATGGTCGTGCCGAGCTCGTTGCCCTCGCTGGCCAGGCTGTTGATGTTGCGGAGCAGCAGGGTCGCGTAGTTGCAGACGCTCTGGGCGGGCGCAATGAAGCGCACCGGCGGGTTCAGGCTGTTGCCGAGGTCGGTCAGCGCATTGATTCCCTCGCGTGAGACCGAGTCGTCAGTCAGGGTCAGCAGCGAAGCGGCGGTCGGCGCCAGCTGCGAGTTGAGCTTGTCGGAAGTGCGCAGCGCCGGAATTCCAGCCCGCAGCGCCGATTCGATCACCGGGGCGCTCTCGGGGAGCACCGCCACGCCCGGCTGCAGGTCGACGAACAGCTTCCGGTTGTTGACCAGGAAGGGGCGAATCGTCGGCAGCGTCTCGGTCGCCGTCCGCAGCGTCTCAGGCGTCTTCGAAATCGTCTCCTGCAGGAACGGGCGGGCGATCTCGGCAAACGCAGCGAAGCTCTGGTTGAGGACGGCGAACATGTTCGCCTGGGTCTCAGCGACGGGCGCGACCTCGGCCGAGGTGCGGGTCAGCACCCGGAAGAAGCGCCCGAGCTGGGTATCCCGCTCGGAGAGCACCCGGGTGACCCGCTCGAGCCGAGGCAGCAGCGGCTCGAGCCGGCCGATCGCCTCGTTCAGGTCGGGCCCGCGGCCGGCGAGCGCGCCGCCGAACTCCTCGAGGTTGACGCGGATCGCCTCGCGGGTCGGTGTGTTGAAGGTATTGAGCACCTCGTCGAGCTCGACCGGAGTCGGGGTCGCCTGGCTGACCGGGATCGTCGCGCCCTCGGCGAACCCGTCGGCCGAGTCGCCGCGGTTGATCTCGAGGTACTTGAGGCCGAGGGCGGAGCGCGCGCGGACCACAACGGTTGAATCGGCCGGCAGCGGGTCGATGTCCCGATCGAGCTTGAGGACGAGGCCGGCCTTGGTCCCCCCGTCCTGATCCTCGTCGTTGAGCGGTACGACCTCCTCGACTATGCCAACGCGGACGCCTCCGATCCGGACCTCGTTGCCGGCCACAAGGCTGGCAGCGTTGGGGACCTCGGCGGTCAGGCGGTAGGTGGGCACGAACGGCAGGCCACTATTGGCGTTGTAGGCGAGGAACACCGCGAGGATCACGATCAGCACCGTGACCGCACCGACCAGGGTCGGGTTACGAAGCACCGATTGCAGCGGGCTGTTCCTCATTCGCCATCCTCCGTAAGGAACTCGAAGAGGTCAGCCGCCGCTCGCTGTGGATTGCCCGAGGACGTCTTCCTGGAGCCGCCATCGCGCTTTGCGACTCTCGCCTCCTGCTCGGGCTCGGAGTCCGTCGCGGGGAGGATGTCCTCCGGGGAAAGCGACTGGGTAGCGGCGGCGGCCAGAGCGGAGGAGCTGTTGGCGCCGGTCCACTTCGAGCCGCAACCGGTGACTCCGCTGGCGACGAGATCCACGCAATTGTTAATCTGGATCGCACTCCTCTGGAAATGGCCGAAGTCGTCGAAGCCGCTGACCGTGCCGCTCAGGTTGAGGATCGTTTGGTAGAGCAGATCCGTGCCGCCAGTCTGGCGCAGCGTCTTCAGCAGCCGGTTGAGGTTCTTAGACGAGGGGCTGTTCGCCTCGCCGAGCTTGCGAAGATCGCGAACCAGAGGGGCCGAGGCGGCGAGATCGGGACCGCTCTCCTCGGTCGCGTCGCCGAGCGAGATCAGCGCCCCGGTGCCGGCGTTGGCAAAAGGCTTCAGGGCCCGGGTCGCACCCGCCAACGCCGGCGCGGCCTCGTTCAGATCGGTCGCGACGGGCGTCGCCTCCTCGGCGAAGCGCCGCAACTCGACCATCGTCGGCTCCAGCTCCCGCAGGGCCGGCGGGAACTCGATGAAGCCCTGCTCGATGTCGTCGCGGCGCTCAGCGGCGGCCTCGCCGGTCGTCGCAGCGTTGTTGATGAAGCCGGCGATCTGATCGCGCTCGCGGGAGAGCGGGCCGAGGATCGCGTCGGAGTCGCGGGCGAGCTGGGCCAGGCCCTTGTTCTGCTCCGCGAGGATCGCGAGCACGTCGCCGGTCTGCTTGAGGGCCGGGTTGGCGCGCTCGATCACCTCGCCGAGCGTATCCCCGCGGGCTCCGAGCGCGGCCCCGAGGTCGTTCAGGATCAGGCGGAAGCGATCGACCTCGGGCTCGCGGGTGATGTTGTTGACCAAGTCGAGGTCGACGGCCTTGCCGTTGCTCTCGATCGGCAGGAAGCGCTGACCCTCGCCGACCTCTCCGTCAGGAATCGTCCCCAGCTCGGGCGGCGGCTCGCTCAGCGAGGAGCGCGGCTCGGTCGGCTTGCACTCGACGAACTTCTCGCCGAGCAGCGACTGCGGGCGGATGATGCATGAAGCATCGCTGCGGAAGTCCTGGAAGCCGGGGTCGCTGATGTTGAGCACGACCACGGCCTTGCCCGGATCGTCGCTGCCATCGGCCTTGACCGGCTCGCCGACCCGGGTGACGTCAACCTCGCTGATCGTGCCGACGTTGGCGCCGGCGATCCGCACCTCCTCGTCGGGTACGAGGAAACCGGCGTTCGCGAAGTAGGCGCGCACCTTGTAGTCCCCGGAGGGTCCGCCGTCACCCGGCGCTGAGGTCGCCAGCACGGCGCCGAGCGCCAGGGCGGAGATGACTATCGCTGCGAGCCGTCTCATCAGCCGGGGGGTAGGTCCGAGGGATCGCAGTCGTCCAGCTGCGGGTTGCCGTCATCCAGGAACGGGTTCGAGAGGTCGGCAGACCGCTGGGTGCCGCCGCCCGGGCAGCGTTGCTGGATGCCGAAGTCGATCGCATCGTATTGCTGGTCACGCTCGTTGTAGATCGGGACCAGCGAGTTGCTCCCCGTCTCATACTCGAAGATGTTTCCTGCCGCCAGCCCGGCCCGGGCGTAGTGGCCGTTGGCGTCGTAGTAGGCGGCGGTCTGGCCGAGCTTGGTGATCGCCCCGAATACGTCGGGCCCGTAGGGCCGGAACAGCTCCAGGTTCTTCTGCGAGGCGTCGAACGCAGCGACCAGCGAGGGGAACGCTGTCTCGCCGGCGTCGCTGACCGTCGGCAGGTCCTTGAGCGTGTCGGCGAGGTCGTTCGACTGGCCCTTGCGCTGGACGACCTTGGCCAGGTTGCGGACTACGGGCTTGGAGTCGCCGGTGACGGTCTGCACGAGGCGCAGGAACGGCGCCAGGTCCTCGGTCCCCGGGTAGGAGGCGGCGACCAACGGGTCGAGGTCGTCGAGGGTCGTGCGTAGGTTGACGAAGGTGGTGTTCGCCTGGCGCAGCGTCCCGGGGAGGGCCGCCAGCGAGCGGTCGAGGGCGCTGTTCTCGTTCGCGATCGCACCGAGCGCCGTGTTCGCATCGACGACCAGCGAGGCGAGATCCGCCTGCCGGGCGGCAATTGCCCCGAAGGTGTCCGCGCCCTCGACCAGGAAGCGCTCGAGCACGGAGGAGTCGCTCGAAAGCTCGGCGAAGACGCGCTCGGACGCGTTCAGCGCGGGGTTCAGGAAGCGATAGGCGCGGTTCGCCTGCTTGCCCTTGTCGGCGTAGACGGCGGCGGCGCCCTGGATGAACTTCTGCAGCCCCTTGCGCTGCTTGGGCCTGAACACGTTGAAGAGCTGGTCGAGGTCGACCGCCGTGGTCGTGTCGGTGCCCGAGATCGTGGCGCCCTCCTCAATCTCAGGCGAGTTGTCCGCGCCGCGCGAGAGTGCGATGTAGCGGTTCGCGAC
>CAXMST010000140.1:0-16318 GCA_964196325.1 uncultured Acidimicrobiia bacterium
TCTAGCCCTCCGCACCCTCGCGGTCGCCTACCGGCCGCTGCCGACGGACGAGCTCCCCGAGATCGACCCCTCGCTCGAGCACGATCTGGTCTACCTCGGGATCGTGGGGATCATCGATCCTCCCCGGCCCGAGGCTCGGGCGGCGATTGACGAGGCCCGGCGTGCCGGGATCCGGGTGATCATGATCACCAGGGATCACCCTCGAACGGCGGCGCGGATCGCGGAGGAGCTCGGGGTCCACGGCCCGGGCGCGAGCGTGATCACGGGCTCCGATCTGGGGTTCATTGGGCGCTGAGCTCGGCGGCGCGGCGGCGCACTTCCTCATCGCGCATGCGCTCGCCGGCTGCCGATATTTGCCCGCCGAACTCGTTCCAGCCAGGCGCGAGCGCAGTGCGCTCAGACAGCGTCAACGACCGCAGGTGCCAGAGGCTGTCGGGGTCGGCGGGGATCGGCCACGGCTTGATCTCCACGTCGAGATCGAAGCCCATGACAAACAACAGCTCGCGCAACCGCGCCACCGTTGGCTACAACCAGACCGCGAAGCCGTTCAAGTGGACCTACGCCGGCAAGGTGCTGGAAGCATGAGTCAACGGTTTTGCAGGATGGACCACTAGTCTGATGATGGAGTTCCCGGCGCCGGGCCCTTCGGTGGCAGCCCGTCGCGTCGCAGCAGCTTGTGGATCTCAACCGCCACGATGACGCTCAAAGCGACGGCGACGATCGCGGCCCAGGTGCCGAGGTCGAGGGGCTCGATGCGGAGCACGACTTGGGTCGGCTCGAAGTACATCGCGCCGACCTGGAGTCCGAGGGCGAGGACCGTGCCGATCAAGAGGATCGGGTTGGCGAGGGGAGTCCTGGAAAACGCGGAGCGGTGCTCTGAGCGCGCGTTGCCCACGTGGAAGACCTGGAAGACGACCATGGTCGTCAGCGCGATCGTCCGCGCACGCTCGAGATCGTCGCCCGTGTGCGGATAGGCGAGGAAGAGGGCGAGGGTGCCGGCGGCCATGACGGCTCCCGCGATCGCGATCCGCTCCCAGAGCAGCGGGGATATCACGCCCTCCTCCGGTGGGCGGGGTGGGCGCTTGGTGACATCGGTCTCGCCGGGCTCGAAGGCGAGCCCGATGTCCTGCACGCCATTGGTGACCAGATTCAGCCACAGGAGCTGCGCCGGCAGAAAGGGCAAGGGCAGGCCCGCGATCAGGCTCGTGAGCACAGCCAGGACCTCCGCCACGCCGCTGGAGACTAGGTAGAAGGTGGTCTTGCGGACGTTGTCGAAGGCGACGCGGCCCTCGCCCACCGCCTTGAAGATCGTCGCGAAGTTGTCGTCGAGGACCGTGATGTCGGCGGCCTCCTTTGCGACGTCGGTCCCCGATCCCATCGCAGCGCCGATGTCGGCGGCCTTCAGCGCCGGCGCGTCGTTGACACCGTCGCCGGTGACCGCTACCACTTCGCCCTGACGCCGCAACGACTCAACGATCCGCAGCTTGTGCGCGGGCGCCATCCGCGCATAGACGTCGACCTCCCCGACAAGCTGATCCAGCCGCGGATCAGGGAGGTCCTCGAGCTCGAGCCCGGAAGCGACCCGGTCGCCCGGCCCGGCGATCCCGAGGTCGCGAGCGACCGCGAGTGCCGTATTCGCATGGTCGCCGGTGATCATCAGCACGCGGACGCCGGCCGAGCGGCAGCCGCTCACCGACTCTCGGGCCTCCTCGCGGGGTGGGTCGATCATTCCCTGGAGGCCGAACAAGGTGAGTCCTTCCACGGGAAAGCGAAGCTCGCCGTCGCCGGTTCGCCGCACCTCGCGACCGGCGACCGCGAGCACGCGCATCCCATTGGCCGCCATGCCCTCGGCCCGTTGATGGGTCGCCGCTGGGTCGAGCACGTCACCGCCGGCGCTCTCGACGCACATCTCGAGCACCTGTTCCGGTGAGCCCTTGACGAGGACGAGCCCGTGGCCGTCGTAGGCGTGCAGCGTGGCGGAGTAGCGGCGGTCTGCCTCGAAGGGGATGTCCGCCAGGCGGGGGTAGCGCTCCTCGAGATCGTCCTTGTGCAGGCCGCCCTTGACGGCGGCCACGAGCAACGCAACCTCGGTCGGGTCGCCGACAGCGGCGATCTCATCCCGGCGGGCGCCGACCGAAGCCTCATTGCAGAGCGCGCCGGCAAGGAGCACGCGCCTCAGCTCCGGCTCCTGCTCGACGTCGACCTGGGCGCCTCCGCGCTCGATGGCGCCCGCCAGCGGGTCGACGCCGCCGGTGACCTTGTAGTCGCGCCCATCCACCACGATCCGCTCCACGGTGATCCGGTTCTGCGTCAGGGTGCCGGTCTTGTCGGAGGCGATCACCGTGCAGCTACCGAGGCTCTCGACCGCTGGAAGGCGCCGCACGAGCGCGCTGACCGCCGCCATGCGGCGGACGCTGATCGCCAGCGCCACGGTGAGGACGATCGGCAGCCCCTCGGGGACCGCGGAGACCGCGAGGGCGATGACCGCGAGGAAGAGCTCGTCGGCCGACTCTCCATGAGCCAGCCCGGCCGCGAACCCGATTGCCGCGACCACGACGATCGCCAGCCCGACCAGGCGCGCAAAGCGGGCCATCCGCTGCTGTAGCGGCGTCGCTATGACGCCGATCTCCCTCAGGCTTCCGGCGATCACCCCAAGCTCGGTCCCCATTGCCGTGGCGGTCACGACCGCTCGGCAGCGACCCCGGGTGAGGACCGACCCGGAGTGGACGATGTTGGCCCGCTCAGCGACGGGTACGTCTCCGAGTAAGGTGGCCGCCGTCTTGTCGACGGGCTCGGACTCGCCCGTGAGCAAAGACTCGTCAACCTCCACCGCCGTGGCGCTGAGGACGCGGGCGTCGGCGGGGACGCGGGAGCCGGCCTCGAGCAGGAGTACGTCGCCGCGAACGACGTTCCGGGCGTCGATTTCCAGCTCACGCTTGGCCCGCACCACGCGGGCCCTGGCGCCGGCGAGGCGGCGTAGGGCCTGAAGGGACCGCTCGGCCCGGTACTCCTGGACGAACCCGACCAGGGCGTTCAGCAACAGCACAGCGGCTATCACGGCGGCGTCGATCTCGTCGCCCACCGCGAGCGCGACGGCACCGGCAGCGACGAGTATGTAGATCAGCGGGCTGGTGAACTGGCGCAGGACGATCCGCGCGGCGCCGGGTCCGCGCTCCGGCGGAAGCTCATTCGGGCCGTCCTCCAGCAAGCGCCGTGAGGCCTGGGGCCCGGAAAGGCCATCGTGGCCGCTGTCCAGTGACGCGAGCACCGCCCCGCGCTCTTGCAGCCAGGGCTCGGCCGCACCCAGGCTACGCCCGCCCGGCGCGAGGCTCACGATTCGGCCGCGAGCCTCTCCTCGACCGAGCGGACCTTGTCCTCGAGCGTCTGCTTGGGCCTGTCACGGCGCTCGTCGAGCTTGAGAAGCGTGTAGACGCGCGGGACGCCTTGCTCGAACGGCACCGCATGAAGCTCGCCGACGATCGCGAGGATGTCGGCGGTCGTACCTTCGAGCGAGGTTCCCATCGCGTGCATCCGGTAGCGCACCCGCTGCTGAGCAGCAAGGCGGCGTTGGATCTCGGCAACGTAGGCGCCGGCGCTCGCGTCCGGGCGTCCGACCGCGATCACCGTCAGGTCTGCTGTGGCCATCGGCGGGAGACTACGAGCCAGCGAGGCTGCGAGGCGGTGACGCCCCGGGGCCGCCCAGCGAAAGTGTTGACTTGCCGCAGGCCAGACCGCCGAATCTACGGTTGCGACTGCTTCGCGAGCGCGCATCATCGACCTCAGGGCAATCAGGCCCTGCACTCGATCAAGGAGGTCGGAAATGTCAGTTTGGATTCATCGGTCCCGTGCCGACCCCGCCGCAGGCCGAGCGCGCCCCATGCAGCCGGGGATCCACCGCCTTCGATCGAGGTTTCCTCCGACCAGCTCCTTTATGACCCAAAGGTCGCCGAGCGCGAGGGAATAACTGGGCACGACCCTCGAATCGATGACGCCGTTCTCCGCGACCAGCTCCGTTCGCTGCGCTGGCGTTCCTTGTCCGCGTAAGGCATCACCGAAATGATGATGGTGACACCGGCGGCTAGGTCCAACTCACCCGGGGTGCAAGAGGGCGACTCGTGGCCTGACTCGCGGCCCCCGATCACGAAAGCCGCTGCAAGTCAGCGACTGCGCGAATCGCTCCGGTCGTCCCCGTCGCGGACCTCATGCTGCGATCATGGTCTTCATCTGTTCGTGATTCCGGTCTTCGCCGGAAGTTGCTGATGCCGCCCATCGAGCCGAACCCAAAGGCAAGGAGCGAGTACGGATGTCTGAGTACGCCAATGACGTCCTGGTCGAGACCGACTGGGTCGCGCAGCATCTCGACGACGAGTCAATCCGGATCGTCGAGGTGGACGAGGATCCGGCCCTCTATGCCGAGGCCCATATACCTGGTGCGATCGGCTTCGACTGGCGCTCCGAGCTCCAGGACCGGGTCCGCCGCGACTTCCTCAGCCCCGCCGACTTCGGTGCTCTGATGGGCAGCCGCGGTATCTCCAACGCCCACACCCTGGTCCTCTACGGCGATCGCAACAACTGGTTTGCGGCCTACACGTACTGGTACTTCCGTTACTACGGCCATGACGGCATCAAGCTGATGAACGGCCCACGGCAGAAGTGGATCGGCGAGGGGCGCGAGACCTCGACGAAGGGCCCGAACCATGCCCCAGTCGATTTCACGATCGCCGGTGAGAACGAGAGTATCCGGGCTCGGCGCCACGACGTCGAGGCTACGCTCGCCGACGACACGAGACTCGTCGACGTCCGTAGCCCGGCTGAATTCGCGGGTGAGATCATCACGCCTGAGGGCTACGAGCAGGAGGGCGCCCAGCGGGGCGGCCACATCCCCGGTGCCGCGTCGGTTCCGTGGGCCGAGGCCGTGACCGAGGAGGGCACCTTCAAGTCCGCAGACGAATTGCGGGCGCTTTACGCGTCCAAGGGGGTGATCGGCTCCGGCGATCCCGTGATCGCCTACTGCCGGATCGGTGAGCGTTCTGCCCACACCTGGTTCGTGCTCAGCGAGTTGCTCGGCGAGTCCGACGTTCGCAACTACGACGGGTCCTGGACGGAGTGGGGCAACCTGGTCGGCGTCCCGGTGGCGACAGGCGGCTGAGGGAGCGCACTGCTGCCCCTTGTCAGCCGAGTGCCCGGTCGTGGTCATCACCAGACCCTGATCAGCCCCGGCTCGTCAGGGCTGGAGCCCAAGCGGCGGCAGTTTTCATGGTCGCCCGGATCAGCTGTGCCGCGCTGCGGATAGCTACGGTTTGCCATCTCAGCTCTTCAGTGATGGACCTCACTGGGCCGTCCCCGGTGCTGGAGCTAACGCGACTCGCCGAGCGCCTCGAGGCCGACCTCCTCATCGTCGGGTCAGCTCACCGCGGCCCGCTCGGCCGTGTCTACCCCGGCTCGGTCGGCACCTCCCTGCTGAGCGGCGCGCCGTGCCCGGTTGCGGTCGCCCCGCGCGGTTTCGCGAGCTCCACGTCGCGGCCGATCGAGACGATCGGAGTCGGCTACGACGGCCGAAGCGAAGCGGAGGCGGCGCTGCTCTTCGCCGGTGCCCTGGCTGCCGAGCTGCAGGCGCAGGTGCAGCTGATCGCGGCGGTCTCCTACCGCCTGCCGCTCAGCGACGAGCTCGCCAATCCGCTCGACGTGCGCGCCGTCGAGCGGGAGCGCCTGACTGATGCGATCGCGACAGCAGCGTCGAGCCTCCCCGTAGAAGTCTCAGCGACGGAGGTCGCCGACGGCTATCCCGCAGCGATTCTGATCGAGCGCAGCAGTCGACTCGACATGTTGGTAGTCGGCTCCCGCGGAGCTGCACCCGGAAGACGACGCATAGAGGTGGGCGTTGGCTCCGATGGCTAGCGATCTGCCAGCGGTAGGCTCGCTGGGCCGCAGCACAACCACGAGGAGGCCATGCAGAGACCGATGCCCGGACTGCTGATCATCGGATTTGAAGACAGCGCCGAGGGGCGCGACGCGCTCGCGCTCGGAGCCCAGCTGGCGCAGGCCCTCGACGCGAGGCCGCTGATCGCGCGGGCGCTGGTCTTGCCCGAAGGCGTCCTCAGCGCAGGCGGGGCCATCGCAGGCGAGATAATCGCCGCGCTGGAGGGCGTGGCGGTGCGCGAGCTGGCCGAGCCTCTCGTGCAGCTCGCGGACCTCGGGCCGCTGGCGGAGACGCTCACCGGCAGCTCCGCCGCTCGGGTCTTGCACGATCTCGCCGAGAGCCACTCCGCGGTCGCGGCCGTCGTCGGGTCCAGCGCTCGCGGGGCATTCGGCCGACTCGTGCCTGGGAGCACCGCCGAGCGGCTGTTGCATGGTGCGCCGTGTGCGGTGGCCGTTGCGGCGCGCGGCTACGCCGCCGAGGGCACCCGGCCGCTTCGGGTCGCGGTGGCTTTCGACGGCTCCGGCGAGGCCGCGCTCGCCCTGCGGGCCGGCATCACGATCGCCGGGCGCTGCAACTCGACCCTGACCCTGCTAACGGTGGTGGAGACGGTCGGCTTCGCCTACACCCCCAGTGTCGCGCGGGCGATTCCCGTGGCCGAGTACCAGGTGCGCGAGGAGCAACGCAGGCGTAGGACGCTGGACGGCGCCCTCGGCCGGGTCCCGCCCGATCTGCCTGCAGATGGCCGGCTGCTGCACGGGGCACCCGGACAGGCCCTGGTCGACGCCAGCAAGGATTTCGACCTGATCGTCGTCGGCTCGCGCGGCTACGGGCCGCTGCGACGGACACTGCTGGGTAGCAGCTCCCGGCGCCTCTTCAACGGCTCGGCTTGCTCGGTGATGGCGTTGCCCCGGGGGATGAGCGCGGGCCCGTTCGCGGGCGACGACGAGCCCCTCGCCGGCGAGGCGTCGCCGGATAACGCGAAAGAGCGAGCATGAGCTGGGCGCGCAGCTACCAGCCGAGCTTCGGCCGAGGCTCGGAGGCGGGGAGCTGCGCGCCGAGCTACGGGTGAGACGCCCCAGGACAGGGCTTGTATTCATCATGCTCCCAGCGCTCTCACACATGGCTGATTCAAGTGACCTCCAACCCTCTTCCGAGACCGCCACCGGCCGTGCGGCGGGGTTTGCGCGCGTGGTCTGTGGCATCGATTCCTCCCGCAGAGCACCGAGGCGCTGCGCCAGGCGGTGCTGCTGGCCGACCTGACTGACGCTGCCCGAATCGTGGGCGTGTCAGTCTGGGATCCGGCCCGGGCGGCCCACGCCGGCCTACAGACCAGCCAGCTAGCGGACCACCTCCAGCGGGAGGCCGCTACCGCCCTCGAGGCGGCACGCACGGAGTTTCCGCGGCTGGAGCCGCGGTTGATCCGCGGCGGCGAGGTCGCGGGCGTCCTCGGCGTGGCGGCCTCCGAGCGCGCGGACCTGCTAGCCGTCGGCTCGCACGGCGGGTCGCGGTCCTCGGGGATCGGCTTCGGCAGCGTCGCCTCCGCGGCCGCCCATCGCGCCTCCTGCTCGGTGCTTGTCGCGCGCCGCACCGATGGCGGCAGCTTCCCGGTCGGATCATCCATGCCAGTGACGGCTCGGTCGACTCAGGCGAGGCAGCAGCGGTAGCTGGCCGGATCGCCGCCCGCCACGCTTCGACGCTGATTTCCCTTCACGTCGGCGGCGATCCGGCACAGCGCCGTGCCATCGCCGACGAGGCGGTCGCGCTGATCGAGGCGACCGGGGTCGAGCCCGTGGTCGAGGTCAGGTATGGCCGGGCGCATAGCCTCATCGTTGAGGTTGCCGCCGACGTCCGAGCATCGCTTGTCGTGCTTGGCAGTCGCGGGCTCACCGGCGTTCGAGCCCTCGGCAGCGTCAGCGAGCGGGTCGCTCACCGTGCCCCCTGCTCCGTGCTCATCGTGTGGCGCGCCGAGCCGGCGCAGGTTCCCTAGGTGGGACCCCAGCCGTGAACGCGCGACGCTGGGGGCTGTGAGGTACGTGGGCGAGCTCCGCCCTCAGCGCGCAGACACGCCAGCGCCGCCCGGATCCCCGGACGCCGTACAGCTGTCCGGATCTTCTGAGCGGGTTGCCCACCAGCTCCCCGTGCACGAAGTGGTCCTGCTGCTGGAGACTGACGCTGAGCGGGGCCTCAGCGAGGCCGAGGCCCAGGAGCGCCTGCTCCGCTTCGGAGCCAACACGCTGCCCACGGTTCGTCGCTACGGGGCGCTGATCCGCTTCCTGCTCCAGTTCCACATCCCGCTGATCTAGGTCCTCCTCGTCGCCGGCGCTGTAACACTGGCCCTCGCGGAGGTGGTCGATGCCAGCGTCCATCCTGGTCAACGCCATGCTCGGCTACGTACAGGAGGCGCGGGCGGAGAGGGCGCTTGAGGCGCTGACAGCGATGCTGACGACCGAGGCGACCGTGGTCCGCGATGGTGAGCAGCGCGGCGTGGCCTCCGAGCGGCTTGCCCCCGGGGACGTTGTCGTGCTCGGTGCAGGCGACAGCGTCCCCGCCGACCTGCGCCTGACAGAGGTGCACGAACTGCGCGTGGACGAGTCCGCGCTCACCGGCGAGTCCGCGCCGGTTGCCAAGCACTCCACCCCGCTCGCCGCCGGGGCCGTCGTCGCCGATCGCCTCAACATGGCGCACTCTGGGACTCTTGCCACACGCGGTACGGGCGCGGCGGCGTCGTCGCGACCCGGGCCGCCACTGAACTCGGCTTGATCCACCGCCTGATCGGTGAGGTCGGGGCCGGGGGCACGCCGCCTACCCGCAAGATTGCCCGTTTCAGCAAGCAGCTCACGGGCGCGATTCTCGTCCTCGCCGTGCTCGCCTATGTCATTGGCATCGCCCGCGGTGAACCTGCCTCCGAGGTTTTCATAACTGCGGTGGCGCTTGCCGTCGGGGCGATCCCCGAGGGATTGCCGGCAGCGCTCACGATCACGCTCGCCATCGGCGTGCCGCGGATAGCCCCGGCTTGCCGCCAGGCATCGGCTTCACCCTCCCGGTGTGACTTGGCGCTCCAGCTGGTCGGGGCCCCGGCGATCGCAGCAAAGTACCCCGTGCCGAGAACTGGTATCTACAGGGCTATGTTCTCACGTCTGCTCGTCGCCTACGACGGCTCTGAGGAAGCCGACGCGGCTCTGTCCTTCGCCGCCGCTCTCGCGGGCCGCTCCGATGCCGGTGTCACGGTGGTGCATGTCCTCGAGCCCGAACACCGGGCGCTGCGCCCAAGGCGTCGCCGGAGCCCGGCGCCGGCGACCGAGGAGGAGGCTGCGGCATGGCTCGGCGAGGCCATCGGACGCGCCTCGCTTCGGGGGCGGGCCGAATCGGTGATCCTCGAGGCCTCGCGGCCCGCTCACGAGATCATCGATCTGGCCGGGCAGGTGGAGGCGGACCTCCTCCTCACCGGCCGCAAGGGTACCCACGCCCGGCCGGGCTTCCTGCTCGGCGGCGTCGCTGAGCGACTGATCGCCTACTCGCCCTGCTCGGTCGCGCTTTTCTCGGCCGGGCACGAGGCCGCCCCGGCCCCGACGGTGATCGCCGGCTACGACGGCTCCGCGGAGGCCGACCGGGCCCTCAAGGCCGCCACCCGCCTCGCCCTGGCGTTCTCGGCGCGGCTCTTGATCCTCAGTGTTGTTGACTACTACATACCGTTCGGTGGCGTGCCCTCGGAAAGCGTCCGAGAGGCGATCCAGCGTGGCGCCGAGCGTACCCTCCACGAGGCCGTGGCGGGCCTCGCGGCGCCGCTCGAGTCGGTCTCAGAGGAGCTTCGCGAGGGCGATCCGCGCGCCGGCCTGCTGGCTGCGGCGGAGGAGGCGCGCCCGCTCGCCCTCGTGCTTGGCCACACTGGGGCGGGAGGGTTCGCAGAGCTGACGCTCGGGGGGACCGCAAGCGCCGTCGCCACCGGCGCCCGCTGCCCTGTCGTGGTGGTGAAGCCAACCAGCGGGTGAGGGGTTGCAGGGGTGGATGGTCGGACCGGTCTACGCGCCGTCGCCGACACGCCCGCCCGCCCGTGTGGCTAACTTGCTGAGGACGATGAGTGAGATCGAGGAGACGCCGCTTCCGGGGGTGGGTACCCGCGATGAGTTCGTGACCACTGGCGGCGAGCGCCTCTGCGTGATCCGCCCACTACCGGCGGGAGCTGGCGTTCTTCGGCCGCGACGAGTCCGATAGCCCCCGCTGAAGGACCGAAAGCGCTGCTCCAGTGCCGAGCGCCGAGCCCATACACGAGGTGCGCACTGAGGTCCTTGGTTTATAGAGCTCCATCGGGGCCAGCATCGCGTAGCTCGCGGCCCACGCGGATGCGCCTGTGGCGAAGCCGTAGGCCACCCGCGGTTCGCGCTTTGCCGATGCCAAGAGCACGGTGTGCAGCGCCCCCCACCCGACACCCGTGGCCCTTGGACGCCGTTGTTCATCGTCCGGGCGGTTCCGGGCTCGAGCTGGGTCTGCAGGACTCCCTCGGCGACACGCTTGCCGACCTGAGGCGGCACTCGTCGGAAGTGACCTCCTGCCTCCCTAACGAGCGCGGCTATGTCACGCGAGATCGCGGTGTTGACGCTGAGCGCTTCGAAACCTCCACGGGCCTCCTCCAACTGGACCGGCTGGACGCCTTTCCCCGGCAACATCAGCAAGCCCTGCGATCTGACCGGTGTCAACGAAGCAGCGTGCCCGTGTCCAGCGGCCGCTCCCTGCCACTGCCGGTCCACTCCTGGTGGCATCAGGGGGTGCCTGGTGGCATCAGGGGGTGTGCGGCGCCAGCTCTTCGAGGCTTTCTACGCCCTCTGCAGACCGGTACCGTCACCGCAGGCCGGCGACGCGATCCGGTCTGCGGGATGGAGATCGAACCGGGAGCTGAGGCCGGAACCGCCGAGCACCGGCGGCAGTCCTATCGGTTCTGCTCGGAGGCCTGCCGATCCCGTTTCGCGGCTGACCCGGTGCGCTACGCCCCCGCCTACCGAAGCTAGGTCGCCGGCAGACCAGAGCTCGACTATGCCTGTCGTACGTCCACGGGCCCTTGCTCGCCCCCGAGCATCGGCCGGAGCGCGGCTGGCAGGACCGCGAGCACGTCCTCCAGCTCCCCGGCCGAGACTCGGCGCCGGAGCACCCGCGAGGCGGCGAGGCAGGCGAGGGAGGCCTCGGTCTCACCGGCGAGCTTGGCCTCCTCGGTGATCCGCGCGAGCAGCTCGTCGACGGTGCGGTAGCAAACGGGCGTGTGGGCGGGCACCCAGCTGTCGTAGTAGATGCCGCGGACGAGCTGCGGCAGCTGCGCCCCCAGCTGGGCGACCTCCTCAACGCTGATCCTGTCTCTGATCGCGTGCAGGTGGGCGCGGAGCACCCGATGAGCGTAGGCCCGGTCGTTGCTTCCGAGCTCGCCGGCCAACTCGTCCAGCCACTCGCGGGTCTGGTGCACGCTTCGCTCCAGTACCTTCGGGTCACTTATGCCGGCTCCTCGGCGTCGGGCGCCTCCTGCTGAGCGGCCAACGGACCTGAGCTCATTTCGCGGGGCACGGCCAGGACCGAGCAGTGGGAGTCATTGAAGAGCTTCCGGGAGGTACCGCCCAGCAGCGTGCGGGTCAGCGGACCGTAGCCCCGCGAGCCGACGACAATCAGGTCGAAGTCCTCGCTGAGATCCACCAACGCCTCCCCCGGTGCTCCATGCAACAGCTGACCCTTGGCTTCGAGCTCACTTGGGACTCGGCCCAGCCCCTGGTCCAGTGCGCGCTGCATACGCCGCTCCTCACGTACCTGGAACTCGGCCGCGGAGAGCTCCCAGGCGCTCGTGGACGAATAGCCGCTGCTGACCGTCTGCACCACCGTGAGCAGACTCAGGGTCGACTTGAAGTGGCGCGCGACTGCAACTCCAGCTCGTAGCGCCAGCGCCGCCTCGCCGGAGCCGTCAAAGGAGACCGCGAGCCGCAGCGGCCTGGTGCCGGCGGCCGCGTACCCGCGCGCCGCTACACCGACGGCGCAGGGGCGCCGTGCAGCAGGCGCTCGGCCGTGCTGCCGGGGATCAGGCGCCCGAGCGCCCCACGATCGCTCGAGCCGACGACGGCCGCGACCGCTGAGCGGCTCTCCGCGAGCTCATGCAAAGCCCGGGCCGCGGAGCTGCCGGCCACTACCTGGCCCTCCGGATCCTGAGCCGCGAGCTGCTTGAGCGCCCCAGCGAGCCGATCTTCAGCCTGCGTCCTCAAGCCCGCCATCAGCTCACCCAGGCTGAGCACCCCCTCGGGAATCGTGGCCACGCTCGCGATCAGCGGTCTGGCGTCGAGGGCTTGGGCCAGCTGAGCGCCAAGCGCGAGCGCATCGCTGCCCTCGGCGCTGTCCTCGAACCCGATGATGAGCGGTAGCTCCATGGAAGACCTCGACTCAGAGCGCGCTCGGATAGGTTTCGGGCGGCTCGCTGTGGTCCCACTCTGCGGACCGCTCCAGCGGCTCGACCGCGCGCGTACGATCGAAATGGAGAATCGCATCAAACTGCTGGGCCAACTGGGTGTAGAAGTAGTGGCTCGCGCGCTCGGTCTCCGGCCGGTAGATCACCCCGATCGCCCGCTGGAGCCGGGGCTCGGCGAGCAGCTCCCCAACGGTCCCGCCTCGGTCCAGATCGAGCATGAAGTTGGGGATAGCGGTCTGATGGAACAGCTCCTCGTAGCTGCCCGCCAGGCCGGGCTGAACCCGCATACGCTCGGCCGGTCCGTCCCATTCGGAGGCGGCGGTAACCGTACCCTCGTAGCTGGAGAAGCCGATCAGCGCCGCCTCCGCTCCGAAGGCCTCGCGACTGAGCTGGCCCAAATTGAGCTCACCCCGCTGGCCCATCTCGGTCCTTCGGGCATCCCCCACGTGGGAGTTGTGGGCCCACACGACCACCTTGGCAGGCTCGCCACCGTGACGATCGAGATGGAGTAGGAGCCGCTGCAGCGAGTCGGCCATGTGCCTGTCGCGCAGAGTCCACGACAGCTCGTGCCGACCGGTGAACATCGCCCGGTAGTAGCGCTCGGCGTTGACCACCAGACGTGCGTTCTGCTCGGCGTGAAACTGCTCGTCCTCAGCCGCGATGCCGTCCCGTCGCAGGTAGGAGTCGCCCAACCGCTGCAGCTCGGTGAGCTGCGTGGTGACGTCCTCGCGGCAGGCCGGGGTCAGACCGCTCATCACCGCGTAGCCGTAGTCCTGGCTCTTCTCGAAGCGGTCGAAGCACGCGTAGCGGCTGCGCGCGGCGGTCGCCTGCTCCGGGTCGACGCGCTCCAGGTGCTCGATGACCGAAGCGATCGAACGGTAGAGGCTGTAGAGATCGAGGCCGAAGAACGACACCGGGCGTCCACTCGCCTCTCGGTGGCCCCGAAGCCAGCCGACGAAGTCGAGCACGTCGGCGTTCCGCCACATCCAGGTCGGGAAGCGCTCGAAGCCGCGCAACGCCTGCTCGGCGTCGGCATCCTCGTCTGCCCCGTGGACCCAGCGGTTGACGCGGTAGGCGTCCGGCCAGTCGGCCTCGACGGCCACCGCGCGGAACCCGCGCTCCTCGATCAGGCGCTTGGTGATCACCGCGCGCTGGCGGTAGAACTCGTGCGTACCGTGGGAAGCCTCGCCGAGCAACGCGACTCGTGAATCCCCAACCGCCTCGATCAGTCGATCGTGATCGCCCGGCGCCCCGCTGAGCGGCAAGGCCGCCGCTCGCAGCGCCTGGACCGCAGCCGAGCCAGGGCCCTGTCGCAGCGTGGTGGTCATCTCACACCCGCGGGTACCGGATCCCGGTCGGAGTCGACGAGCTGTGAGCCGAACCAGTCAGCGGCGAGATCCGCCACCTGCTGGAGCGCTCCAGGCTCCTCGAACAGGTGCCCGGCGCCCGGGATCACGGCAAGCTTGCTACGACCCCCCAGACGCGCGGCGGCGAGCTCGTTGAGCTGCAGGACGGCCTGATCGGCCCCACCAACGATCAGCAAGGTCGGGGCACCGACGCGCGTCAGCGCGTTGCCGGCCAGGTCGGGGCGGCCGCCGCGGGAGACCACGGCACCGACCCTCTCCCCTGCCGCGGCCGCCGCCAACAGCGCCGCCGCGGCGCCGGTCGAGGCGCCGAAGTAACCGATCGGGAGCTCGCCCAGTTGGGCCTCCCCCTTCGCCCAGTCGGTCGCCGCCAGCAAACGGCCCGCGAGCAGCTCGACGTCGAAGACGTTGCCGCGGCTCGTCTCCTCCTGCTCGCTCAGCAGGTCGAGGAGCAGGGTCGCGAACCCGGCCGTGTTGAGCTCGCTGGCCACGAGGCGATTGCGGGGGCTGTGTCGGCTCGACCCCGAGCCGTGGGCGAAGATCACCAGGCCACGCGGGTCCACCGGCGTCCGCAGATCGCCGTGCAGGCGGACGCCCGCCCCCTCCTCCACGACGACGGCGCTCTCGCGGATGCCGTCGTGCCCACTGACCGGCTCGCTGGATTCGCCGTCGCGGCCGCCTGCCGTCCGCCGGCTCTCCGCAAGCAGCTCGACCACCTCCGAGTCCGGAGTCTCGGAGAAGTCCTCGTACCAGCGGCCGACGCCGCCGAACTGATGCGGCTCGAGCAGACAGACGATCTCGTCGAACTCATCTCCAAGCTCCTGCTCGAGGCCTCGCGGGCCGACGGGGACGGCCAGGACGATCCGGCTCGCGCCCCGACCCCGGAGGGCACGCGCCGCCGAGACCGCCGTGCTCCCGGTCGCCAGTCCGTCGTCGACGAGAATCACCGTCCGGCCGCTGACCGGAGTCGGCTCGGCCTCACCGCGATACATGGAGCGTCGCCGCTCGAGTTCGGTCTGCTCGCGGGCGACGACCTCGTCCAGCTCGTAGCGGCTGACGCCGAGCGCGGCAACCGCTTGCCCATCGAGGATCACCTGGCCGTCATCGGAGATCGCTCCGATGCCGAGCTCGGGGTTGTTGGGGGCGCCGAGCTTGCGGACGAGAATGATCTCGAGCGGTGCCTCCAGCTTCTTGGCGACCTCGAAGGCCACCGGCACACCACCGCGCGGGAGCGCGGCGACGATCGGCGCGTCGAGGTCAAGCGGGATCAGGGCCTCGGCCAACTCGAGGCCGGCCTGGCGGCGATTTCTGAACCCGGCTGTGGCTCCGGTTCCCAACTGCATTCGCGCTCCTCCTTTCTCTCCTCCTTTTGGGAGGTGTTGCTCGGAGCCGGGCCCGCTGAGAGTTGCGGCCCCGGCTCCCAGGTCAGGGCGCTCTTACGCGCCCTCCGCCTTGATCTCGACCCGCGCGGTCCGCTCCTCTCGCTCAGGGACGGGGATCGTGAGCTCGAGCACACCGTCCTTGCAGACGGCCTCGATGTCGTCGGGCTCGACACCCTTGGGGAGCCTCATCGAGCGCGAGAAGGAGCCCATCCGCCGCTCGCGGCGAACGTATTGCTTGTCCTTTTCCTCCTTCTCCTCGACGTGGCTGCCTGAGACGTTAAGCACGCCGTCGGTGACCTCGATCTCGACGTCCTCGGGCGTGATCCCGGGCAGGTCGGCCTTGAGCACGATCTTGCCCTCCTCCTCGACCACGTCCGCGCGCGGCGAGAAGCTGCCGCCGTTGCCACCGTCGGCGACCTCGAGGAGCTGATCGAAACGGTCGCGCAGCCCGGCGATGTCGGAGAAGGGGCGCCAGTGGGTTATTGATGTATCCATTCGATTCCTCCTGTTGTTCTCGGCTCTTCGTTACGCTTTTCGCCGGCGATGCTTGGGGGTGCTTCGTCAACCGCTCGATCCGGGCCGGGCTCGGCCAACTCGTGTCGCACCCGTCTCAGCTCGATCCTGAGGGCGTGGGTTCGTCGTCGCTCGATCGCGAGCGCCTCGCTCTGCCGGCGCAGCGCGGTCTTGAGCCTGGTGAGCCGCGACCAAGTGTCCGCGAGGAGCCGGTCGGCCTCGCCGGGGGTCTCCGCGGCGGCCGCGAGCTTCGCCAACTCATCGCCGGCGGCTCGCGCCTGCCCGTTGAGGTTCGCTCCGCCTGCCCGCACCGTCTTGCGGGTGCGGTCGCTGTCTCTGGTTCGCGCGGTCACGGTCGCGGTCGGCGCCGAACTGCGGGACATCGCTGTCTCCTGTCTGGTCGGTCGGGGTGGCCGGAGGGAAGGGACACACGTCGCCCCTGGGGCGGGTCCGTCTCGTCCGCATCGCTCCTGTGCCTGAAGCCGGCCGGCCGGGTGACCCAGATTGAGTCTCGACTCGGTCGGGAAGCAACCGTATTCCAGCGACGGCGACTGCACATCCGCTCTATCTACTGATCCCCCCTGGGTCGATCCCCCCTGGGTCGCACGCGGTCGCGGTTCGCCACACCCGCAGGCTGCGCCCGATGGGTCTGGTCGAGCGCCCATTGGCGCGACAATCACCGGCATCGATCCCGGGACCCGGTGCTCCA
>CAXMST010000141.1:0-20189 GCA_964196325.1 uncultured Acidimicrobiia bacterium
GGACAGGAGGCGATCAGCGTCGGTGCCGCCTTCGCCCTGGCCCCGGCAGACCGCGCGTGCATCCTGCACCGGGATCTCGGCGCTCATTTCGTCCGAGGCCTGAGTCCGGACCGCTACCTGGCCAACTGCATGGGCCGAAGCGGTGGCGTCACTGGGGGCAAGGACGGGAACATGCACTTCGGTGACCCCGAGCTCGGTTGCGTCGGCATGGTCTCGATGCTGCCCGACATGGCTCCGGTCACCTGCGGCTTGGCCCTTGCCTTCAAGATGCGCAGGGAGCCGCGGGTGGCGATGACCTTCTTCGGGGATGGCTCAACCGCCAACGGCCAGTGGCACGAGGCGATGACCATGGCCGGAGTGCAACAGCTACCGGTGGTGTTCGTGCTCGAGAACAACCAGTTCGCATACTCGACCCCGAACGAGGGCGAATTCGTCGGCGACCCGATCGAGCGTGCGGCGGGCTATGGCTTCGCTGCGGCGGCTGTCGACGGTAACGACGTCGAGGCCGTCTTCGCTGCCGCCACCGAGGCGGCCGATCGTGCCCGAGGCGGCGGCGGTCCGACGCTGATCTCCTGCGAGACGATGCGCATGCACGGCCATGCTGCGCACGACGACATGCGCTATGTGCCCGAGGCGCTCGTCGAGCGCTGGCGACAGCGCGATCCAATCGAGCTCTACCGAGGCAGGCTGCAGGGCGAGCACGGGCTCGAGCGGGGCGCCCTGGACGCACTCGAGGCCGAGGTTCGCGAGCTAATCGAGCATTCGACCGAGCAGGCGCTCGCCTCGCCGCTGCCGGAACCCCAGGCAGCGGCCGAAGGAGTCTTTGCCGAGCAGCACCGACCGCTCGGGGACGGACAGGCCCCCTGGTCGCGGTGGAGCGGCAGCGCCGAGCGGCGGGCGGCGGCCTCATGAGCGGCCCCTTGGCAGCGGGCAACGGCCGGCCGGCGGCCGGTGAGGCTGAGGAGATCACCTACCTGGAGGCGATCTCGGCGGCCCTGCGCGAGGAGATGCGCCGTGATGCGGCGGTCTTCTGCCTGGGCGAGGACATCGGCCACTTCGGCGGCGCCTTCAAAGTCACCGACGGCTTCGCGGACGAGTTTGGGCTGGAGCGGGTGCTGGACACACCGCTGGCCGAGAACGCGATCATCGGCACGGCCGTGGGGGCGGCGATCGAGGGCATGCGACCGGTCTGCGAGATGCAGTTCGCCGACTTCATCTCCTGCGGCTTCGATCAACTGGTCACCGTCGCCGCCAAGATGCACTACCGGCAGGGCGTCGCGGTGCCCATGGTGCTCCGCCTGCCCAGCGGCGGTGGCTTCTCGGGCGGACCCTTCCACTCCCAGAATCCGGAGGCATGGCTGATGCAGACCCCGGGCCTCAAGGTCGTCGCTCCGGCCACCGCCGCTGACGCGAAGGGCCTGCTCACCGCGTCAATCCGCGACCCCAACCCGGTCTGCTTCCTCGAGCACAAGGGCATGTACCGCAGCGTCAAGGGAATCGTGCCGGCGGGCGAGCATCTGGTTCCGATCGGCGAGGCCCGGATTGCTCGCGAGGGTGCCGAGATCACGATCGTCACCTACGGCTCGGCCGTGGGGCTGGCGCTGCAAGCGGCCGACGAGCTCGAGCTCGACGCCGAGGTGATCGACCTGCGGACCCTGGTGCCGCTCGACCGCGAGGCGATCCTTCGCTCAGTCGCAAAGACGGGCAAGGTGCTGGTCGCCCACGAGGCAGTGGGCGCCGCCGGCGTCGGGGCCGAGGTGGTGGCGCTGATCGCGGAGCTGGCCTTTGAACATCTCGACGCCCCGGTCCGCCGACTCGTCGCGGCCGACGTCCCGATCCCCTTCAGCCCACCGCTTGAGCGAGCAGTTCTGCCACAGCTCGACGACATGAAGAAGGCCTGCCGTGAGCTCGTCGCCTATTGAGGGGCCCACCCCGGTCGAGCTGGTGATGCCCCAGATGGGCGTCTCCGTCGCGGAGGGCACGATCGTTCGCTGGCTGCGACAGGTGGGAGAGCAGGTGGCCTCCCAGGAGCCGGTCTGCGAGGTCAACACCGACAAGATCGACGTCGATATCCCTGCACCGACGGCCGGGGTGCTCGAACGGATCCTCGTCGAGGAGGGAGAGACGGTGGCAGTCGGTACGCCGATCGCCGTGATCGGGGTGCGGCGCGAGCCCGCTCCAGCCCTGACCCCGTCGCCCGCGAGCGCGACGGAGATCGATCGATCGCGCTTCTACTCTCCGGTCGTCAAGCGAATCGCCGCCGAGTCGGGGATCGACCTCGCCGCCGTGGCCGGCAACGGCATCGGCGGCCGCGTGCGCAAGCGCGACCTCCTCGGCTACCTCGCCGCCCAGGGCGAGGCGGATGCAGGTGGCGGTGGGGACGGCAGCGCCCCCGCGCTCCACACCGAGTCCCCCTACCGGCCGGAACCCTCGCTTGCCGGCCTCGATCAGCTGGTCGGTGCCAGCCGACGTGAGCAACTCGACCCGATGCGCCGGGCGATCGGCGAGCACATGCTCGCCAGCCGCCGCACTTCTGCCCACTGCACCACGGTGGTCGAGGCCGACTTCACGGCCGTAGCCGCGGCACGAACGCGGCGACGGGCGGCGCTCGAGGGGCGCGGCGTGCCGATGACCTATCTGGCTTTCGTCTGTGAGGCCGTCGTCGCTTCGCTGGACGAGCACCCGATTCTCAACGCCTCACTCGCCGACGGGGAGATCATCTATCACCAGGACGTCAACCTGGGCATCGCCGTAGCGCTCGAGAGGGGGCTCGTGGTCCCGGTAATCCGCAAGGCCCAGAACCTGGGGATCGAAGGGCTGGCGGCCGCGATCGCCGAGCTGGCCGCCGCCGCCCGCGAGGGCCGGCTCGCACCGGACGATCTTGTCGGGGGCACGTTCACCGTCACCAACCCGGGCCAGTTCGGCGCGGTGATCGCCACCCCGATCATCAACCAGCCCCAGGTTGCGATCCTCGATCTCGAGGCGATCACAAGGCGCCCAGTGGTCGTGACCGACGGGAACGGGGTAGAGGCGATCGGAATCCGGCCGATGTCGTACCTCTGCATGTCTTGGGATCACCGAGCGGTGGACGGCGCCGAGGCGGCACGCTTTCTCGGCAAGGTGCGCAGCCGCCTCGAGGGCTTGGAACAGCAATGAGCCCGCACGAGGAACTGGCGGTCGAGCGCGGAGCCCGCTCCGGCGCCACGATCGCGGTAGCGATCCACTCCACGCTCCTCGGCCCCGCCCTCGGCGGAGCGCGGATGTGGCACTACGAGTGCGACGGCGACGCCATCGCGGATGCGATGCGACTCGCGGAGGCGATGACCCACAAGGCGGCGGCGGCCGGCCTCGCGCTGGGCGGCGGCAAGGGCGTGATCGCGACCCCCACCGCCGAGCGCCCAGCCGGCGCACTACGCACCGCGATGTTGCTTGACTTCGGAGATCTGGTCGAGTCGCTGGAGGGCCGCTACGTAACCGCCGAGGATGTCGGCACGGGCGCCGATGATATGGCCGTCATCGCCCGCCGAACCCACCACGTGCTCGGGCTCGATACCCGACGGGGGGGTTCGGGCGATCCAAGCCCGCTGACCGCCCTCGGCGTCCGCGGAGCGATGCGCGCCTGCTGCAATCACCGCTGGGGGACTCCGGAGCTTGCCGGTCGGCGGATCGTGGTGATCGGATTCGGCCACGTCGGCGCTGAGTTGGCCGGCCTGCTTCGCGACGACGGTGCTGAGCTGGTGGTCACAGACGTCGACCGCTCGTATCGCGCCGCGGCAGAGGCGCTCGGGGCGAGCTGGGTCGAGGCGGAAACGGCGCTTTCGCTCGAATGCGACGTGCTCGCTCCCTGCGCGCTCGGAGGCGCCGTCGACCGCGACTCAGTTGAGCGCCTGCGCTGCGCGGTGCTCTGCGGGGCCGCCAACAACGTGCTCGCCGACGAGGGCCTGGCGCGGCGACTGCAGGAGCGCGGAATCCTCTACGCGCCCGACTTCATCGCCAACGCCGGTGGGCTGATCAGCGTCTACGGAGAGCTCACGGGAACACCCCCCGAGGCGGCTCTAAGGATGTCCCGCCAGATCGAGCAAACGACCGCCTCGATCCTGGTCGAAGCCGAGCGCGGTCGTACCCACCTCCTCGCCGCAGCGCGCAAGCGCTCCCGAAGGCGGCTGGGGGGCGGCGGCGCGGCGGCCGCGGTCCCAGACGGGGAGCCGGTGGGAGCCCGCCTGCGAGACTTCTGAGAATGAGCGCCGAGGTCTGGGTATGCGAGTTGGGAACGGTCGGCTACGGCGAGGCGCTGGCGCTGCAGAACGAGCTCCGCTCCGCCCGCGGGGCCGGGAAGATCCCCGACGTTCTCCTGCTCCTCGAGCACTGGCCCGTCTACACAAAGGGGCGGCGCAGCGCCGGCGAGGAGCTGCCGATGGGGGAGCAGTGGTATGAGATGCAGGGGATCGAGGTCGCCGGCACCGACCGCGGCGGCAGGGTCACCTATCACGGCCCGGGGCAGCTGGTCGCCTACCCGATCGTCGACCTGGGGCCGTACGGAGACGATGTCCACGCGCATGTACGCCGCCTCGAGGAGGTGATGCTGCACTCCCTGGCCGATCACTCGGTTCCCGCTCAGATCTTCACCGGCCTGACCGGGGTTTGGACTGCCGGGGAGCCGCCGATCCCGACCGGCACCCCCGGGCCCGAGGGGACCTCCGTCGGACCGTCCACCGAGGCCGCCGCGGACGGCTCCCTCGCCCGCAAGATCGGGTCGATCGGAGTCCACGTCCGCAGGGGAATCACCACCCACGGCCTGGCGATCAACGTCAACAACGATCTGCAGCCGTTCGAGTGGATCGTTCCCTGCGGGATCGACTTCGTGCGGATGACCTCACTCGCGCGGGAGCGCGGCGCCGAGCAGCCGATCGAGAACGTCGCTGCAGTTCTGGTCGACCGCTACGCGGAAGGCTTTGATCGGGCCCCGAACTGGCTCGAGCGCGATGAGCTGGGCGGGCGGGCGTTTCGACGGCGGCCGTTACCGGCTGATAGGCCCGCGCTAGCCTGAGCGCCCACTCATGAAGGCGGCTTCCTGCCGGCCAAGCTCGGTGCACGGCGGCTCGTCGTAGATCCATTCCCGGGCGATCCGGTGCCAGTTGGCCTCGCTCTCGAGATGCCCGAGCACGGCCAGCGTCAAGAGCTCGAGCCGGCGACCGAAGACGTGCTCGGGAACGATGTCCTGATGGCGCATCGCGCGAAAATGGCGTGATCGCGGGTCAGCCGTCTCGATCGCAACGGTGGAGACGATCTCCTGGTTGAGGCGAACCGGGCGATCCTGCGTGTACCACCAGATTCCCTCAATTACGTACTCCCAGAGCACCTGCGGGTCCAGCTTGTCCGGCTCGGGGAGGAAGCCGAACTCGCTCAACAGCCGATGGAGCCGCTCGGGGTCGCCCTCGATCACTGCCCGCTGGCAGGCCAGCTCACGCTCGGTCACCTCGGGGGCGACCGCCTTGAAGAGCCCGAAGTCGAGGAAGGCGACGCGGTCGTCGCGAAGGCGGATCATGTTGCCCGGATGCGGATCGCCGCTGAAGCGCCGGTGGCGGAACATCGACCCGTAGTAGAAGCGGAAGACGATCTCGCCGACCCGGTCCCGAACCTGCTCGGGCTCGGCCCGGATCCCCTCGAACGGCTGTCCGCTGACCAGCTCGGTGACCAGGACGCGCTCCCGTGAGAGCGCGGTGATGACCTCGGGCACCACGATGAAGGGATGGCCGCGGTAGAGCCGGCCCATGCTGCGCTGATTCGCCGCCTCGAGCTCGTAGTCGAGCTCCTCCGTGATTCGATCGCGGATCTCGGCGCCCAGTGCCTTGACATCAAGCCGCGGGGTCATTCGCCGCACCAGACGCAGGATCAGGCCGAGGTTCTTCATGTCGGCTCGCACGGCATCGGCGATCCCCGGGTACTGGACCTTGACGGCCACCTCGCGACCGTCCGCGCGGAGCGTCGCCCGGTAGACCTGCCCGATCGAGGCCGCCGCGAGGGGCTCGGGGTCGAACTCGCTGAACGGACCCGAGATCGGCTCCTCAAGCTCCTGCTCGATCACCTTTCGCATCTGCTCGAAATCAACGGGGGGTGCGGAGTCGCGCAGGCGTGCCAACTCGGCCTGAAACTCATCCCGATGCTCCTCGGGCACCAACCCCAGGTCCATGAAGCTGAGGACTTGACCGATCTTCATCGCCGCGCCCTTCATGCCGCCGAGCACGGCCACGATCTGCCTCGTCGCCTCGAGCTGGCGACGCTCCATCGCCAGCTCGGAACCCTCCTTGGAGCGGACTACGTTGGCCGCCCGAGTGCCTGTCTGCCTGAGCGCCTGGGACGCTGCTGCACCGCCAACCTGAGCCAACCGCTGGACCCGCCCGGTCCTGAGCCTGTTGTCAGCCATCGTTCGCCCCCTCCGTCGATCTCTCAGCCCGGCGTCAGACCGGTGCCCAGGCGCCGAAGCACGGGCGGCACGACGACCGTCGTCAGCACGGACATCGCGACGATCACCGCGAACAGCTGCTCGTCGAGCGCCCCGGCCACCAGCCCGATCTCCGCGACGATTATCCCGACCTCACCGCGCGGGACCATGCTGACGGCCGCGAACCGAGCGTCTGGGCGTGCTAACGCGCCGGCACCCAGCAGGGCGCCGGTGTACTTGGCGATGATCGCGACCACGGTGACCAAGGCGAGGATCCCGAGGGTGCCGCGCTCGGCGAGCGCCGCGAGGTCCACCTGGAGGCCGACGACGACGAAGAAGAACGGCGGGAAGAACTCGTAGAACGGCTCGATCTGCTTCTCCAACGGATGCTGATCGGAGGTCTCCGCGAGGATCATCCCGGCCAGGAAGGCGCCGATGATCGCGGCGAGCCCGATCTGGGCCGCGAGCGCCGCCATGCCCAGACAGAGCAGAATCGCGATCACCAGGGGCGAGTTCGGAACGCGCGGGACGTCGAGCAGATGGGGGCGCTCGCGTGCGAAGCGGGTGCCAAAGACCGCGAAGAAGCCGAGGAAGGCGGCGGTCATCACCGAGACGACGGCGATCTGGAGCGGGTCGACGCCGCCGCCACCCGCGACTCCCTCGGCGATCCCGAGCAGCAGCAGGGCAAGGATGTCGTCGATGATCGCGGCGCCAAGCACTGCCCGGGCCGCCGGGGTGTCGACGAGGCCGAGCTCGATCAGCACCGCGGAGGTGATCCCAACGCTGGTCGCGACCAGGGCCGCACCGATGAAGATCGAGGTGATCGTGCCCTCGCCCAGGGCGAAGCCGATCGCGACGCCGGCCACGAGCGGCACGATGAATCCAATCACCCCGATCTTCAGAGCGGTCGAGCCGACGGTGCGAAGCGATGAGATCCGGGTCTCGAGGCCGACCCAGAAAAGCAAAAAGACAACCCCGAGGTCGGCGAGCGAGTCGAGCACATCCCCTGTCTCGACCAGGCCCGTGGCAGAGGGACCGAGCACGACGCCGGCGATGATCATGCCGACGACGGCAGGCTGGTTCAGACGTCGGAAGAGCTCCTCGAACAGCTTCGCCGCCAGCAGGACCACGAACAGCGTCGTGAGGATCTCAGCCGTGCCTTCGGCCGCGGCGATAGGGAGCACGGGCATCGGGGTAAGGCTAAACGCGACCAGCTCGCGAGCACCTCAACGAGCTCATCGCTGTCGAGCTCGAGGATGAACCCACGCACGACGGTGGATTTCAACACGGGATCCGCCCTGACCCGGTCGACGCCGTCGCGGACCCCGGCGCGCAGCGACTCGAAGCCGCCCGGGGTCCAGTCGGGGCGCATCCCGACCTCCGATTCGATCTGATCGAGGAACTCCTTGTCGTTGAGCCCGAGGACCCCGCACTCGGTGTGCATCACGATCCAGACTTCCTTCGTCTTCAGCGCGCGCTGGGAAAGCGCGAGCGAGCGGCCCACATCAGCCGTGACGACCGCACCGGCGTTGCGGATGATGTGCGCCTCGCCGACCTCCAGGCCGGCGGTAACAAGGGGTTGATCCGGCAGTCCATACAGGTGACGATCGCCAGCCGGCGCCGTGGAAAGCGTGAGGTATGGGGACTCATCGGCGGGGCGGCCTGCTAGCTGCCCGTCGTCCCCAGCTCGCGGGCCAGGGCCTCGGCCAGCTCGGCGGCACACCCAACCGTGGGGTAGGAGACGTTCTGGGGAGTGTCGCTCATCTGGTGGTAGTTGGAGAGGCTCTTGTAGCGATCGACGGAGATCAGGCAGGCCGTCGGTATCCCCAGCCGGCTGACGACAACCGTGTCGGTACTGCTTCGCGCCCGCATCCCACGGCGCATCGGAATCCCCTCCCGGTCCGCCACCCTGGCGATCAGATCGCGCCAGCTGCGGTCGAAGAAGTCCTCCATCACCAGGGGGCCCTCGCCCTCCATCAAGACGAGCCCGGGCGAGCCGACGGTGTCCAGGTTCAAAACCCAGGTCCGCTCCCGGTCGAGCTCCTGCAGGTGGCGTTTGCAGAACCCGTAGACCCCGCCTTGCAGGACCTCCTCGGCGCCGCAGGAGACGAGCAGAACCCGGAGGCCGGCGACCGGCTTCGCTTGAAGTGCCTCGGCCAGCGCGACCAGCACGGCCACGGCGCTGAGATTGTCATTCGCCCCGGGCACCACCGGGCTCCGCTCGATATCGGCCATGACCAGCGCCCCGATCGCACTGGCGAGGGTGCCCACGGCAGCCAGACGCCGCCGGCCCGTGAGGTTGCCGACGCTCACCGCGGCCGGCCCGGCGAGCAGCGGCCACCAGAGCGGCAGCGAGGTGTCGATTCGCTCAAGCAGGCCGGGCAACCTCTCACCCAGGAGCACCTGAGCCCGTGGGTCGAAGATCCGGCCGGTGCGCGCAGCGTCATGATGCGCCATCACGACCAGGGTCCGCTCAGCCGAGGGATCGCCGGCCTCGGCGACTACATTCCAGGTGGGTTTGCGCTCCATCGTGGCCTTACGCCATGGACGGAACCCGTTGGAGATGTCATCGGCGATCAAGGCGGCGGCGGTAGCTGCAACTGCGGCGGCGGGGAGCCGAAAGCGGCCGCTCAGTGAGACCAGCCCGGCACCGGCGGCAAGCCCGGCGAGCCGGCCGATCATGCCGGCGAAGCCGTCGTCAAAGAGCTCCTCATCGACCATGGCCTCAGCCCCGGCCGTGCGCAGACGCCGGGCGATCCACTCCGCGGCACGGCGCTCGTCCTCGGAGCCGGCCAGCCGCTCGAGCGGCGCCAGGGCCTCGATCACTTCCCGCAGAAGCGCCTGGTCAGCGCCGGCTCGGGTCTCGGCCAGCCTCGCGTTGGTGGTCGTCATCGTCGGCACCCTAGATCACTGACTCCGAATCACCGGGCCCGCGGGGGCGCAGAGCATCCCTGGCCTGCCGCCAGCAGCTATTGGCCGATCGCCAACAGCATGGTACGATCACGGCATGCCGATCCGCACGGCCCTGACCTCCGCCGGCCCTCCGCTGCGCCCGGCCCGGCTGGAGCCGGACGAGCGCCGTCGCCAGATCCTTGTGGCCGCCCGCAGGCTCTTCAACGAGCGGGACTACAGCGTCGTGTCAGCCGAGGCAATCGCTTCCGAGGCAGGGGTCGCGCGGGGGCTGATCAACCACTACTTCGGAACTAAACGCGACCTCTACATCGAGGTCCTGCGGGAGATGGTCCGCTTCCCGCCTCCACCGATCCCCGAGTACGTGCAGGGGACGACCCCCGAGCAGCGGGTCGCCGAGAGTGTCGAGAACTGGTTCGAGATGGTCTGGCGCAACCGGGAGACCTGGCTGGCCTCGCTCCAGGGCGCCGGGCTCGGAAGCGAGGACGAGATCGGTGTGATCTTCGAAGAGGCCCGTGAGGAGGCCACCAGGAGGATGATCGCGGTGCTCGGCCTCGGACCCGCCGCCGAGGCCGGAGCAGAAGTCCTGGCGCTGTTTCGGGCGTACGGGGGCATGGCGGAGGCGGCCACCGTGCAGTGGCTCAAGCATCGCCGCTTGACCCGCGAGCAGGTCGCGGCGCTGCTGGTGCCCACCGCCCTGAGCCTCTCCGACGAGGTGCTCGCCGGGGTAGTTGCCGCGAGGGCAGAACAGAAAGAGACTTCAAAGAATCCAAACCAAGGAGCGCAAGGATGAGCAGCAACGGAGGCCGCACGTTCGTGATCGGCGTCGGGATGACGAAGTTCGACAAGCCCGGAACCAAGCAGGGCGACTACCCCGACTGGGCCAAGGAGGCGGGCAGCAAGGCACTGGCCGACGCGGGGATCCCGTACGGCGACGTCGAGGAGGTCTACGCCGGCTACTGCTACGGCGACTCGGCCTGCGGGCAGCGGGCGATCTACAGCCTTGGCCTGACCGGGATCCCCGTAATCAACGTCAACAACAACTGCTCGACCGGCTCTTCGGCTCTGTATATGGCCCGCCGCGCCGTCAAAGGCGGCCTCAGCGACGTCGCGCTGGCGCTCGGCTTCGAGAAGATGGAGAAGGGCTCGCTGGGGATCAAATACACCGATCGGACCAACCCGATCGACAAGCACATGCTGCGCATGTTCGAGGTCCGCGATCCCGAGGAGTCGCCGTTTGCGCCGCAGATGTTCGGCAACGCCGGCCGTGACCACATGGCGATGTACGGCTCGGAGCCCGACCACTACGCGTGGATCGGCTGGAAGAACCACAAGCACTCGGTCAACAACCCCTACGCGCAGTTCCAGGAGGAGTACTCGCTGGAGGACATCAAGGGGGCGAAGATGATCCACGACCCCTTGACGAAACTGCAGTGCTCGCCAACCTCGGACGGCGCGGCGGCCGTAGTGGTCGCCTCGGAGCGCTACGTGGACGAGCACGATCTCGGCGATCAGGCAATCGAGATCGTCGGTCAGGCGATGGTCACCGACCTGAGCTCCACCTTCGACGAGAGCGCCAACTGCATCACGATCGTTGGCTCGGACATGTCCAAACAGGCCCGGATCCAGGCGATGGAGGAGGCCGGGATCAGCCCCGGTGAGGTCGACGTCTGCGAGCTGCATGACTGCTTCAGCGCCAACGAGCTGATCACCTACGAGGCGCTCGGCTTCGCCGAAGAGGGCGAGGGCCACAAGCTCGTCGAGGCGCAGGCGACGACCTACGGCGGCGACGGTCCGGTCGTGAACCCCTCGGGCGGCTTGATCTCCAAGGGACACCCCCTGGGAGCGACCGGCCTGGCCCAATGCTCGGAGCTCACCTGGCAGCTGCGCGGGACGGCCGACGCGCGCCAGGTTGAGGGCGCCGAGACCGCGCTGCAGCACAACATCGGACTCGGCGGAGCAGCCGTCGTCACCGTCTACAAGCCGGCGGCGTAGGCGCCAGGTCCAATCGAGTTCGAACCCCCCTCAACAAGGAGCTGAGCAGATGAGCCCATTCGCCACCAAGACGTCCCCGGTCAGCGGGCTGACCGACGAGCAACAGGACTTCGTCGGGGCGATCCGCGATTTCGCCGAGCGTGAGTGCGGGACCGCCGAGCAGCGCGAGCGGCTCACCGCCGACTACACCGAGCTGCACAACGCCGAGTTGGTCGCTCAGCTCGGCGAGCTCGGCTGGCTCGGTGCCTCGATTCCCGAGCAGTACGGCGGCACCGGCGGCGGCATGGTCGACGCCTGCCTGTTCCTCGAGGAGGGCTTCCGCGGTCGCCTGCCGATGGCGGGCTACCCCGTGAGCCTGATCGTCGCCGGGGCAACCGAGAAGTTCGGCACCAGCCAGCACAAGCAGGAAATCCTCGGCGGGATCTGCGCCGGGCGGGTCGAGGCGATCGCGATGTCCGAGCCAGAGGCCGGCTCCGACGTCGGCAACCTCTCCACCAGGGCCGAGCGCTCAAACGGTGGTTACGTGCTGAACGGGCAGAAGACCTGGATCTCGGCCGCCCACATCGCCGACCACATCCTGACGATAGTCCGCACCAACGACTCCGGCTCCAAGCACGAGGGCCTGACCATGCTCAGCGTCCCCGCTGATTGCGACGGGGTTGAGATCAGGGGGATCGAGACGATGGGCGGAAAGGAGGTCAACGACGTCTTCTTCACCGACTGCTACGTCGACGAGGAGCGCGTCCTGGGCGAGCCGGGGAACGGCTGGATGCAGCTAATGAGCGGCCTCAACGTTGAGCGGCTGATCGTCGCGGCCAACGCGATGGGGATCGCGCAGCGGGCCTTCGACGACCTACTCGTCTTCATCAAGGAGCGCAAGCAGTTCGGGCGCCCCGTCGGCTCCTTCCAGGCGCTCAAGCACCGGGTCGCCGACCTGGCGACCGAGATCGAGGCGACCCGCCTGCTGGTCTACGACGTCGCCCGCAAGGTCGACGCCGCGCCTGAGGAGATGCTTCCCCGCGAAGCCTCGATGACGAAGCTGAAGGCGACCGCGCTGGCCAAGGACGTCACGCTCGAGGGGATGCAGATGATGGGAGGCGCCGGCTACGCGACCGAGTACGACATGGAGCGCTACGTGCGCACGGCGCTGGTCATGCCGATCTACGCCGGGACGAACGAGATCCAGCGCGAAATCATCGCCAAGACCTACGGCCTGTAGATGCGGAGCGGTTCGGTGCCCCCGGCGACCGCAACAGGTTCGCTCGCTGACCCCGGACCTCGCCCCGCGTTCCCGGGGCCGCGGGCCCTCGTCTCCGACATCCGCCGAGCGCGTAGGGCGCTAAGGCGAATCCCGCTTCCGGCGGGCGAGAACAGCCTCAGCGTAAGGCGCACCTGGCGCGCCCGCCACGACGTGCTCAACCTGCTGCTCGAGGCCTACTACAGGCACGGACCGATCTTCGGGATGAGGATCCTGCACGACCGCCAGGTGTTCATGATCGGGCCCCGCGCCAACCACTTCATGCTCGTCTCCGGCCGCGAGAACTTCGCCTGGCGCCACGGCCGCATGGGCGACCTGCTGACCTTGATCGGGGATGGGCTGCTGACCACCGACGGGGCCTACCACGACACCTCGCGGGCGATCATGATGCCCGCCTTTCACCGCGAGCGGGTGGCGCTCGCGGCGGAGACGATGGCCGACGAGAGTGCCGCGGCGATCGATCGGCTCGCCCAGGGTCAGGTGCTCGACATCTACGACTGGACCCGGGAACTGGCGATGAGGATCGCAATGCGGGCCCTGTTCGGATTCGACCCCGACTCGGCCCGGGCTCACGAGACCGCGACCGAGTTCGAGCGCGGGCTCTCCTTCCACGGCGAGGAGTTCATCCTCCAGTTGATGGTCGGGCCGGGCACTCCCCTGGCCCGGCTCAAGTCGGCCCGGGCCGAGCTCGAGCGGCTGGTCGGGGCTGAGATCCGGGCGCGGCGCGACACCGGCGCCGAGGGAGACGACGTGCTCGCCTCGCTGATCGGCGCAAGCGACGAGCAGGGTCGCCGGCTCAGCGACGCCCAGGTTCTCGACCACGTGCTGACCCTGCTTTTCGCCGGCCACGACACGACCACCTCAACCCTGACGTTTCTCGCCTACGAGCTGGCTCGGCACCCGGGGTGGTTCGGGCGCCTGGGAGGTGAGCTCGACCAGACCCTTGGCTCGACTCCAGCGACTGCCGAGCAGCTCTTCGGCGAGCTGCCGCTCCTGAGTCAGGCGATCGACGAGACGCTCCGCCTCTATCCGCCCGCGTGGGTGGGTCCCAGGCGGGTCGTCCGGGACTTCGAATTCGATGGCGTCGCGGTCCCCGCGGGCCTGCCGATCGCCTACAGCTCCTGGGTCAGCCATCGGCTGCCCGACGTATGGGCCGCCCCGAATCACTTCGACCCCGAGCGGTTCGAGCCCGAGGCCCGCGCCCGCTTCCCCAGCGGCGCCTACGTACCGTTCGGGATGGGACCGCGGGTCTGCATCGGCAAGCGTTTCGGGTACACCGAGGTGCATGCGATCGCGGCCGGCCTTCTGCAGCGCTTCGAGTGGGAGCTGGTCGACGATCCCCGGATCACCGTCACCCAGGCGCCGACCCTGACTCCCAAGGGTGGCCTGCGGGTCCGCCTGCGCGAACGCTGACCGCGGGTGGGAGGTAACGTTGGTGGGGCCATCGCATCCCCGACGAACAGCACCAACGAGCAGGGCGCAGACCGCCTGCATGTGACCCGCTCCCGGTCCCGTCCGGGCGGGATTGCGGCTGAGAAAGTGGCAGGTCGACCCTTCCGCGAGCGCAAGCCGCCGTGGTTGAAGGTGCCGGCCCCCGGGGGCCCCACCTACCGTCGGCTGAAGAGCCTGATGCGGGCGGAGAACCTGAACACGGTCTGCGAGGAAGCCAACTGTCCGAACGTCGGCGAATGCTGGGAGCGGGGTACAGCGACCTTCATGATCCTCGGCGACACCTGCACCCGGCGCTGCGGCTTCTGCAACGTCCAGACCGGAGTACCGACCTGGAACGACCCACTGGAGCCGGCCCGGGTTGCCCAGTCCGTCAAGCGCATGGGGCTTCGTCATGCGGTGATCACGTCCGTCGATCGCGACGATCTTCCTGACTACGGGGCGAGCGCCTTCGTCGGCGTGATCCGCTCGATCCGGATCCAGGCCCCGGAATGCAAGGTGGAGATCCTGACCCCGGACTTCCGCGGCCAGGAGATGCCTCTGGCCCGCGTGATCGCCGAGCGCCCCGACGTCTTCAATCACAATGTCGAGGTCGTCCCGAGGCTCTACCCGATCGCCCGTCGCGGCTCAAAGTTCGAACGCTCCGCCCGAGTCCTGCAGCTGGCCAAGGAGATGGGCGGCGAGCGGGTGATCACCAAGTCGGGCCTGATGGTCGGACTCGGCGAGAGCTTCGACGAGATGGTCGACACGTTCGGCTTGCTGCGCGAGCGCGGCGTCCAGGTGCTGACCGTGGGCCAATACCTGCGGCCGACGGAACATCATCTGCCCGTCGTCCGCTACTGGGAGCCGCAGGAGTTCACGGCGCTGGAGCGGGAGGCGCGCAGGATCGGCTTCGACGCGGTTGCCGCCGGCCCCTTGGTCCGCTCGAGCTACCACGCTGAGGAGGCTGCCGCCGAGGCGCGGGCTGCCGAGGCATCTGAGCCCGCCCCGGCCTAGGCCGCGGGCAGAGAGACCGCGAAGGTCGTTCCCCGCATCAGCTCGGAGCGAACGGCGATCTCGCCACCGAGGCCCTCGACGATGCGCTTGACCAGGGTCAGGCCGAGGCCGGAGCCCTCGCTGGCACGGGCGCTGTCGCCGCGCCAGAACGGCTCGAAGATGCTCTCGATCGACTCCGCGGGGATGCCCTCCCCGTCGTCCTCGACCAGCAGCTGGATGCCGCCCTGATCAAGGCCGGCCCGAATCGCGACGCTGCCGCCGGTATCGGTATGGCGGATCGCGTTCTGGACCAGGTTCTGGATCACCCGGGCCAGCCGTGGCGAGCAGAGCGCCAACTCGGCGTCGCCGAGCGAGGCCCGCACACCGATCCCCTGCTCCAGGGCCGCCCGCTCGCAGAGCGCCAGCGCCGCCGCGGTCAGATCGCGCAGGCGGGCCCGCTCGGTGTCGGCCTCGATCGCGCCCGCCTCGAGCTTGATCAGCTCGAACAGATCGTCGGTCAGATCGGTCAGGGAGGCAACGCTCTTGCGCATCTCGGCCATGTAGCGATCGCGCTCGGGCCCCTCGGCGACGACGCCGTCCTCGATCGCCTCGATCATCGCCCGCAGGCTGGCGAGCGGGGTGCGGAGATCATGCGAGGCGGCGGTGATCATGTCGAGGCGATGGGCCTCGAGCTCGCGTTCGCGCTCCAGGGAGCCCTGGAGTCGCGCCGCCATATCGTCGAGGCTGCGAGCGAGGTCGGTGAGCTCGGGCTCGGCCTCGATCGGCCCAACCCGGGCGTCAAGGTCGCCCTCGCCGAGGCTGCGCGCCGTCGCGCTGAGCCGGTCGACGGCGCCGGTGGTGGCCTGGGTCAGCGCGAAGGCCGCGCCGCCGCCGGCCGCCGCCGAGTAGAGCAGCAGGACCGCAAGGTGCAGAGCCTGGCTGCCATCGAGGTACATGAGCCAGGCGAGAATCAGCAGGTTGACGAGGCCAACAACGATGCCGAGGCCGACGATGCCGAGGATTCGATGCCGGATCGAGGCGCCCGACAGCGCCCGGGCCGCGATCACCGCCGCGGCGATGGTCAGCAGCACCGCCGGGATCAGGGAGAGCGCCAGGGGGCCAAGCTCCTTGCCGGGCATGCCGACGATCGCGCCGAAGGCGAGGGTCGCGATCGCGCCGGCAGCGGTGACCGCGGCAGCCAGCAGCGCGGGAGACGAATCGGCCAGTGCGCTCAGCCGGGCGCTCATGGCTCGAACCTGTAGCCGGCGCCACGCACGGTCACGATCCGCTCGGGCGCGGAGGGGTCGGTCTCGATCTTCTCCCGCAGGCGACGGATGTGGACGGTCACGGTCGCCGAGTCGCCGTCGAAGGAGAGGTCCCAGAGCGCGTCGAGCAGGTCCTCGCGGCTCAGCACCCGGCGCGGGTTGACGGCCAGATAGTGCAGCAAATCGAACTCGCGTGGGGCCAGGCTCAGGGTTTGCTCGCCGAGCTTCGCCTCGCGCGCGATCGGGTCGATCAAGAGCTCGCCGAAGACGAGCTGGTCACCGGGAGCGCCGCCTCCGCCGTTGACGTTCCCAGCAGCCTCCGCCTTGGCCTCGGCGCGGCGCAGCACCGCGTGCACCCGCGCCACCAGCTCTCGGGGCGAGAAGGGTTTGGCGACGTAGTCGTCGGCACCGAGGTCCAGCCCGGCGATCCGATCGTCGGTGGTGCCGCGGGCGGTCAGCATGATCACCGCGCTCTCGGTCGTCGCCCGTGCGCGGCGCAGAACCTCGAGGCCGTCGACCTTGGGCAGCATCAGGTCGAGCACGATCAGATCCGGCGCCGTGGTCAGCGCCCGGATCGCCGCCTGGCCGTCGCCGACGGCGGTAACCCGGAATCCCTCGCGCTCCAGATAGCGGGCTACGACCTCACGGACCATCTGCTCATCGTCAACGACGAGGATGTGGGCGGATCCCGGCATGGCCTCAAATCTCCTCCTGCCCCCTTAAGGGCAGCTTACGGAGCGGGGGCCACGCGGCGCGGGCTACCGCCGCCACCATCCTCGCATCTAGGCTTGGACGCCGTGTTCCCTCTCAAGGACAACGTGCCGAGCGAGCGAGCACCGTGGATGACCTTGGCCCTGATCGCGCTCTGCCTGGTGCTGTTCGGCTACCAGCTGACGCTCTCGGGGGAGCCGGGCTCGGGCGACGGGCCGCGCGCGATCAGCGAGCGTGAGCAGTTCGCGATCACCCACGGCGCGATTCCGGCGCGGCTGCTCGACCCCGGAGCCGGCTGCAGCCTCTCGTCGGACGAGAACGGACGCGGCGGCTCGATCGGATGCGGGGAGAGCGCCGCGGCCCCTGCGGGATCGGTCGAGACCGCTCCCTGGCTGGTCTCACTTGCCTTCTCGCTCTTTCTCAGCGCCGGCCTGCTGGCGCTGCTGCTCAACGTGCTGTTCCTCTGGATGCTTGGCAACACCCTGGAGGACGACCTCGGACGGCTGGGCCTGCTGGCGCTGTTCGTGGCGGGCGGGGTTGGAGGGCTATATCTGCAGGCGCTGCTCAGCCCCGACTCCACACTGCCGCTCGCGGGCACCGCCGGTGGTGTTGGCGCGGTGCTTGGCGCCTACCTGCTGCTACATCCAAGGGCCAAGGTTCTGGTGGTCTCGATGCTGCCGCTGCTCGGCGGCTTCGTCGAGCTGCCGGTGCTGCCACTGGTCGCACTGTGGACCGTCTTGCAGCTGCCGCCGGCAATCTCGGAGCTGAGCCCCGCCGGCCTGAGCGGTGAGGCGCCGGCCGTCTACGTTGTAGGGGCCGGAGGTTTGCTGCTCGGATTGGCCATGATCAGCGGGCGGCGGGCGCTGCGCTCGGTGAACGCGCTGCCCGGCGGCAGCGCCTAGGAACGGATCGAAGCGGACCAGCGGAAGGAGGGCGGCAGCGGATGGACAGCGGAACCCGTGGAATTCTGCTCGGCCTGGGCGTCGCCTTCATCCTGATCTTCGCCGGGATGACGCTCTCCGCGCTCGCCACGGCGCAGCTCAACTTCGCCTCGATCCTCGCCTTCGGCCTCTCCTTCCTGGTGATCGGCACTGCCCTGTTCGGACTGATCGGCGCGATCCGCAACCCACCGGAGGACGACGAGTAGGGCCGGGCCGAGCGCACCCGCGGGAACCGGGCTCAGATGTGAAAGCGTCGGTGGCGGTGCGGGTGGGGCGGCGGCTCCTCGGCACCGGGAGCGCGCACCCAGGCCCAGGTCAGAATCGCCCCGATCGCGCAGACCGCGGCCGGAAACCAAAGCGTGTGCGAGAGCGCGAAGGTGAACGCATCGGCGACCGCGGCCGTGATCTCGTCCGCTCGCTCAGCGGGCTGGCGCGCTAGTTCGGCCTGGGCCGAGGCGGTGCCGTTGGCGAGGCCCTCGAGCTCGCCGGCCTGCTGCTCGGTCAGCGGCGGGGTCCCGGCCAGATCCTGGATCTGCTCGCGCAGGAAGGTGTGTGGCGCTTCTGCTCCAGGACCCTGACGCCCCTGGCGGCACCTTTCTCCACTGGAGCGTCTACGGTCTCCAACCCGACGCCGGCGAATTCAAAGCTGGCTCGGTGCCGTCAGGCGCTCTGGAGGGAGCCAATGACGCTGGCGGGGAGGGCTACGCCCCGCCCTGCCCGCCCGAGGGCGACGATCCGCACCGCTATGTGTTCACTGTTCACGCGCTTTCATCCGCACCGAATCTTGAGGCGGGCGCATCGCCCGCCGATGCGGTGGACGAGATCGAGGCGGCGTCGATCACGGGCGTCGAACTGAGCGGCACCTACGGGCGCTAGACGCCCCGCCCTGTCACCTTCGCTAAACGCGGGCCGCGTCCGCTCGATGTGAAGGCGTGGCGAAGCGGTGCCAGTGGCATCGCGCTACCCCTTCTCGTCCATTGGGGCAGTCTCTGGCGGCTCAAACGGCCCGCCGCCCGCTGCTCCTTCCAGGCGGAAGCGGAAGCGTGGATCGCGCGAAGACCCCCCCGCTAGGTGTCCTGACCGGAGACGTCGTGAACGCGGCTGATCGGCGGCCGGTCCCCGATTGAGCTGTGGGGTCTGCGCTCGTTGTAGTAGCGCAACCAGTGTGGCAGGGCCCGGGCCCGATCGCCGGAACGGCGATAGGTGAGCCCGTATGCCCACTCACGAGCCATCGTCTGCTGGAAGCGCTCGACCTTGCCGTTGGTCTGGGGCCGATAGGGCTTCGTCGTCAGGTGTCGGATCCGGCGCGCGGCAAGCAGTTCCGCCATCGTCGCGCTCTTGGTGTAGGCGAAGGCGTTGTCGGTCATCACTCGTCGGACCTCAATCCCCTGAGAGGAGAAGAAGTCGAGTGCCCGCTCGAGGAAGCCGACGACGGTCTGCGCCCGTTCGTTCGGATGCAGCTCCACGTAGGCCAGGCGCGAGTGATCGTCAACGATTGAGTGGGCGAACTCATAGCCCGCCTCACGGCGGCGGCCGGTCCGAGAGCGATCACCGGTAACGGCGTGGCCCGGTGAATCAAAGCGGGCGTAGCGCTTGGTGTCCATGTGCAGGAGATCACCCGGGCAGGGCCACTCGTAGCGGACCGGGCACTCGCGAGCGGCTCGCGGCGGCCGTGAGATCCCATGGCGGGCGAGCGTTCGGTGGACGGTCGAGTGCGGTCGCCCGACGACGCCGGCGATCAGCCTCGGCCCCCAGCCCGTGTGGCGGCGGACCTCGCAGATCCTCTGCTGCTCAGAGGCCGGCACCTCATTCGGGCAGCGGTTGGGCCGCGAGGAGCGGTCTTGCAAGCAGTCGAGGGTCTGGCGCTCAGCTTCGCTGGCCGTCTGCCAGCGATGCCACCACTTGTTCGCAGTCGCCGGCGAGACCCCGAGGCAGCGGGCGGCGGCCTTCTGGCCCTCGCCTTCGACCGCCTTGACCAGCTCGTGGCGGCCAGCCAGTCCGAGGCGGGCATTACGGTGGATCTTCATCCGGGTCCTCCTTGGTTGGGGCGTTAGACACCCACAGCCTCTCGGCGGACCCGGATGGTCCTTTCGGCCCGAGCCCCGGTTCCTAGGAACCGGGGCTCGACCGCCTCTCAGTCGTTCATAACGTGTCTGGGCGTGTCAACTAGCTCCTCAAGCGTCACATCGCGGCTGGCGCCGAAGTGAGCCTCAACCGAGATCGTCTTGATCAGCTGGTCGCCG
>CAXMST010000142.1:0-3119 GCA_964196325.1 uncultured Acidimicrobiia bacterium
ATCCGGATGTGGTCACGTCGCTGCCCTCGACCGGCGCGCGCAAGCGCACGCCGGTCCTCCCGCTCACTCCGAGCCTGAGGCGTCTTCCACGGCCGTGACGTGCGTGAGCCTGAGCGCTGATATGTCGCAACGCTTGTCAAGCCCCAACCACTGAAGACCCACCTCGTGGCGGGCCTTGGTCGGCTCGAGGGGCGGCGGGTCCGGCGATATTGCGCGACGCGCGGTCAGGCTGATATGCGCGGATCCGGGCGGCCGCAGGACCGGGCTTCGTCGAGAGGGCCCGCGCTCTAGAAGACCACTGAAAAAGTCGCCGCTCCGAGAAGCCGGCTCCGTCCGCACCGATTAATAGCTTCACCCCCGATGTCCAAGCGGATTGCGGGAGGTTGACGGGGTGCTCACAGAGGCCAACTCACAACAGGTCGGGATGTTCGACGCGGCGCCACTCTGCAAGAACCTCGTGCCAGAGGACTCCTTCTACGCCCTGCTGGCCGAACACGGTGAGCGCATCGTCTCCGACGCCGACTTCGGCGACTGCTACTCCCACAACACCGGCCGCCCTTCGATCCCGCCCTCGCGGCTGGCCAAGGTCTTGCTGCTCCAATACCGCGAGAAACTCAGCGACGAGCGCGCGATGGAGGCCCTGCGATTGCACCTCGGCTGGAAGCTCGCTCTGGGCCTGGCGATCGACCACCGCGGCTACCACCCGACAACCCTGGTCAAGTTCCGCGCCCGCCTGCTGCTTCACGGCAAGGAGCGCCTCGTCCTCGAGCGCAGCCTGACACTGGCAGCGGAGCTCGGCCTGCTCGAAGACTCGGTCGAGCAGATCGTCGACTCGACCCCGATGCTCGGCGCCGCCGCCACCCAGGACACGGTGCGCCTGGTCCGCCACGGCGTCGCGAAGCTGATCGCTGCCGTCGAGGCAGCCGATTCCCAGGCAGCCACAGCGCTGCGCGAGGGCCTGGCCTTCGACTACGCAAAGCCGCAAGACAAACCCGACTGCAACTGGCGTCTGAAGGCCGAGCGCGAGGCGATGCTGAGCCTGATCGCCACCGATGCCGAGCGCGGCCTGGCGGCGGTCAGCGAGGCCGAGGGCCTGCTCGAGGACGAGCCCGTCGCCGCGGCCCACAAGCTGCTGCGCGAGCTGATCGGCCAAGACTTCGAGGTCGACTCCGACGGCGTCCCCAAGCTACACCGCGGCACCCGCGCAGACCGCGTCATCTCCACCCACGACACAGAGATGCGCCACGGCCGCAAGTCGGCCTCCCAGCGCTTCGACGGCTTCAAGCTCCACGCCGCCGCAAGCAACTCCTCCACGCCGTTGATCACCGCGGTCGAGGTCGGAGCCGCAAACGAACACGACGGACAGCAGGCCAAGGCCCTGATCGACGGCCAAAGCGAGGAGCGCAAGCCAGAGCGGATCCTCGGCGACACCGCCTACGGCAACCAGGGTACCCGCGAGGAGATGGAGGAGCGCGAGGTCAAGGTTCTGGCCCCGGTCGCGACCTCCAAGGCCCACCCGGTCTTCGGCAAGGACGAGTTCGAGATCGACCTCGAGTCCGAGACCGTTCGCTGCCCGGCCGGCAAGGTGGCTCCGATCGCAAAGCCCGACGCCAAGGGTGGGCGCAAGGCTCAGTTTCTCCGCAGCAACTGCAGCGGCTGCCCGCTGAAAGCGAGCTGCACTAGCACCGATCGCCGCCAGCTCAAGCTCGCCCGCCGCGAGGATCTGCTGGTCGCCGCGCGCCAAGCGCTCGACAATCCCGACACCGCCGAGCACCTGCGCCGCACCCGCCCTCGGGTCGAGCGGCTGATCGGGGTGCTCGCTCACCGCTACGGAGCCCGCAAGAGCCGCTACAGAGGCAGCCGCAAGGCTGCCTTGCAGGCCGCCTGGAGCGCCGCACTGGTCAATCTCAACCCGATCGGGGCCGAGATTCGGGCCCAGGCGGCGTGACCGGGGGCATCGAGATCGCGATTTCGAGATTCGACCGGCGATCGATGCGCGTCGGCTCGATCAGGGGCCGTTTTCATCGATCCGGTTGTTCAGGCGTCTTCTAGAAAGCGGCCCTCACGACGAAATCCGGTCCTGCGGCCTCACGGATCCGCGCATATCAGCCTGACCGCGCGTCGCGCAATCAAGCCGGAGCCGCCGCCCCACGAGCCCTGAGAGCCCGACTTGCGGCGGGCTCTCAGGGGTGGGGACTTGACAAAAGGCGGGACATATCAGCTGTAGATCCTAAGAACGTTGTTCATCCGGACCTCCTTGGAGGCTGGGGGTGTCAAGGCACCCAGATCCAGGGAGGACACCGGATGAAGCTGCACCGTAATGCCCCGCTCGGCCCGAAGGGCCGGGCGGTGATGGTCAGAAGAGCTGTCGAGGAGGGCTGGTCGCTCATGGAGGCGGCCGCGGCCGCCGGAATGAGCGAGCGGCGCTGCGGTGAGTGGGTCCGCCGCTACCGCGCCCACGGTGAGCTCGGCCTCGAGGCCCGCTCCTCGGCGCCCAAGCAGGTCGCCAACCGCACCGACGAAGCCCGCGTCGAGGCGATTGCCGCCTTGAGGAGGCTGCGGATGACCGGTGCGGAGATCGCCGAGCTGCTCGAGATGGCACCCTCGACCGTCTCGGGGATCTTGCGCCGGATCGGGCTCGGCAAGCTCAGCCGCCTGGAGCCGCCGGAGCCGCCCAACCGCTACGAGAAGTCCCGCGCCGGCGAGTTGATTCACATCGACGTCAAAAAGCTTGGCCGGATCGGAGCCAAGGGTGCCGGACACCGGATCAGCGGTGATCGCTCAAACGGCAAACGATCTCGTGGCGCCGGCTGGGAGTTCGTCCACGTCTGCGTCGACGACGCCACCAGGATCGCCTACGTCGAGGTCCTGGCTGACGAAAAGCGCGCGACCGCGATCGGCTTTCTGCGCCGAGCCGTGGCCTTCTATCGAGCCCATGGGATCGAGGTCGAGGCGGTGATGACCGATAACGGCGGCGCCTACGTCTCGGCCATGCACGCAATCGCCTGCCGGGCGATGGGGCTGCGCCACATCCGCACCCGGCCCTACCGACCGCGCACCAACGGCAAGGCCGAGCGGTTCATCCGCACGATGCTCGGCGGCTGGGCCTACGGCGCCAT
>CAXMST010000143.1:0-10897 GCA_964196325.1 uncultured Acidimicrobiia bacterium
GCTGCCGAACTTGAGAAAAGACACTCTGACGGCGGCGGCCTGCTCGCCGCGGGCGGCGCCAGTCGCGGAAACATGTTCTCAGGCGATGCTCCGCGCTGCTCCGCCACGATGAGCGCGATCCGGGATCGACAACGATCACGCCCGAGGGAGTACATCGCCTACTTCGCCGATCCGTACGGGCTTCCCCGCACGATCGCCCGTTACGCGTGGGACGTCATCCTCGAGCTCCGAGCTGCACGACGACAGCGTCGGCGCGGGGAGGAGTGCGTGGATCGCGGCGGCCTCTATCCACTGATCCGAGGTGCAATCACGGTGGTGATGCGCGATCTGAACGTCGCCACGCTGCTCGGCGACATCGTCGAGGGGGTCCCGGTCGCCTACTCGACCTTCGTCGGCTACGACGAGGTCGCACATCACTCGGGAGTCGAGCAACCCGACGCCTTCGCAGTCCTCAAGCAACATGACGCCCAGCTTGCGCTCCTCGAACGCGCAGTCGAACAGGCGCCGCGCCCGTACCACCTGGTCGTGCTCTCCGACCACGGCCAGAGCCAGGGACGACCGTTTCGTCAGCGCTACGGCGTCGAGCTCGGAGAGCTCGTGCGCGACTCGCTACGAGGCGGCAGCGTTTTCGCGCCACCGGCCGCCGACGAAGGCTTGAGCTCTGTCGGCGGGGCCCTCACCGACGTCCGTGACGAGACCGGTACCGGCGCGCGGCTGATCGCGCGAGCGACGCGTGACTCAATGCTCGAGGAAGAGGTGGTCCTCGGCCCAAATCGTGCCGCGGTCGAGGAGGAGCGGAAGGGGCTGGCCGAGCACACGGCTGCCGTTCTCGCCTCCGGCGGCTTAGGGCTCGTCTACTTGCAGGATTACGATCATCGTCTGTCACTCGCCGAGATCGAGTCGCTGCACCCGAGGCTGGTCGATGCACTCGTCGAACACCCCGGAATCGGGTTCGTGATGGTCCGAGCCGCCGAAGGCGACGGCGGGATCGTGCTCGGCTCGGGTGGCAGCAGGCGCCTGAGCGACGACCTAATCGGTGGAGAGGACCCTCTGCGCGACTTTGGTCCCAACGCCGCCGACCACGTTCGTCGGACCGACGGTTTCCCGCATTGCCCCGACATCCTCGTCAACTGCATGTTCGACGCCGATGCAAACGAGGTCGCGCCATTTGAGGATTTCATGGGGTCGCACGGCGGACTGGGCGGTTGGCAAACCAGACCATTCGCGCTGGTTCCCAGCGGCTGGTCGGAAGAGCCCGGAGAGCTCGTTGGGGCGGAGGCCATGCACGACGCACTCCGGGGGTGGCTCGCAGAGTTGGGACAGGAGCTCGAGCCACAAGCGCGCCGAGCCCAGCGCCGAGAGCCTGAGGCGGACCATGGCCAGACCCGCACGTAATCCAAGCCTCTCTCACGGCCGACGCCGAGAGCTACTTGGATCTCGTGCGGGCGGCCTGCGTCAGCCGAGGACCTTGGCCTTCTGAGCGGCGAACTCTTCGTCGGTGAGCATGCCCTGCCCCTTGAGCACGGCAAGCTCCTTGAGCTGCTCGATGGTCGATTGCTGCGCCGGCGGCGCTGCGGCCGGCGGCTGCTCCGCCGGAGCCTGCTCGGCCCAGCGCTGAGCCTGGCGTCGGGAGACGCGGTTGCTGACCGCCGTGGCGGTTCCGGCAACAGCCGCCGTCCTAGCAACGCCTCGTACCAATCCTGGCATTACCTACTCCTCTCGTCGTGTCATCAGGAGGCCGCTTCGGCCGCGTCGAGCGCGGCAAGCACGGCCTGGATCGGAATGCGTCCGCTGGCGACAAGCTGGCCACCCGAGCGCCGAGCTGCGGTCGCAAATGGTGGCGCCCAGCTGTTCTCGAACACGATCAGCACAGCTGAGGATCCTGGCTCGAGCGCCTTGGCCGCTTCACTTGTGTCGTCGGTTCCGAGCAGCCCCGAGGAGGCGCCTTCAAAGACTGCGAATTCCTGGACGTTCTCGCCAAGGTCGGCAATCTCAAGCCCGGCAACCACGCCGTCTTCGCTCTTGGTGATAAACGCCAGATCGAGGATGCGAATGATCCCGCGATCGACAAGGTCAATCAGATGTGGAGCAACCTCGCCGGCGGGCTGCCGACCGGACCACTCGATTACGAGTAGTCAATCGGCCCCATCTCATCGATCGCTTCGCTGCTGAAACCGCCTCCCTCTCTTTGAAATCGATCGCTACTCAGTGCGTAGGCAGCATCGTATACGCCGGCCAAAGCCGTTGAGCGCAACGCCTCTTTGCCGAGAGCAATAACAATGGCTCGGTAGACGTTCCATGTGGATGGCCGGCGCGGCTTCGCGATCTGCTTCGATCACAGCTTCGAATCCGGTTTCGCCGGTAAGGACCGGAGGCTCGTCGTCCAGGCTGCGGCTCGTGAATACCGGCAGACCATCGCGCGGCGGTGGATCGGGGTCCTCTTCGCGCTCGGCTCGACCTGCTTTCTGATCGCTCCGTTCCCGGGTTTCCTGCAGCTGGTCGGCTCGGGGGCCGACGGTATCGTCTTCTTCGTCGGCTCGATCTTCTTCACTGCGGCGGCGAGCTTGCAATACATCGAGGCGACAATGCCGACCGCGGGCCCGCGGATGCCGAAGAGAGGGGGAGCGGCCTGCGGGTGCTGACGATCGAGCCCGGCCGGATCGATTGGTGGGCGACGTTGGTCCAGCTCGTCGGCACGGTGTTCTTCAACCTGAGCACGTGGGATGCAATGCAGTCCGGGCTCGAGACCAGCCCCCGGGCCTCGAGCCGCACCCACCAGCGCAGCCACCGGAGAGCGAGCCGCAGCGCTTGGTAGAGCCGCCAGCCGTCACGCAGCGCCCGCTCCGCGACGACGAGCCCGCGGACCTGGTCGAGCCGCAGGCTGCCTATCCAGGTGGAGGCTCAGTCGCCGGCCGAGCCTTCGCGTGCACCTCCGGGGCGGCGGTCTATAGCCCTTGCTCTTCGGCTTCGAGCTCTACCTCGAGCGCGATGATCGCCACCCCCACCGCCTCGGTGATCTTCGCGGCGGCGGACATCGTTCGCGGCGTGCCGACGACCGGAGCGACGGCGACCAGGATGTCTTGGACCTGCTCGATCGTGACGCCGGCGTCCATCGCCGGTCCGAGATGTAAGAGGTAGGAGGCCACGGGCGCATCGACGGCCACCATGGCTGCGATTCGCGCGGCGAGCAGTGAGTTGTCGTCGAGTCCACACCGGGCGACCGACTCCGTGGTCATCGCAGCGAGGGTGTCGAGAACGGGCGTTGCGGATGGTGTGCCGGCCATTGCAAGGTTCCTTCCGATTGGGCAGTGTCAAGAGCATACTCTGCGGCTTCCGGGCCGCGGGCACGCAGATCGCCGGAGTACAGAAGGCGGCGACCGCCCGCCTCGATCAGGAGGGCGTAGCTGGCGAAGGCGGGCATCGGTCAGATGGATGGCCGTCGCCCTGCCGATCCCACTGCTCGCACCGGTGATCCAGGACTGCGGGCATCGACACTCGGCACCTCCTCGGTAGGCGGCCGCATCGAGCCTACCGGACGCCCTCCCGCTTCGAACCGAGATCGGCCGCGAGACCGATCGCGGTCGTGGCCGCTTCGTGGGCGAGCCAAAAGCAGCGAGATCGAGTTGGCGGCGAGCGTGTCCCGGTTCGAGTAGCGCCCCGTCTGGGACCTCTAATGAACAAGCCGGATGCGGGCAATCCGATCCGGCTTGAGCGGGCGAGTGCGGTCCAATCCGGCGCTGTCCGCCAGGATCCGATTTCCGAGCGGGAGGCTGGATCAGTCTCGCTGCCTACTTCGCGGGGCTTGGACCTGTCCTCATTCTTGGGCCAACCTCTCGCGCGGCTATCGGGGGTACGAGCGCTGCCCTCGCGCGGCAGGGGCTCCTATCCCGAGCCCCCGGTCTTGTCCCATGCGGTCGCGGGAAGGAAGCGTCGGACGCTGCCTGGAGCCCGATGCGCTCCCAGCCCTCCTAAGGGCCCGAGGTCGACTGCGTGAAAGGGGCTACGGTGTGCTCTGGCGGTCACGGATCTCCAAGTCGCGTCGCTGATTCGCACCGCCAGATCAACCTGTTCCGCAGATACCTGGAGGCTGACGATGTCTTGGCGCACACGATGGAAGGTCTACGAGTACATCCGGAACAGCCTCTGGATCGTGCCGGCGATCTTTTGTGCGTTGGCGATCGCGATGGGCATCGTGTTTCCAGAGCTCGACGAGCATGCGAGCAGGACGATCGGGATCAGCTTCGGCTCCGGGGCTGCCCAGGGGATGCTCGGGGCGATGGTAAGCGGAATGATCACCTTCACCGGCTTCGTGTTCTCGATCCTGCTGCTCGCGGTCCAGTTCGGCTCGAGCCAGTTCTCGCCCCGGATGCTGCGCCGCTTCCTCCGCGATCCGACGACGAAGATCTCGCTGGGCGTCTTTATGGCGACATTCCTCTATGCGCTGCTGGTGCTGCGCACCATCGGGACCGGCGACAACCCGGACTTCGTCCCCAACAACTCGATCACGTTTTCTCTGCTTCTCCTGTTGGCGAGCATGATCATGTTCCTGCGCCTGATCAGTCGTACCACGCAGGGGCTGCGGGTCGCGGCCGTGGTCGCGGATCTGGGGAGGGACGGCGCCCGCGTGCTAGATCGCAGCTACCCCGATCCGGTCGACGAGGTCGCCGCCTCTGGCCCAACCGCCCCCGGAATCGACACCGAGCCCTCCCGGGTGGTCGAGTATCGGGCGGAGGCCGGCGTGATGCAAAGCGTTGACGTCCGGGGGCTGATCGCGCTCGCTCGTGAGGCCGGCGCCGTGATCGAGCTGCTGCCCCCGATCGGGGATCTGCTCGCCCCGGGCGAACCCCTGTTCCGCGTCTACGGCGAGGGTGCGCCGATCGAGGACGAACGCCTGCGCCGGTCGATCGCGGTCGGCGACGAGCGCAACATGCGCCAGGACCCGACATTCGTCTTTCGGCTGCTTGCCGACATCTCCTCGAAGGCCCTGTCTCCCGGTGTCAACGATCCCACCACCTCAGCCCAGGCTCTGGATCAGATCGAGCTGCTGCTGCGGCAGCTCAGTCGGCGTCGACTCACGCCTGGGGAGCTGCGCGACGAGGCCGGCGAGCTCCGGTTTGTCTACCCCGCGCCGTCCTGGGAGGACTTCCTCAGCATCGCCCTGGATGAGACCCGTTTCTTCGGAGAGACCTCGGTCCAGATCACCCGTCGCTTGCGGGCCTTGCTGGAGGATCTGCTTGCAGCCGTACCGGCCGAGCGCCGGCCCGAGGTCGAGGCCCAGATCGCGATGCTCGACGCGAGCGTCGGCCGCAGCTACCCGGAGACGGCCGAGCAGCGGATCGCAACGGTTCGGGACCGGCAGGGGATCGGATCGCCGCAGCGCCGGGGCTGATGCTCGCGACGGCCGTCACCTGAGTATTTCTTGCCGTCGCGGTCGCCGCCGAGCAGCTGACGTGGGGCCTGCCCTCGTCACGGGTATCCGACGATCCGACTTCCCGGCGACGTCACCGGGCTGAAGCGCCTGGAAGATCGGCGGCCCCTCGCGATCACAACGGCGAGCTCAGCCGCGCTGGAGGTCACCACGCCGAGTTCGCCTCGGAGTTCGTGGGCGCGAACCGCCGTAGCCGCAGCGCATCGACCAGCAGGAGCGTTCCACCGGCGAGCCCCCACGCCGCTGCGAGGAAGCGGACCCACGTCGATGTCGAGTCCGACGTGAGGATCAGCGCGGTTCCGAGTCCGGCGTCGAGTGCCCCGACAAACAGGCTGGCGCGCTTGCGTGGGCGCTCGTCCGCGAGCTGGTCGTCCCGGAAGCCGCCCAGCATTCGCATCGCACCCGTAGCGATCGCACCCGCGCCCACGAGGTCGAGCAGGACGCCCGTGCCGACCACGTCATCGATCGGATTTCGGGCCAGGAGTGCCAACGCTGTGACCGCTCCGATCCCGGCTGCCAGCGCCCCCAAGCGCCTGCCGGGGACCTCTCCCGGCTTCGCAGGACCCAACGGATCGTGAGCATCGAGCCGAGCAGCCAGTAGATGCCGATGAAGGTCGCAAGCCGCGATTCGCCGGCGCCGGCCACCAGCAAAGCTCCGCCCAAGCCCAGCGCAACGCAGCCGCGGACGAACGTAAGCCACCAACCCCGCGCCGAGCTATCACCGCGCCCATCCACGTCGAGAGCTTCAGGCGGCCTCAACGGGGTCGACCTGGCACGCCGACGACCCGCTTGCTCCCCGAGTCCAATCTCGATCTTGGCAACGTACCGCAGACCGAGCCGTTTTCCACATCCGGGCTCCGAGCTTCGGCGGCGCTGCAAGCAGCAGTCGCCACCTAAGCCTGTCCGCTCCTCCTCGTCCCGGGACGAGGAGGAGCGGACACCGGATTCGGTCGGCTCGCTGCTCCAATGCAAAGGAGGCGCGCGCGCCGCCCGGTTCCCGCCGCCGGTGAATCAGGCAGGGTGCACCGGGGCGGCCCTCACGTTCGAATCCTGTCGGGCGCGTTGCCGATAACCTCCGCCGGGTGTTTCCCCCTGCGGTGATTCGCGATCGGTGCTCGGGCGCCAGACCACTTCGCGCGTGCCCCTCGCGGCGCGCTTCTAAGATGCTGCTCTGCCCGAGAGTTCATCACGTCCGGGCGATGCGGTCACCCTGGCTTCTTGGTGGAGCGCTGGGACGCGGGAGCCGGAGACCTTCGGGCGGTGCCGGCACCGCTTCTCTACGGCCGCGTTGAGAGGAAGCTCGATGTCCGCCCATCTGTACCAGCCCAACAACTTTCGCTATGTGGAGCGCCCGCGGTTTCCGGGCCTAGGCTCGCTACTCCTGGCCAGCGGATGGCTCCTGCTGATCGGCGTTCTGAACCTGTTCTATGCGATCGCCGTGATCGCCGGCTCGGACATTTTCATTACCACGGCGTCGTGGCTTCTGGGCGACGCGAGACCCTGGGGCGGGCTGATGCTTGCGATCTCGCTCATCCAGCTCACCGCCGTACCGTTCGTGATACTCGCGCGCCGCTGGGCTCTCTGGGTCGCCCTGCTCTCGGCTCTCGCTCATGTCGTCGCGGCCATCATGTTTCTCTCGGACTCGGTGGCGATCGCGGTCGTGCTGTTGTTTGTTGACCTGACGGTCCTCGGCGCAGTGGCGATCGCTTTCGAGAGAACTCCTAAGAACGCGCTTCGATCGGGTTAGCTCGGGGTTGCATGTGGGTCTCAGAACAGTCTGAGCCATTCCCTTGGTCTACGAAACCGAAGGTCACACGTATCGAATCCTGCCGGGCGCGCTTCGACCTCAGGGGTCGAGATCTCCCGGCCAACCCGTACGGCCGATCACGCCTGCGGAAACCATCGCGCAGGCGCCCCTCGGGGGCCCGACCGTCCACGAAGTAGCGGACGCTATGAGTTCTCCCGATCTCTGAAAGAGTTGGGAGGAGCACGACGAGAAGGAGGGGGCCGATGGCCAAGTCCATGTTCGAAGCGACCTACACACAGGAGGGCGTCAGGGGCGTACAGGGCGCAGGCGGAAGCAGCAGGCGCGTTCGCGTCTCGCTCAGCGCCGATTCGGGACCAGATCTCTCGCGAGATCAGCTCGGTCAGTGGGGCATCTCCAGCCTGTTCCAGGACCCAGCCCAGCACATCGGTTACGAGCGATACGTAACGGAATTCCCTTCCGTGTCGATGGGCGTTTCCGATCGTACGTATCCATGAGGCTGTGCCCCTGGGTAGGTCGGTACGCGTGTGGTCCCTGTAGCCGGACACATCAAAGATGTCTTCCTCGTCCCGGTCGTACTCCCACTCAGTTCCGGTCCGCATGTCGAGAAGTTGCTGGACCGTACATTCGTCCCACGATGTCCCGGCCAACTCGTCGACATCTTCCGGGACGACATCGTCGGCATGCAGCTCTCCGCGCCCGATCAAGACCCCGCAGAGAGTCGACACGATCGACTTCGATATCGACATCAACAGGTGCAGATCGGTCGGAGTCATCGCCCCCCGTAGCGTTCGAAGACGATCGACCCCTGGGAGCCAGTTGGCTCACACGGAGGAATCCGGAGCGATTGTGGGCGGATCAATCCAGTTCGCGGAGGTCACAGCAGATTCAGGGGCCATTGCATCGACACTACCGGGAGGCCTATGCGGCGAAGACGGCGGGCCTCGATTAGCTCTGCTGGCTGGGCGCCTGGAGTCGAAACCCCGAGGTCCCGCGGGCCCAGCGGTGGTACCGAACTGAGCGAAACTGAGGTGAGTCGCGGGCCTTACATGTACTTATGTGTATATGCTGCCGCGCGTGACCGATCGATGAACGACGCCGAGACGAAGACCGCCGAGCAACCTGGACACCGGCCCCGCCGGGGTGGGCCGATCACCCTGATCATCATCGCCTCGATCCTGCTGCTGCTTGCGGCGTTTGCCATCTATGCGAACAGGCAGCTGCTCGAGACCGACACCTGGGTCGAGACGAGCACCGAGTTGCTCGAGGACCCGGAGATCCAGAGCGCCGTCTCGGTCTTGCTCGTCGACGCTCTGTACGAGAACGTCGATGTTAAGGAAGAGATCCGCATGACCCTCCCGGAGGGCGTGAAGGGCCTCGCTGGCCCCGTCTCGGGAGGGGTTCGCCAGCTCGCCACGGAGGCCGCCGGCGAGCTGCTCGCCACCGCTCCGGTCCAGGCGCTGTGGGAGGATGCGAATCGGACCGCGCATGAGGCGTTCGTAACCGTGATCGAGGGTGGCGATGAGGCGCTCTCGACCGAGGGCGGCACCGTCACCCTCAACCTGGGGGAGATCGTCAAGAAGGTCGGCGAGCGGGTCGGGATCGATGCCGCCGGGCAGATCCCCGACGATGCCGCTCAGATCGAGATCCTGCAGTCGGACGAGCTCTCGGCTGTGCAGACCGGCGCCGACATCCTCACCACCGTCGCCTGGGTCCTCGTGATCCTCTCGCTCGCCCTCTTCGGTCTGGCGATCTACCTGGCCAAGACCTGGCGCCGCGAGGCGCTGCGTGGGGTCGGCTGGGCCTTCATCGTCGTTGGCGCTCTGGTCCTCATCCTCCGCTCCGTCACCGGCAATGTTGTCGTCGGCTCGCTCGCCTCCAGCTCGGCCGATGAGCCGACCGTCGATGCGCTGTGGTCGATTGGCACGACGGCGCTGAAGGCGATCGGCGTCAGCCTCATCACCTACGGCGTCATCGCCGTGATTGGCACCTGGCTTGCGGGCGCAACCTCCTGGGCGCGCGCGGTCAGGGGCTGGCTTGCGCCGGCGTTCGCGGAGCGCTGGGTTGCGTACGGGATCCTCGCCCTGGTCGTGATCGTTCTGTTCCTGATCGCGCCGGCGGAGGGCAGCGCCCGCTTGCTGCCGTCGCTGCTCCTGATCTTGTTGTTGATCGCCGGCTTCGAGGCGCTGCGCCGGCAGACTCTGCGCGAATATCCGGACGCGAGCTGGGACGACGTCACGCGGCGCTGGCGCGAGCGGCTCGACGGCAGGGAGGACGATTCCGCTGGAGTCCGGATCAGCCTCGGCTCGGCGACGGTGGCGCAGCTCGAGGAGATCAAGGGCATCGGTCCCGCGACAGCGACGGAGATCGTCGAGTTCCGCGATCAGCAGAGTGGGGACGTCTCGCTGGATGACCTCACCCAGGTGAGCGGAATCGGCCCCGAGACGGTCGCGGAGCTTCGCGAACACCTAACGTCGTAATCGAATCGCGTCGCGATTGCGGCGAGGATCGAGGGCTCGAACAACGGCCATCACCGCGTGGTGATGTGGCGTCTCGAGAACGACGCGACAGCTGCCTCGCCGGCCCCGCTCACTAGCCAAACCGGTCGCGGCGCTCTCGCCCCAGATCCGGCCTCAGCAGCCGGTAGAGCAGGACGAGGATGAAGACGGCGCCGACGATGCTTGGCGGCCGTATAAGGAAAAGCGCGAAGTCCAGCGGCGGACGTAGGACGGTGTCCTCAACGCGGCCGACCGAGACGGGAGGTTTGCGCGACAGCCTCCATGCAGAGGAGGCGCGAGGCGGGCAACGCGCCCGGCCCATGACCCGAAGCTGGTGAGCGCGAAGCCCGTGCCCCCGCTTCCGGGCGTGCTGCCGCTCGGGCTCGAGACCTGCGGGGGCTGCGGACAGATCCGCGGCGCCGCTCCCCGCCCGACCGGCGGCGGCATAAAGTCCGTCAAGTCAACCTGCTTCTGCGAGGGACTCGTGTGCAGGAGGTGCGGCCGTCGCCGGGCTCGACGCCCGAACTCTGAGTACTTCAGCGTCCTCGACGGACACTGGTGGCACGTGCCCCTCTTCGTTCGCATACTCCAGCTGTGCAAGCCCTGCAACCGGGCGCGGAGCGAGGAGCTGCGGCGGTCTTCGCGGGACTAACGACCGACCGTAGCGAGATCTCGCTTGAGTATCCGTGCGTGGTAGCGAGAAACGAATCGGGCCGGGTATCGGTTCTCGCTACCACGGCTTGATGAAGCCGTTTCAGGGAGGTCCTGGTTGGCCGGGCCATCAGATGCCAGGATCCAACAGCTCAGATCGACTGATCTCTCGAGCGGGCATCGGATTACCAGCTTGAGAAGGAGAGCAGCGGTGTCGGAAGCAAAGGAAATGACCATGCGCGAGGCTAAAGAGTTCATCGCCTCCGTCCCGTGGCGCGCGGTCAAGATGGTCGAGGTGGGGGACACTGGCAAGACGCCGGATCCGCACGAGTACGTGATCAAGGGCTGGCGCGAGGTGGATCCTGACTTGTTCGATGGGTTCGTCCGGCTGATCAAGGCCGAGGGCTACCGAGCCACCTACCGGGCGCCGTACCGACCCGACTACGAAATGAGGAACCACTATCTCGAGATCGACGGCTGGTGCTATTGGTTCATTTATCCGGACATGCTCAACCGGGAGCGGGCCGAGCAGCGAAAGCACGTGCCGATCCCTGA
>CAXMST010000144.1:0-12531 GCA_964196325.1 uncultured Acidimicrobiia bacterium
TGAGCGCCCCCACCGGTCCGGGTGACGAGGTCCAGGTTGCCGCCGGAATGCAGGTAGAAGAGGAAGTGGAGCATCGAGATGTCCTCCGGCTCGGCTGCGAACACCGCCTCGATCACAACCCGGAGGAAGGCCCGCCCCAGCGCTGTGCGGACGTTGCGCCGGATCCAGGCGGCGGCCGTCTCGGAGTCGAGCCGCCGGGCCCGCCCGGCGCTCCACGGCGCCTCGAGCGGAATCGAGCGCGCGAGCCGGCCGATGCGCCACTGGGCCAGCGCGAGGTCTGCGAGCACGTGTGCCGGCAGCCCGAAGGTCTCACCCTCGTAGCGAGTCAGCTTGCCACCCTGGTGCAGGAGGTTCTCCCCCTGATCCCAGGTCGGGAAGTGCTCGACCTCGAGCTCGGCGGCGAGCGCGTAGAGGCGGTCCTGGGTCGGGCCCACCCACTGGCCGCCGATCTCGATCACGTCGCCGTTGTCGAACTCGTGGTTGAGGGTGCGGCCACCGACCCGGTCCTGGGCCTCGAGCACGGTGACTCGGTGCCCGGCGGCGCGCAGGTCCCGGGCCGCGCTGAGCCCGGCCAGACCGGCACCGACGATCGCGACATCGGCGTCGGTCATCTACCGGTCCCGGTACCAGTCGACGTAGATCCCACAAGCGTCGCGCAGCGGGACCCTCCTGATCACGTCCTGCGGAGTGGCGGAGAGCGAGCCCAGGTGGGCCTCGTTGGGTGCACCCAGGGTGCGCGCCAGCCAGTTCGGTCGCTCCGGGGCCACCTCGAGCTCGACCTCCGCGGGCCGGTCCAACTCGATCTCACCGATCGGATAGAAGGGCGTCGCGGACTCAGGCGTTACGCGGAAGTCCAGATTGGCGGGCAGCACCTCGTCCAGGCCGGCCTCGGGAGCACTGACGTGCAGCGGCCGGCGGCTGTCGTATTGGAGCGAGAGCAGCCAGGTTCCCCGATCGAGCTCGAGCGTCTCGGCCGAAGGGCGTTCGTCGGTCGGGCTGTCGTCGGGCTGCCACTCGACAACCCCGGTGCCAGGCGTGGAGCGCTCCGCCGGGGCGAGGATCACCGGCTCGCTCTCCCAGATCTGAGCGGTGCCGCGACCCGTGGCGATCGCGGCGCCCTCGGGGGTCTCGCAGTCGAGCACCGCCCCCGGCGCGATGCCCTCGTCCAGGGTCTTGCGGCGGCCGACCAGGCCGGTGCGCTCGTAGAGCACGTAGTTGTCGGTCTCTACCACCGGGTTGAAGCGCGGAGGCGGGCTCGAGGCGGGCCCCCCGGTGGTCGCGAGGATGAACCTGAACTGGTCGAGCGTTGCCGGGAAGACAGCGTCGATGTCGAACTTCTCGCCCCCGCCCTCGCCGCTCTGGAAACGCGGCCTGGCATCGGCAACGGAGTAGAAGTTGGTGACGATCCCGGTGATCTCTTCGGAGCCCGCCAGCTCGTAGGCGATGAAGTCGTCGCGGCCCAGGAACAGGACCTCCTCGCCCTGCACGGCCTCGCGCACCTCGGCCAGCTCGTTGGCATGGGCGGGCGGGCCGACGGATGCCTGGCGCAGCGCTAGAAAGCTGGAGAGCCCGGCGAGCAGCACGAACGCCGTCGCCAGCAGGGCGGCCAGGCCGCCACGGGCCGAGAGCAGGCCGCGGAGCGCGATCAGCATCACCAGCGGCGCCGATATCGCGAGCGCCTTGGCGGCGATGTAGGGCGTGCTCGCGATCGCCGTCAGCCCCCAGACCACGGCGATCGCCAGCAGCACAGCGGGCAGCGCGTAGAGCTGGCGGCGCCGGCAGTCGACGACCCCGATCGCCAGCGCCACCAGCGCCAGCGCGGCACCGAGATAGAAGGCGAACACCGGCGGACCGGCTCCACTGGCGGAGGTGCGGTAGTCGCCGGTCGGCCAGATCCCGAGAGCCTCGAGCGGCGAGATCGCCGCCTTCAGATTGCCCAGATCCGATCCGAAGCGGTCGGGGTTGAGGGCCTGCAGCCGCGCGAAGTCCGCGATCCGGCTCCATTCCTGGACGGTCGCCAGGAGCACCACCAGGACGCCCCCGACCAGGTAGGGGGCGAAGCGGTAGCGCCAATCCGACGGCAGCCGCGGACGGGGTCGCACCAGCCAAAGCCTCGCGGCGAGCACCAGGGTGCCGACCGCAGCGATCCAGAGCAGTCCCGGGAGGCTGTAGTTGAAGACGCTGGCGGCAGTGAGGACGGCGAGGGGCAAGACGCGCACGATCGGCCGAACCCGGGCCGCCGCCGGGCGCTCGGGGTCGGCCTCGGTCTTGATCCCGACGAGCTGAGCCAGCAACACGGCGAACGCGATCAGGATCAAGGCCTCGAGCGGCTCCTTGAAGGCGCCCTGCGCGAGGAACGAGGCGCCGAGATAGGCAAGCCCGACGAGGGCGGCGCCGAGCATCCGGCGCCAGCGCGCCATCTCTCCGAGCAGCCCGAGCGCCGTCAGCGCGAGCAGGGGCGCCAGAGCCAGACTGAAGCCGGCGAAGACAGCAACCAGATCCGCCCCCAGAGCCTCCGAGAAGGCGACGACTACCGCATGCGGACCGGTCGGGTAGCCGCCCTGCACGAAACTCGGGACAAAGCCCGTTGGGTCACGGACATACTCGGCGATCAGCAGGTGCGAGGCCATGTCGTCGTTGACGAGGCCCGCGCCGAGGATGCCGACCTCGCCGGCGATCGCGAACGGCAGCGAGGCCGCGAGCGTCGCGATCAAGGCGGCCGGTAGCGCCAGCGCCAGCGTGGCGCCAAGCTCCTCGATCCGACCCCACAGCCACCAGAGGCTGAGACCGACCGCGAGGACCAGCGCGACGACCGCGGTCCAGGCGTGCCCGGGCAGCCGCGCGGCAATCCCGGCCAGCACCAACATCGCCCCGAGTCCGACCGCCGGGGCGAGCCACGAGAACCGGATCGGCGTGCCCCGGCGTGCCCCCAGCGAGATCGAGATCAGCGCCTGCCCAATCGTCGCCGAGAAGGCGAGGATCAGGATCAGCGTTGCGTAGGCCCCGATCATCGCTCGCCTGCGGATCGGCGCATAACGTTGGAGTCAGGCCGCGGCCAGCGAAGGCTTGGGGACTCGGACCAGGTCACGACGGGCCAGCAGCTCGGCTACCTGAACGGCGTTGGTCGCGGCCCCCTTGCGCAGGTTGTCGCTGACTATCCAGAGGTTGATGCAGCGCTCGTGGGACGGATCCCGGCGGATCCTGCCGACCAGCACCTCGTCGCGACCAGCGGCATCGTTGGCGGTCGGGTAAAGCCCGGCGGCGGGGTCGTCGACGACGACGAGGCCGGGAGCGGCGATGAGCAGCTCCCGGCAGCGCTGGACCGAAAGCGGCTCCCTCGTCTGCACATTGACCGACTCCGAATGGGCGCCGAAGACGGGGACGCGCGCGCAGGTCGCCGAGACGCCCAGCGAGTCCTCGTCGGCACCGAGGATCTTGCGGGTCTCCGCCATCATCTTGCGCTCTTCGGTGGTGTAGTCGTCCCCGTCCTTGAAGGTCTCGACCTGGGGAAGGACGTTGAATGCGATCGGTCGCGGGTAGACCTCGGGCACCGCTTCCCTTCCGTCGAGCTGGGCCCGGCTCTGTTCGCGCAGCTCGGCGATCGCCCGCTGGCCGGTACCGGAGACTGACTGGTAGGTGGAGATCACCAGGCGCTCGATTCCGGCCTCGTCCATGATCGGCTTCAACGGCACAACCATCTGCATCGTCGAGCAGTTCGGGTTGGCGATCAGCCCGCGATGTCCGTCCGCGGCCTCGGGGTTGACCTCGCTGACGACCAGAGGGACGTCGTCATGCATACGCCAGTAGCTGGTGTTGTCGACGACGACGGCCCCGGCGGCGATCAGGCGCGGCGCCCACTCGGCGCTGACACGGCCTCCGGCCGATGAGATCATGATGTCGAGCCCGGCGATCGTCTCCTCGTTCAGGGGCAGGCACTCGAGCTGGCGCCCGGCGAAGGGAACGCCCCGGCCGGCCGAGCGCTCCGAGGCGAACGGTCGCAGCTCTGCAGTCGGGAAGTTCCGCTCGGCAAGAACCTCGAGGATCGTCGAGCCGACGGCGCCGGTAGCGCCGAGCACCCCAACCCGGAAGTTCGTGGTTGCCATGGGATCGATCAGGGTAGGGGAGCGACCCCGGCGAAGGCCTGGTCGTCAGAGCTGAAGGACGACGAAGCCCGTCGCCAGCGCGACGATCGTGATCGCCAACACCACCACGATCGTCGCCCAGTAGGGCCAGACGGCGCTACGGCGGCGTTTGTGGATGGTCATCCGGGCTGCTGGGCGCCGAGCAGCTCGAGCAGCGCCTGGTTGAACTTGCCACCGCCGCCCTTACCGCTGTCGAGCACCACCTGCTCATCCTCGGACCGCGACTTGATCGTAATCCGCTGCGTTGCGGTCGTGTTCTCGACCGAGACCTCGACATCGGAGCGGTTCCAGACGGCCTCCTCGTCCTTGACCTGATCTTCGTGCCCTTCGGCGCGTAGTTGAACGCGTGGAGCCGGTCGGGGGTCGCTGCGAGAACGATGTTCTGGGAAAGCCCGCCCGCCCGCTTCTTGCCCAGCGCCCGAGCGGCCATGTAAGCAATGCCCGAGACCTGGGAAAGGGCCATCGCGCCGTAAGAGCCGCTGGTAAAGAAGATCCCGGTGGCCAAGACCTGCTCCCCGGGGAGCTTCTCGTCGATGGCGGCCTTGTACTGCGCCTGGTACTTCTCGTGGTCAACGTCGAACAAGCCCATCGCTCTCCTCCCCATGATCTGTGGGACGCGAGAAACATACGCCCTTCGGCCGCCTTTGGCGGCGGCGTTGCGATTGGATTGAGCTAGGTGACCGTGGGTCGGTGGTGCAGGCCGGTCGGTTGCTCCTCGTGCACGGCCCCGGTGCCCAGCTCGAAGGCCGCGTGCAGGTGACGGACCGCGTCGCCGACGCTCTCGGCGGCGATCACGCAGCTGATCTTGATCGGTGAGGTCGAGATCATCTGGATGTTGATCCCGGCCTCGCCGAGCACCGAGAAGACCTTGGCGGCGACACCGGGATGGGAACGCATGCCGGCGCCGACGATCGAGACCTTGCCGATCGTCTCATCGGTGAGCATCTCGCCACCCTTGATCTGCATCTTCTCCAGCGTCTCGGCAGCGAGCGCGAGCTCGTCGCGGGCGACCGTGAACGAGAGATCGGCCCCGTGCTCGCTGGATACCGGCTCGTTCTGGATGATCACGTCGACGTTGACGTTGGCCTGGGCCAGACCCGTGAAGATCCGGCCGGCGACGCCGGGCTCGTTGCGGATCCCTGCCAGGGTGACCCGCGCCTCCTGATCGGAGTGGGTTACGGCTGTGACTAGAGGTCGCTCCATGGTTTCGTCCTCGGAGACGACAAGGGTACCCGGCCCATCCTCGAACGAGGACCGGCAGTGCATCGGGATTCCGTGGTTTCGGGCGTACTCGACGCTGCGCAGCTGCAGCACCTTGGCGCCCGAGGCCGACATCTCGAGCATCTCCTCGAAGGAGACGACCCCGAGCTTGCGCGCGTCGGGCACGATCCGGGGGTCGGCGCTGAACACGCCGGCTACATCGGTGTAGATCTCGCAGACCTCCGCCCGCAGCGCCGCTGCCAACGCCACTGCCGTCGTGTCGGAGCCGCCGCGACCGAGCGTGGTGACATCCTTGGAGTCCGTCGAGACGCCCTGAAAGCCGGCGACCAAGACGATGTTGTCCTGATCCAGAGCCGCCGAGATCCGGTCGGCCCGGACATCGAGGATGCGCGCGTTCGTATGCGAGGAGTCGGTCACGATCCCGGCCTGCGAGCCGGTCAACGAGATCGCCTGATGGCCCAGGTCCCAGATCGCCATCGCGCAGAGGGCGCAGGAGATCCGCTCGCCGGTGGAGAGCAGCATGTCCATCTCCCGCGGCGCTGGTCGTTCGGAGATCTCGTGAGCCGCGGCGAGTAGCTCGTCGGTGGTCTTGCCTCGGGCCGAGAGTACGGCCACGACTCCCTTGCCCTGCTCGCGGGCGGCGACGATCCGCCGCGCGGCACGCTTGATATCGGCCGCCCCCGTGACCGAGGTGCCGCCGAACTTCATCACGACCAGTTCCCTATCGCGCGTCTCCATCGGAGGCGTGAGGATAGAGCCCAGCCGGCACGAACTCATCATGCCCGGGCGGGCCGATAGGCTGTCGCCTATGTACATATCCATTGGTGGCCCCATCTTCCTGATCGCCGTCGGCGCAATCCTGCGTTTCGCGACCGACTTCGACATCACCGGCATCGACATGGACGTGGTCGGACTGATCCTGATGATCGCCGGCTTCGCGATCCTGCTGCTCTCGATCGGGGTCGCCCTGTTCAACAGGCCCAGTGGCAACGAGCCGCCGAATCGGGGTGGCGGCAGCACCCGCCCACCGCCTCCGCCGCCGCGCTAGTACACGCTCAGTCGAGGGTTCGGCGGCCCGAGAGCGCGCGGCCGACCGTGACCTCGTCGGCGTGCTCGAGATCGGCTCCGACCGGAAGCCCACTCGCCAGCCGGGTCAGGGTGACGCGCCCGCGCAGGAGCTCGGCAAGATGATGCGCGGTCGCCTCCCCGGTGGTCGTCGGGTTGGTAGCGATCAGCACCTCCTCCACCTCTGACTCCGCGACCCTGCGGACGAGCTCATCGATCTTCAGATCCTCGGGGTCGATCCCGTCGATCGGAGAAAGGGCGCCGCCGAGCACGTGATAGCGGCCCCGGAACTCACCCGTGCGCTCGATCGGGACAACGTCCTGGGGCTCCTCGACCACGCAGATGATGGTGCTGCCACGGCGTTGATCGCTGCAGATCTCGCAGAGCCGCCCGCGCTCAGCCAGGTTGAAGCAGCTCTTGCAGAGGCCGATCTGCTCCTTTACCTCGCGGATCGCCACAGCCAGCGGCAGAACTTCCTCGTCGCTCTGACGCAGCAGGTGGAAGGCGAGGCGCTGGGCAGTCCTCCTGCCGATCCCCGGCAGCTTGCCGAGCTCCGAGATCAGCCTCTCAACGGGGGCAGGGTGCAAGCGCTCCTACATCCCCGGCAGGCCGAGCTCGCCCAGGCCACCGGAGGCGCCGCCCATCTTGCTCGCAGCCCGCTCCTGAGCCGCGCGCAGGGCCTCGTTTACCGCCGCGGTCACCATGTCCTGAAGCATCTCGACGTCCTCGGGGTCGACCGCGTCGGGGTCGATCTGCACCGAGCGCAGGTCGAGATCCCCGCTCATCGTGACCTTGACCATGCCGCCGCCGGCGGAGGCCTCAACGATCTCGCCCTTGAGCTCCTCCTGGGCCTTGGCCATGTCAACCTGCATCTGCTGGACCTGCTTCATCATCGCGCCCATATCGAGGCCGCCGGCCCCTCCGGGCATACCGCCCGGCATTCCTTTGCCTCTTGCCATCAGCTTTGGCCCTCCTCGGGATTAGTCGGTTCCACGGTCGCGGTCTCGCCGTTCGTACCGCTCTCGGCTTGGTCGGGATGCTCGATCAGCTCTTCGGCGTCGAACTCAGCCTTGAAGCGCTCGACCAGATCGCGCTCATCGGTCGGCGCCTCGACCGCGGGCCCGGCGGGTCCGCCCGATGGGGCTTCGGCCGGCTCCTCATCGAGCATCACATAGGCCGGCGTGAAGCGGGCGCCGACGACGGTGCGCACTGCCTCACTGAAGCGCTCCCGGTTGTCCTTCCCGTCAGCTTTGCGCTTGTTGAAGGCGGCGCTGGGCGGAAAGCCGATCTCGATCGTCGCCCTCTTGGCGTCGACGGCGATCGGGCGCGCCGCCTCGAAGGCCGCCGAGAGGAACTCCGACCCGGACTCCCTGACCTGGTCGACGACGGCGGGCCAAAGGCCGATCAGGCGGTCCAGATCGAGCGCCTCGACCTCCGTCTGCACCGGCGCCACCGTGGTAACCGCACCGGCGGGGAGCGTCTCGACCACGTCCACGGCGCGCCCCGCCGCGGCGGCAGGCGCACCTGGCGGCGACGGCGCGGCGCTTGCCCCAGGGCCAGGGTCAGAGCCAGGGTCCGATTCAGAGCCAGGCGGGGTTGTACCCGAGGCCGGCTGCGCCGCCGACGGGTTGCTCGGCGCCGGCGCCGGCGCCGGGGGCGCCTGGCCCGGTTGGGCACGCTCGAGCCTCTCCAGACGTTGGGCAAGCGCCGCATGGCTCGGATCGATCTCGGGCCGGGCGCAGCGCAGCAGCGCCAACTCAACGGTCATTCGCGCGTCGTCGCCCTCTCGAACCGCCGTGATTGCGGCGGAGAGCTCATCGATTGCACGGAGCAACGCGACCTCTCCGAGGCGCCCGGCCTGCGCGGTCAGCCGTGCGGCCTGCTCGTCGGCGACGAAGAAATGGTCGGGAACCTCGCCCGCGGTCCCGATCACCAGGAGTTGGCGCAGATGGTCGACGAGATCGACGGCGAAGCGGGCCGGGTCGCGCCCTGACCGAGCCAGCCCGGCGACGCACTCGAGCACCGCCGCACCGTCCCCGGTCGCAAGGGCATCGCAGACATCGAACAGGAGGTCGGAGTCCGAGAGGCCGAGGATTGCGAGCACGTCCTCGGTCGCGATCTCGCTGCCGCTGTAGGCGACCAACTGATCGAGGGTTCCAAGCCCGTCGCGAAAGCTGCCCCCGGCAGCCCGCGCGATCGCCCCGAGCGCCGCGGGCTCGACCGTGATCCCCTCTGCGCTCGCCACCCGCGATAGGACCGAAGCGATCTTGTCGGGCGTCGGGCGGGCGAAGTCGAAGCGCTGGCAGCGGTCGACGATCGTCGGCATCACCTTGTGCGCCTCGGTCGTCGCCAGCACGAACGCCGTGTTGGGCGGAGGCTCCTCCAGCGTCTTCAGGAAGGCGTTCCAGGCCTCGCGTGTGAGCATGTGCGCCTCGTCGAGGATGTAGACCTTCCAGTGACCTCCGGCCGGGGCGTAGCCGACCCGCTCGCGCAGGTCGCGGATGTCGTCCACGGAGCGGTTCGAGGCAGCGTCCATCTCAATCACGTCGAGTGAGGTGCCGGCGGCGATCGTGCGGCAGGACTCACACTCACCACAGGGCGTCAGAGTCGGACCCTGAACACAGTTCAGCGAGCGCGCGAGGATCTTTGCCATCGAGGTCTTGCCGGTGCCGCGCGAGCCAACGAACAGGTAGGCGTGGTGGACGCGATCCCGCTCGATCGCATTGCTCAGCGTGCGAACGATGTGCTCCTGGCCCACGACCTGGTCGAAGGACTGCGGGCGATGACGGCGGTAGAGAGACTGCTCGGCCACGAGGCGCCAGTCTAGGAGACCTCGATGACGCCGGGCACAGCTCGGTCGGTCCCGGGCAGATCCTCCATCGGGTGCGATGGCGCGTGGTGGCCCGAGGATCAATGTGCCTCGCACGCTGGAGCGACACGCGGTAGCGTTCTCCCTCCATGATCAGGGACGCGCAACGCAACGCTTCGGTCGTGCGCGTCTTCGTCAGTGCCGCGGACCCAGCCCGCCCGGCTCGGCGGTGGCAGTCGCGCGCATGGTGACGCCGGAGGAGATCGAGCGAATCTCGGTGTTCGGGGCGCTCGAGCCCGCCGACCGCGACCGCATCTGTCGCGTCGCGGCCGACATCTCACTCGCCGCCGGCGAGTATGCGACGCACGAGGGCGACCAGCGCGCGCTGTTCGCCCTGCTCGAGGGCAGGATTGAGGTGGTCGCCCTCATCGACGGCGTCGAGCGCGTGATCGGCGAGCGGCTGCCGGGGAACATCTTCGGGGAGGTATCGATCACGATGGGCATGCCCCAACCCGCGGCGTTCCGGGCGGTCGAAGCGTCGCGCATTCTCCGAATCGAGGTCGGGGACTACCAGGCGGTGGCGGCGGCTGTACCGGAGCTCCGAAGACAGGTGGACGAGGTGGCGAGCGGCCGGGTCAGTGGGCCCAGGGGACTGCAGGCCGTCGTCTCGTCAGCCGCCCCCTACCGGGCGATCGTCCTCGGCCCCCGGTCGGACGCCTCCTGCGCGGAGCTGAGGCGCTTCCTCGACCGCAACCAAATCCCGTTCAAATGGCTTCAGCCGGAGGTGCCCGCCGACGCCGAGCAGTGGGACGGAGCGCTCCCGGCGGAGGGTGACCGCCCCGCCATCCGCGTCGTCAACGGCAAGACCGTCCTGCGCCCGCAGCTGCGCCGGGTGGCCGAGCTCCTCGAGATCGCGACCGAGCCGGCGGCCGCGGAGTACGACACGGTAGTGGTAGGCGCCGGCCCGGCGGGGCTCGCGGCGGCCGTGTACGGCGCGTCGGAAGGGCTGCGGACGATCGCCGTCGAGCGCGAGGCGCCCGGTGGGCAGGCCGGCACGTCGTCCCGGATCGAGAACTACCTCGGCTTTCCCTCGGGCGTCTCGGGCGATGAGCTCTCGAGCCGGGCGCTGAGGCAGGCGCGCCGGCTCGGGGCCGAGATCATCGTCACCCGGTCGATCACCCGGGTCGATGCCGCGAACCACCAAATCCACCTCGACGGCGGCGACGTCCTGCGGGCGCCGACGATAATCCTGGCCTGCGGGGTCTCGTGGCGGCAGCTCGAGATCGAGGGCTTCGATCGCCTCGTCGGCAAGGGGATCTTCTACGGCGCGGCGCGCAGCGAGGCGGCGGCGACCCACGGCCTCGACGTACAGATCGTCGGCGCGGGGAACTCGGCCGGGCAGGCGGCGATCTTCTTCTCCTCCCACGCCCGTAACGTGACCATCCTCTACCGGGGTGAGACGCTGGAGAGGAGCATGTCCCGTTACCTGATCGACCAGATCGCGAACCGGGCCAACATCAGCGTGCACTTCCGCGCCGAGGTGACCGCTGCGTACGGCGAGACCTCGCTCGAGGCAATCGACGTGCACGACGCCGCGACCGGTGAGACGAGCCGGCTCGATTCTGGTGGGCTGTTCATCTTCATCGGCGCGGACGCCGAGACCTCATGGCTCCCAGCCGAGGTCGCACTGAACCCGAGGGGTTACGTGCTGACCGGCTCGGACGTGAGCGCCGCGGGACGGTGGCAGCTCGACCGGGACCCCTACCTCCTCGAGACCAGCGTCCCGGGCATCTTTGCCTGCGGCGACGTCCGCTACAGCCCCGTCAAGCGGGTTGCGTCGGCGGTCGGCGAGGGGAGCATGTCGATCGCCTTCGTACACCAGTACCTGAGGGAGGCCGAGGCGAGCTCGGTGGAAGCCCAGACGATGTCGGCGGGCGGGGAGTCCTGACGCGGCCCACCGGTCACGCCGCTCGGGCAGCGGCCACAGGCAACTCGGCCTCAGCCGTCTACTAGAAGGCGGACATCAGAATGAACGGACACGAAAACGGACACGGAGCCGCGGGCCGGCGCCTGAAGATCAGGCTGGCTGCAGCCGCGAGCGCCGCGACGCTCGCGGCCCTGGGCCTGCTCGGCACAGGGGCCCAGGCGGCGGGCCCAGCGGCCGACGGCTCGGTTGGGGGACCGCGTGAGCGCCTTGCTACCAGCGCCTCCGCGGGCGAGGCCAAGGCCGCCCGCTCGCCTCGGAACAAGACCTACGGCGTCAGCGGGGATCAGCTCACAGGTGGGGCGATCAAGCCCAAGCATCGTGCGATCTGGGAGCGGTTTATCGCCCTGGTCCCGACCGACGAGCGCACCCAGCTCGGCAAGTTCACAGTGGTACGCGGCAACAGCGGCGCCTTCGTCGCCCCGTTGCGAGACCCGACCAGATGGAAGCTGGGAGTGTCGGCCGGCCTACGCCCGGGCGAGCTCGACTACATCCTCGTGCACGAGTTCGGCCACCTGCTGACTCTCGAGTCCGACCAGGTGCCGCCGGGCGGATCAAGGCGGAACTGCACGACCTACTTCACCGGGGAAGGCTGCTCGCTGCCGGACAGCTACGTGGCCCAGTACGTGTCCGAGTTCTGGCAGAGCAACGGGCTGCTGGCCAAATGGAAACAGGCGCGCCGGCGCAGCAACAGAGGCCTGGGCGGCTTCTACCGGCAGAATCGGGACGCGTTCGTGAGCTCCTACGCGGTCACGAACCCGGCCGAGGACATCGCCGAGTCCTTCGCGGCGTTCGCGGTAGCGCCGTCGCCGTCCGGCTCGACGATCGCCGAAGAGAAGCGCCGCTTCTTCGAACGATTCCCGGAGCTGGTCGAGCTGCGTGACGAGATCCAGGCCGCCGATCCGAACCCGCGGATCCTCAACTAACCAGACCCGCACGCCATGCGATCAGGACGGCTTCGATCCAGGCCGCGATTCTATTTGGGGACAAGGCATCCAGGCAGGACCGTGCGGCCCTCCTTCGGAAGAGAGCCTCCGGGCGTGCCCGCCGTGGCTTGCTCGGGCCAGGTGATCCGCGGCACTCACCGACTGTCGCTTAAGGCTGCTTCCTTCCGGACCTGACCTGGTTCACGGGTCGACGTTGCGCGGGACCTGGCCTTCAACGCTGCCCGCGGCGTACTGGCCCCGAAGGCCGGATCCTCGGGAGGGCGTTCAGCCCCGCTAGAGCGGATTGCGGGTATAGGGCACCGCTAATTCCCCGCTCAGCACGGTCCACCCGAGATCCTAGCGCGTATCATCCGGCCCCCCGCC
>CAXMST010000145.1:0-8792 GCA_964196325.1 uncultured Acidimicrobiia bacterium
CGTCGACGGAGATATCGAACAGCGGCCGGGCGATCAGCGGCACAATCGCCAACATGGCCGCCGCGGCCATCACCATCATCGACATCCCGCGCAGGTGGGGATGGCGGTCGGCGACCTTGCCGCCGAGCCAGTAGCCAACGCTGAGCGCGACCAGCACGATCCCGATCGTGTTCGCCCAGACGATTGTCGAGGCGCCGAAGAACGGCGCCATCAGCCGGGCTGCGGCGATCTCAGCCCCCAGCGAGCCGGTCCCGACGATGAAGACGAAGAGGTATAGAAAGCGGTTTGACTCAGTCATTGGTACTGGCTGGGGGCGCCGTCGGAGCCGCCCCGATTCGCTCGCGAAGGCGCTCCCCCTGGCCGGCTGCGACCGCGCGTCCCGCCCGATCGGCATCAAGCTCAACGCCCTGCTCAATAGCGTAGTCGAGTAGCTCCTGCCGCTCTATATCCTGGCGTGCCCAGCGCAGGAAGATCCAGGCCAGAATCGCGATCGTCAGCACTGTGCTCTCCAGCATCATCACGATTCCCGCCAAGCCCTGATCGGAAAGCGGCTCGACACCCCGCTCGAGCTCGAATGGGATGTAGTCGGGATACAGGGGCGACCCCGACCACATCAGCACGTTGGCCAGCACCGTGCCCACCAGGCGCACCGCGACCACGTAGATCACCTTGGCGCCGTTCCCAAACCAGGCCGGCTTTGGCAGCGGCCCGATCAGCGACAGCCAGATCCCGAGCCCCGCCAGCAGGAAGGTGAAGTGCTCGAACCCATGTAGGAGCTGGCTGTCGAAGGCCGCCGCTTGATAGAGCGCGGGGATGTGCCAGATGTAGAGGACGGCCGCCCAGAGCAGGAAGGAAACGACCGGGTGCGCCAGGGCCCGGATCCAACGCAGCCAGCGGATCGCCAGGACTGGTTGCATCAGCGGCCCCGTCAGCCCGAGCACCAGCAGCAGCGAGGCAACGTCGATGATCAGCAGGTGCTGGACCATGTGGGCGGTGATCAGCTCCTCCGCAAGGGTCTCCAGCGGCGAGACGATCGCGACCGCCAGAACCACGATCCCGGCGGCGAACGAGGCCAGACGCCAGGTTGGAACGGGCCGGCCCGCGTCGGCCAGTCGCTGGGCCCGAAGCGCGTAGGCGAGACCGGTCACGGCCAGCCCCACCGCACCGAGCGTCTCGAGGGGGATCATCGTGGTTTGAGGCTAGATCATCCCCATCCCGGCCCAGGCCGCGAGCCTGGGCACGAGTTCGGCTAGGGGTTGCGACCGCGCTCGGTGTCGGGAGCCGGGCCCGGATCCGGTCCGGCGTCGCCGCCGGCGGCTGCGATCCGCAGCCGCCCCAGGTAGTGGACCCAACCGACCGTGTGCTGCTCGGCTGCCTCGCCGCCCAGCTTGTGGTGGCGCAACAGCACCTCGGTGCCGTCATCGACGGCTTCCAACTCGACCTCGACCGTACTGGTGCCCGCGGGAACCAGGGTCTCCTCATGCTCCCAGCCCCAGGTGAACACGACCCGCTTCGGCGGCTCGACCTGGACGAACTCACCGAGCACGGTGTACTCGCTCAGCTCGACCCTGTACAGGCCCCCGGGCTCGGGGCTCAACGTGGCCCGCTCTCCCATCCAATTGACGATCTTGCTGGGATCGGTGAAGAACGGGAAGACGGTCTCAGGGCTTGCTTCGACCGTGACCCTGCACTCGACCGGCTCGGGCCCCGAAGCGGACGGTGATGCCGGCTCAGTTGTCATCGTGTCGGGGCCTTCGCTGCTCTGCCTCAGCGGCCACCTTGAGCGCTCCGAGGCCGCTACCCCAGAAGTCCGCCAGGAAGTGGTTGAGTTGGTCAAGCCGCTCGGGGACGGCCGCGTAGATGCGGCGGGCGCCGTCACGACGCTCACTGATCAAACCCGCCTCGCGCAGCACGCCGAGGTGCTGGGAGATCGCCGGACGGGATACATCGAAGTGAGCGGCCACTTCGCCGGCGCTGAGGTCACGCTCGCCGACAAGGCGCAGGATCTCGCGCCGGCGAGGCTCGGCGAGGGCCTTGAGGGTGGCGTCGGCGTCGATCACGCTAGACATGGTAAGCGAGCACTTACGCGGAGCGCGGCTCGCGCCCCCCTGACTCAACTTCCCTCACGGCGAGGAGGATCGGGCCGTCGAATCACGTCAGCTCGGCACGCTCGATCCGGAGCAGGGCTCGCTTCGCCTCGATGCCACCGCCGTAGCCGCCGAGGCCGCCGTTCGTCCGCAGCACGCGATGGCAGGGCACCACGATCGGAATCGGGTTCGCTCCCAGCGCGCTGCCGGCGGCGCGGTAGGCACGCGGGCTCCCAGCGGCGGTCGCGATCTCGGCGTAGGTCCGCGTCTCTCCGAAGGGGATCTCGGCCGTCCGGTGCAAGACCTCCCGGGTGAAGCCGCCGCTGAGCCGCCAGTCGAGGGGCTGCTCGAAGCTGCGACGGCTGCCGGCGAAATACTCGTCGAGTTCTGTGCGGAGGGGATCGAAGCGGGCCGGCGCCTCGACCACGCGCGGCCCGATCGAGGCCGCCAACTCACCGAGGATCAGGTCGTGGTCGTCGTTCGCCCAGCCGACCCGGACCAGGCCGCGGTCGGTGGCCGCCACCAACAGCCGGCCGAGCGGCGAGTCGACCTCGCAGTAAGCGACCTCGATCAGCCCCTCGGCATCGGCGCGGCCGGCCAGCACCCGGGAGAGCCCGGAGTCATCGACCTCGACGCGAGCGGTGCGTCCGATCGCCTCGCGGATCAGACCCTCGTCGAAGGCCCCGGCGCCGCCTTGTTTTCGGGCATTGCTCGGGTTCGTGGATTCGCGCGGACTCGTCATCGGGCCATCTCCGTTCGTCGGTCTCTGAGCTTGCTGATTCCCTCATGAGCGCTGCGCCGAGCGGCCGCCTCGCTACAAGCGAGCACGGCGCCGATCTCGCGGTAGCGCAGATCGAGTCCGTAGCGCAGCACCAGAGCGACGCGCTGCTTTTCAGGAAGGGCCGCCACCTCGAGCCAGATCTCGGCATCGAGGCCTTCGTCGGGGGGCGGCGAAGCGAGGAGCTGCTCGGTCTCCGCCAGGAGATCGGGACGCCGGCCCCGGGCCCGTTCGCTGTCAATGGCTTTGTTTCTGGCGATGGTCAACACCCAGGCCCGCGGGTTCGATCCGTCGAAGCTGTCGTAGGCCCGCAGCGCCGCCAGGAAGGTCTCCTGCAGGCACTCCTCCGCGTCGTGGTAGGCCACCATCCCGCGGAGAAACCCGGCCACGGCCGCCGAGTGCTCGGTGACGAAGCGGCTGAAGGGGATCGCCTGGCTCTGGCTCATGCTGATGCTGCTCACATCACCACAACGGTTGGGGGATCCGATTCGTGAGGTGCCTGGATCTGCGCCCCGGAGTTGCGTAGGGTCCAGCCATGACCGCTGCAGAGATGCCGGAGAGAGACTACGCGCAACCGGCGCACTCGAAGTTCCGGATCCTCTCGATCGACGGAGGCGGGATCAGGGGGCTGATTCCGGCTCTGGTGCTGGTCGAGTTGGAACGCAAGCTGCAGGAAGCCCAGCCCGGCGCGACGCTCGCCTCCAACTTCGACCTGATCGCCGGAACCTCAACCGGCGGCTTGATTGCGCTCGGACTCACCACCCCCGGCGAGGACGGCAACCCGATCCTCGACCCGCTCGGCATGGTCGAGCTCTACAGCGGGCCCGAGGCCAAGGAGATCTTTCATCGCCCACCGCTGGAGCGACTCCCGGGGATCGGGCACGTCAGCGACCTGCTCGACCCGCGCTACGGCTTGGACGGCCTGCGGCGCACCCTGGAGTCGCGCTTCGGCGACGCGCGCGTCTCGGAGGCCCTGACCGGCCTGTTGGTCGGCGCCTATGACATGCACGCGCGCCGGCCGCAGTTCTTCAAGCCCTGGAACGCGGAGGCAAAGGCGACCCGAGTGGTCGACGCGGGCCTCGCGACCTCCGCGGCCCCGACCTATTTCCCCGCTCTGCCACTGGGCGATGCGGCGCTCGTCGACGGTGGCGTGTTCGTCAACAACCCCACGATCGCGGCGATGGTCGAGGCCCTGAAGCGAACGGAGGGAGAGCCGATCCGGCCCGAGGATCTGCTCGTGATCTCGATCGGCACCGGTCAGCACGAGCGCGGCTACGACGCCGACGAGGTCGCCGGCTGGGGCGCCTTGGGCTGGATCGCCCCTGGAGAGAGCGGCCCCCCACTGGTCGGTGCGATGCTCGACGGCCAGTCCGACGCCGCGCACCACTGGGCCCACGTCCTGCTCAACCACGAGGCCGGCGGACCCGTCGCCCGCGGGGTCGAGCTCGGCGCCGGGCCGCGCTACTTCCGCTGGCAGCTCGAGCTACCCGAGCCGCTGCCGATGGATGGCGTCAGCGACGAGCAGCTGGAGGTGCTGGCCGGCTTTGGACAGGCGCTGGTCGACGGCCGAGCAGAGGAGATCGCGGCGGTGGCTGCCGCACTCGCCGCACCGCGTTGAGCCGGCGCCGCGGGGTCGCGCTCCGCCTTCTGAGCGACTGAGGGCCCGACCCCCTAGCTGCCCGCGCCGGCCGCCATCTCGCGCAGCGGCCGCAGCACGTCCGCGCTGAACTGCTCGAGAAAGCGTGGCTGGTCGCTGCCGGGAGCGTGGATCACCAGATCCTCGAAGCCGAGCTCGACATAGGGCCGGATCCGCTCGACCACGTCGGTGGGATCGTCGGAGACGATGAAGCGGGTGTGCGCCTGGTCCAGGTTCGCGTCAGCCAGGCGCTCCATCTCGATCGGATCTTCGACCCCCTCCTTTTGTTCGGGCGTCAGCGCCAGTGCGGCCCACCAGTGGCAGGCCTCGTAGGCGAAATCGAGGTCCCGGTCATAGGAGACCTTGACCTCAATCATCCGGCGGATCGCTGCCGGGTCGCGCTCGGCACCAGCCGCGCCCTCCTCAACCTTGGCAAGCAGGCTCCGGTAGAGGTCGGGGTCCTTGCCACTGGTGCAGATGAAGCCGTCACCGACCCGACCGGCGAGCTTCGCCGCGAGCGGCCCGCCGGCCGCGACGAAGATCGGGGTCGGCTCCGGCGGTCGGTCGTAGATCGTCGCCCGGAGCGTCTTGTAGTAGTCGCCCTCGAAGTCGACCCGGTCCTCGGTCCAGAGGCGGCGGATGATCACGATCGACTCGGCGAGGCGCTGACGGCGCTCCTTGCGGCCAGGGAAATCGGCGCCGGTCGCCGGAGTCTCGTTCATCGCCTCGCCCGTGCCGACGCCGAGGAAGACGCGACCGGGATTGAGCACCCCGAGGGTCGCGAAGCTCTGGGCGACCACCGCGGGCTCATAGCGCAAGGTCGGAGTCAGCACGCTGGTGCCGAGCACGGCGGTGCTCGTCGCCTCGCCGACCGCGCCGAGCCAGGTCATCGCCGCCGGAGCGTGGCCGCCCTCGTGGCGCCAGGGCTGAAAGTGATCGGAGACCGAGACGATGTCGAACCCAACGCGCTCCGCCTCGACCGAGTAGTCGAGCAACTCGCGAGGCCCGAACTGCTCAGCCGATGCCTTGTAACCGATCCTGACGCTCATCGGCGGCCCGGGCCTCAGGCGTCGAGGAAGATGTCGGGCTGCAGGTCGGCGTCGTCGCCGCCGTAGCCGTAGCCGGAGAGGTCGGTGACACCCTCCGCGGCCAGGACCTCGTCATCGATGTAGAAGTTGCCGGTCGCCTCGGCACTCGGGCGGGCGAAGATCGCCGCGGCTGCGTCGGCCATGATCTCGGGTCGGCGTGAGTGCGCCATCGCCTCGTCGCCGCCGAGCAGGTTCTGAACGGCGGCAGTAGCGATGATCGTCCGCGGCCACAGCGAGTTGGCCGCGATCCCGTCCCCGCGCAACTCCTCGGCTAGGCCCAAGGTATTCAGACTCATCCCGTACTTGGCAATCGTGTAGGCGAGGCTCGTTCCGGCCCATCGGGGGTTCAGGTTGATCGGTGGCGAAAGCGTCAGGATGTGGGCGTTGTCGGCCTCGCGCAGGTGCGGGATGCAGTTCTTGCTGAGCATGAAGCTGCCGCGGCAGTTGATGTCCTGCATCAGGTCGTAGCGCTTCATATCGATCTGGCTCGTCGGGCGCAGGTCGATCGCGCTGGCGTTGTTGACGCAGATGTCGATGCCGCCGAACCTCTCGACCGCCGCCGCCACAGCACCCTCCACAGAGGTGTCATCGCGCACGTCACCGACGATCGGCAGGGCCTTGCCTCCGGCCTGCTCGATCTCCTCGGCCGCCGTGTGGATGGTTCCCGGCAGCTTTGGATGCGGCTCGGCCGTCTTCGCCAGAAGCGCCACGTTGGCTCCGTCGCGGGCAGCGCGGAGGGCAATCGCCAGCCCGATCCCGCGGCTGCCACCGGACATGATCATGGTCTTCCCAGAGAGAGTGCTCATCTGGCGGACCCTATCCGAGCGGCGGCGCGACGTGCGGCCGGTGGGTTCGCGAGCCTTGGGTCACGTCGGCATTCGTCCGCATCTCGGCCGACCGCGGTCGTGCCGCGGCGGCCCAAGAGCGATCGGGGCCGGCCGACCCCGACGCCGCGGAAACCTGAGCCGCGCCGCACGGCGAGTCACCTACCGGCCTCGCCGCAAAGCAGGAGGCGAGCGGAGGCCCGCTTTTGACGCGGGCCCCCGCTGCGACCTACTGGCTGTCTCAGGCGGTCGCCGCCGGCTCCTCCTCGCCGTAAACGACGATCCCGTGCACGATCCAGACGCAGACGAAGAAGATCGCCAGCGACCACCACGGGAACGCCCCGCCGATCGAGAGCAACGCTCCGATCGCGCCGAGGCTGCCGGCGATGATCCCGATCACGCGTCCGTACTCGTTGCCGGCCATCAGCGAGAAGCCTCCGGTCAGCTGAATCACCCCGAGCACGATCAGGACCCAGCCGAGGGTGCTGAGGTTGTCAAGGACAAAGCGGGTGTCGTTGACGAAGATGTTCGCGTCATCGAGCGCTCCGATCCCGTAAATGATGTTCAGGAAACCCACGATCAGCAGCATCACCGCTGCAAACACAACTCGTCCTGTACCTCTCAACGCTATCTCCCATCTGTCGCCGGTCCGCGGTTCGCGAACACGGCTGATACACCGGGTAATTCCAGTGCGCGACGATCTATCCGCTGCCAAGCCCGGAAAGCTCAGCCGAACCAGACATCGCCCCGGCCCCGCCGGGCGACGGCTGGTCGGGACCTCAGTATCCGGTCCCGGTCCTGACCTGATAGACGGCTCGCGGCACCCTCGACCATGTAGCCGACGAAGCCCACGTCGCGAGCACCCGGCCGGGCCCTGCCGCCGTGAGCCGCCGGAAGGGAGGTGGCGGCGAGCGGGCCGAGGCGGGCCGACTCGCCAGGAGCAGGCTCGATCACGTTCCTGAATCGGCGCTGCGCCAGAAGCCGCCGGCCGCCCGGCGGGACGGTGATCCGGGCGTCGCCGGGGAGCCGGCAAGCGAAGGGAGGTCGAGGTGGTCGTGATGGAAACGGGAGATCAGGACGCCGTCGAGTCGATCGGCAAGCCCGGAATCGGGCACCGGCGATCGGCGGCGGAGCAAGCCGAAGACGGGCGAACTCAAGACCGGATCCGTTATGAGTCGCTGGCCGGCGGCCTCGATTAGCGTCGTCGCGTGCCCGATATACGTCCCGCGCATGGCTTCGTCCGCGGTCGACTCCCGCTCAGCCTCGTCAGAGGTGGAGGTTGGCTCGGGAACCGCGCCCGCGCCCGCCCGCGCCTCTACGGGTCGTCCCTGCTCCCCCGTCACTCACCCTTGCCCGCCGCTCACGCACCTAGCCCGGTTGTCAGTCTGAGTCGAGCAGGCGGCGCTTCTCGCGCTGGAACTCTTCGTCTGTGAGCGCGCCGGACTCACGCAGACTGCTGAGCCGCTCGAGGCCTGTTGTCCGGTCCTCCGGGGCCTCTGAAGCATCGGCGTCGTCGCCTCCCCCGCCGCCCGGAAGCCGCTCGCGCCAACGCTGTGATGTGTCCTTCCAACTTGCGTCGGGGTACTCGAGCAGCGTCTGTCGGCGAATGGTCTCGAAACCGGCGATCAGCAAAGCGATGAGGACGAGCGACGGCACGATCCGCGTGGTGCCCTCGGCCGGGGCGATCAGGAAGAGGATGATCACGATCACAGCGAGAAAGGCGTAGGCAACCCAGCGCTCCTGCATGAGCGGGGAAAGCGTGCGCCGGATCTCGGTCGCCGCCTTGGTCCAGCCGGCGAGAAAAGTGCCGATCACGGCGATGACGCCATAGGTGATGAAGCTCACCCCGATTGCCTTCATCACCGAGGTTCCGATCGACCAGAGCGAATCCACCGCCGGCTCAGCGGCCTCTGTACTCGCGAGCGAACTCACGATGGCACTCCCGCCGACGGAGCGAAGGATGAGGATGAGGATGCCGACGCCGATGAATGCGAACCCGGTAGTGCGCAGCTCCACGCGGCGCCAGCCCTTGGCCAAATAGATCGCCAGCGCGAATAGGCCGATGGCGAGGATGACAAGGATCCAGGCGACGGTCGTGAGGAGGTCGGCGCCGGTCTGGACGGCCGATATGTCGTCTGACTGGAGGACCTCGATCTGAGCGGCATCCTCGGGGATCTTCCCGGAGACATCGACCCCCACACGAGCGCCGAGCTGCTCGACGATCGCCCCCAGGTTGAGCGTGACGGTGCCGTCTGTGGTTGAGACGTTGTCCCCGCCGCCTTGGATCACCTTCGTGAAAGCTTCGTGGGCGGTCCGGTTCGCGTCTTCCCACAGTGTCTGGACGGCGGCCGTCGCGAGCATCTCGCCCGCTGCCTGCGT
>CAXMST010000146.1:0-4457 GCA_964196325.1 uncultured Acidimicrobiia bacterium
CGGCGGTTGCCTTGATCTGCCGGCCGCTCTTGCAACGCACCCGGTAGAGCTTCTTTCGCCCCGTTTCGACGATCCGCTTGACCCGATGTGGCCGGACCTCCCCGTCCGGCCACATCGACATGATCTGCTGCGGCTTTAGCCGGTATGCCTCGGAGAGCCGGATCCGCTTGCCGTCGGGAAGGATCACCCGGGTATCGGAGGACGCGCACTTGTTGAAGCTGTAGTCGGCCGCAGCGGTCATCAGGCGCCAGAGGTCGACGGCGACCCCCCGCTCGGTCCCCGAGGCGGCGGTGCCCTCGGTGAACTTGTCCTCCATCGTCGCCATCATCTTGCGCTTCTTCTTGCCGATCGCCTTGCGCAGATCGTCGGCCTCAGCGGGCGAGAACCCTGCCATCCGCTTGGCGATCTCCATCAGCTGCTCTTGGTAGATGCAGCAGCCGTAGGTGGCCTCGGTGATCGGGCGCAGCCGCTCGTCCTGGTAGCGGACCGATGAGGGATCGGCCTTGCCGCGCGCGTAGTCGTCGATGTACCGCATCGCCCCCGGCCGGTAGAGGGAAACCAGGGCGACGATGTCCTCGAACGCGGTCGGCCGGACCTTGCGCAGCGCATCCCGCATGCCCTCGGACTCGAGTTGGAAGACCCCGACCGAGTCGCCGCGAGAGAGCATCTCGAAGGTGGTCGCGTCGTCCATCGGGATCGCCTCGATGTCGACCCGCGTGTCCCGCGAGCGCTCGACGATGTCCACCGCGTCCTCGATCACATCGAGATTGCGAAGGCCGAGGAAGTCCACCTTCAGCAGGCCAACCTGCTCGACCGGAACCATCGAGTACTGGGTGACCGTCTTGTAGGAGCGCTCGCCGTCCTTGGCGGCGCCCCGATCCTCGGCGAGCTGCAGCGGCACGATCTCCTGTAACGGGCGGTCGGCGATCACCACGGCGGCCGCGTGGATCGAATGGTTTCGAACGATCCCTTCCAGGCCTCGAGCCGTATCGACGATCTGCCGCGTGTCGCTCTCGGAGTCATACGCCTTGCGCAGGTCCCCGCCCGGACTGAGGCACTCTTCGAAACTCGGGCTGCGACCCATGATCGGCTCCGGGATCAGCTTCGCGACCCGGTCGCCGGCGCCGTAGTCGAAGCCGAGCACGCGGGCGGCATCGCGGGTGGCTGCGCGTGGGGCCATCTTGCCGAAGGTGATGATCTGGGCGACCGATTCGCGCCCGTACTTCTCGGTCACATAACGGATCACTCGCTCGCGACCGCGCACCGAGAAATCGATGTCGATGTCGGGCATCGACTTGCGGGCCGGGTTCAGGAAGCGCTCGAACAATAACTCGTGGGCGAGCGGGTCGAGATCGGTGATCCCCAGTGAGTAGGCGACGATCGAGCCGGCCGCCGAGCCACGTCCGGGGCCGACGGCGATCCCGTTCTCCTTGGCGTAACGGACGAAGTCCCAGACGATCAGGAAGTAGGACGGAAAGCCCATCTCCGTGATCACGCCGAGCTCGTAGTCGAGCCGCTCGCTCGCCTCCGCGGGCACCGGGTCCCCGTAACGGCGCCCCAGGCCCTCGTGCGCCACCTCGCGCAGCATCTGCTCGGGCTCGCGGTCGTCGGGGGTCGGGAAGCGCGGCAGCAGCAGCTCGCCGAGCTCAAGCTCGACATTGCAGCGCTCGGCGATCTCCAAGGTGTTCGGAATTGCCTCGGGCCAGGCGGCAAACGCCTCGATCATCTCCGCTGAATCCTTGAGATAGAACTCGTTCGTGTCGAAGCGGAGCTTCGGGTTCTCAAGGGTCGACTTTGTCTGCACGCAGAGCAGCGCCGCGTGGTTGTTGTAGTCCTCGCGGCGCAGGTAGTGGACGTCGGCGGTCCCGACCAGGGGGCTGCCCAGCTCGCGCGCGACCCGCTCGATTCCGGCGTTCGCCTTGTCCTGCTCAGGGATCCCGTTCACCTGGAGCTCGAAGTAGACGTTCTCCTTCCCGAAGATCCCGATGAGCTGATCGGCGTGCTCCCGGGCCTCATCGGGACGATCCTCCACGATCCGCCGACAGAATCGCGACTGCAGGCAACCCGTCAGGGCGATCACACCCTCTGAGTAGCGATCAAGCAACGCCATATCGACGTTCGCCTTGCCGCGAGCAAAGCCCTCGAGGAAGCCCGCCGAGCTCAACTGGACGAGGTTTCGGAAGCCGCTGTCGCTGGCGGCCAGCAGGGTCAGGTGGTTGCGCTCCCATTTGGTCTTCGTGCGGATCTCCTCGAGGTCGCCGACCAGGTAGGCCTCGAGCCCGATTATCGGCTTCACGCCGTGGCTCCGACAGGCCTGGTAGAGCTCGACCGCACCGTTCATGACACCGTGATCGGTGAGCCCCAGCGCCGGCATCCCGAGCTCCGCCGCACGCGCCGCCATAGCCTCGATCTTGTTGGCGCCGTCGAGCAGCGAGTACTCACTGTGCACGTGGAGATGGACTGCGGTGCCGCTCACCGGGCCATCATGCCAAGCGCCTCAGATGCCAACCGGGCCACTTCAGCCCGATTCCCGCAGCTTGCGGGAGTGTCTTACCGGCACCGGTCAGCGACTCTCGCCGGAGCTGCGGCTCAGCTCCGCGAGCACCCCCGCCAGGCGCTCCTCGGCCTTCCGCACCCGCCGCTCGGCCCGCGCCCGCGCCCGCTCGGTGCGCTCGCGGATCCGCTCCTCACGGCGTTCGGCGGGATCCGCGGCGCTGATATCGGCCGCGGCGGCGATTCGGCGCCCCGCCTCCCGTTCGGCCTCGAGCGCGGCGGCGCCAAGCTCGGTGGCGAAGTCCTCCAGCCGCCGCTCCACGGCGCTCGCCGCGGCGTCGCGAGATGCCCGCCCGACGCTCGCCGCGAGCCCCCGCTCGATCTCGGCCCCGGCCCGCCGAGCCGTCGCCTCGAGCTCGCGGTGCAGGCGGGTGGCCTCCCCTGAAAGTGAGGTATGGGCGTCGCTGCCGGCCTTCGCCGCCGCGGCGAGCAGGCGCTCCCGCTCGCGCCGGATGCCGCGCTTCGAGAGCTCCTTGCGTAGCCGCTCGACATCGGCGCCGGCGGCGGCGGCTCGAGCTTCGATCTCGCCAGCGGCTCTCCCGGCTGCGTCCGCCACCGCGGCCTCCCCCCTGCTCGTGACCGTGGTGGTCAGCTCGAGCTCAGTCCGGGCCGCCGCGGTCGAGACCTCGCGATCAATCGCGGTGCCCAGCTCCGCCGTGGCGCGCCCGGTGGCAAGGGCAAGCTCCCGTTCCAGATCGTGTGCGATCGTCTCCGAGAGCTCGCTGTCGATCCGTTTCAGGCCGGCGTCGAGCCGGCGATCGAGCCGCGCCTCGAGCCCGTCCAGACCGACGTCGATCCGCTCGGTGGCTTGCGCCTGAAGCTCCTCTGCGTTTCGTCCAGCGGCCCTCGTGACCTGCTCCGAGAGCTCCTCGCGCTGTCGAGCCCCGGCCCCGCGCAGCTCCCTCCCGGCGGCCTCCAGACCACCCTCGATCCGAGCCTCGAGGCTCCCGCGCGCGTCGGCCAGCGAACCCTCGACCTCGGACTGAAGTCGGGCCCGAGCATCGGTGGCCCCGGTATCGAGCGCGGCCCGGGCCGTCAACAGCTCCTCGTCCAGGCCCGTGCGCCGCTGGGCAGCCTCCGTATCGAGCTCGGAGACGATCGTGTCCAGGCGCCGCTCGGTGGCCTCGTTCGCCGCCTCGACGCTGCTCTGGATGGCGGCGGCCTCGATCCGGCTGACGCTGGCGTCGAAGCTCTCACGGGACGCATCAAGCGCCGCGCGCGCGCGCTTTCCAAGCTCGGCGACCGAGTCACGATGGGCTTCACGGAGCGACTCAAGGGCCCGCTCGCTGCGTTCGGAGGCAGCCTGCTCAACGGAGGCGCTCAGCACTGAGCCGAGGCTGGACATGTCCTCCTCGATCCGGGTCCCCAGACGACTCGAGCAATCGTCGAAGCGGGAGTCAACTTTCGCCTCGAGACGGTGTTCAGCCGCCGCGACGCCGGCCTCGGCCCGCTCCACGATGCCCTCAACGGTCCGCTTCTCGAACAGGGCGCCGAGCTCCTCGAGCCGCTGCTCGGCCCGCTTCATCGTGAGCAGCGTGCGCTCCGCGATCTCGATCGCCACCTGGGTCGGCCCCTGCTCGGCGCCTGCTGTCATGACCTCCACCGCCCGCCCCCGCGCGCGCTCGAACTCCTCGCGCCAGGCCTCGATCTCGGCGAGCGCCTCCCTCGCCACCTCGCTCTCCTCGCCAAGGGCGGCGTCGAGCGCCTCACCCTGCAACTCGAGCCGATGCTCGTCGGCCCGCACCCCCGCGTCGACCCGCTTTGCGATGCGCTCCTCGATCCGGGCGGCCGCGAGCCCGACCTCCCGTTCGCGCTCGCTTCGCAGATCGCCTGAGGCCGCTGATCGAGCTGATCCGGGTGCTTGCCCCGCCGAGGCGGGAGTGACCCGAAGCTCGAGCTCCGCG
>CAXMST010000147.1:0-11076 GCA_964196325.1 uncultured Acidimicrobiia bacterium
TTGAGCTCGACCGCGTACTCCATCGGCAGCTCCTTGACCACGGGCTCGATGAAACCGTTGACGATCATCTTCGAGGCTTCCTCCTCGTCGAGACCGTGCGACTGTAGGTAGAACAGCTGCTCCTCGCCGATCTTCGAGACCGAGGCCTCGTGGCCGACGTTGGCGTCGCTCTCGTCGATGCGGATCGTCGGGTAGGTGTCGGAGCGCGACTCGGGATCGAGTAGCAGCGCGTCGCAGACGACCTTCGAGCGGGCCTCGGTGGCGCCCTTGGCGACCTCGAGCAGGCCGCGGTAGGTGGAGTGGCCGCCGTCCTTGGAGATCGACTTGGCGAACACCGAGGACGTCGTCTTCGGAGCCGCATGGATGATCTTGCCGCCCGCGTCCTGGTGCTGGCCCTTGCCGGCGAAGGCGATCGAGAGGATCTCGCCGTGCGCCCGCTCGCCCATCAGGTAGATCGACGGGTACTTCATCGTCACCTTCGAGCCGAGGTTGCAATCGACCCACTCGACTGTGGCGCCCTCGGCCGCCGTGGCCCGCTTGGTGACCAGGTTGAAGACATTCTGCGACCAGTTCTGGATGGTCGTGTAGCGGATCCGGGCGCCGGGCCGGGCGATCAGCTCGACCACCGCGGAGTGCAGCGAGTCGGTCGTGTAGACCGGCGCCGTGCAGCCCTCGATGTAGTGCACCTCGGAGTCCTCGTCGGCGATGATCAGGGTGCGCTCGAACTGGCCCATGTTCTCGGTGTTGATCCGGAAGTAGGCCTGCAGCGGCATCTCGACCTTGACGCCCTTGGGCACGTAGACGAACGAGCCGCCCGACCAGACGGCCGAGTTGAGCGCGGCCAGCATGTTGTCGTTGGCCGGGATCAGCGAGGCGAAGTGCTCGCGGACGACGTCCTCGTGCTCGCGCAGCCCGGAGTCCATGTCCGTGAAGACGACGCCCTGCTTCTCGAGGTCCTCGCGGACCTGGTGGTAGACGACCTCGGACTCGTACTGGGCGCCAACGCCGGCGAGGAAGTCGCGCTCGGCCTCGGGGATGCCAAGCTTGTCGAAGGTGTTCTTGATGTCCTCAGGGACGTCCTCCCAGCTGCTCTCGGCCCGCTCGGAGGCACGGACGAAGTAGTGGATGTCGTCGAAGTCGATCTGGTTGAGGTCGGCGCCCCACTGCGGCACGGGGCGCGAGCGGTAGTGATCGAGCGCCTTGAGCCGGAACTCGCGCATCCACTCGGGCTCGTTCTTGTACTCCGAGATGTCCTCTACCAGCTTCCGCGTCAGGCCCTTGGGCGCCTTGTAGACGTACCCCGTCTCGGGATCGTTGAAGCCGAACTTCTCCTCGTAGTCGGAGTTGATGTCCTTGACCGCGGCTCGCTCAGCGAGCTTCGGATCGGTCGCGGGTGTCGCGGTCTCGGGGGGATTCATCTCAGTCGACCTCCAGTTTGATCTCGCCGTCCTCGACCCGCACATCGAACGTCTCGACCGGGGTGAAGGCGGGCAGCGTCTTGGGGCGCCCGTCGCGCAGGTCGAAGAGCGAGCCGTGCCGCGGGCACTCGACCGTGCCGGCGGCGGGATCGAAGAGCCCCTCGGCCAGCGGGCCGTCGTCGTGGGAGCAGCGATCCTCGATCGCGAAGAGCTCGCCGGCGGCGTTGAAGACGCCGATCTTGAGCCCCTCGACCTCGATCAGCCGGACCTCCCCAGGGGGCAGCTCCTCGGTCTTGCAGACGGTTTGGATGGGCATCGATCATGAATTCCTAGCGGGCCGGTCGGATTTTAGCGATCCCGCTGGTCGTTGCCTCGCGGGGGCTGCGAGCGATCGGCTCCCAGCGCCTCGATCCTGGTGGAATTGCGGGCGTCGGTGACGAACCGCGGCATCCCTGCGGTGATCTCGAACTCGAGCGTTCTCGAGTCAGCGTCATAGGCGGTGATCGGCTCCGTCAGGGCGGGGAAACCGGCTATCGAAGTTTCGCAGACGCGACCGGCCGCGGGGGCCTCGTCGTTGATTCGATCGCCGCCCTGGGCCTTCGACTTCGGGACGGGGGTCGCCCACTCGCCGATACGGTCGAACTCCTCCCCGACGATCCGCCAGGCCACCGCGGCCGGGACGTCGAGGTCGATCGTGCGTTGGATCCTGATCACTTGGAACTCCTTGGTCGATTGCGTCTCCGATCGTGGACCGGATCGAGACCATCCGCAATTCCCTCCGTGGGAATGGGCGCGATCACAGCGCGGCCGTCATGCTCTCCGTCATGGCAACGAGGGAGGCAAGCCCTTTCGGTCGCGAACTCCGGCATTGGCGCCAGGTCCGCGGCACCAGCCAGCTCGAACTGGCGCTGGAAGCGAAGACCACGAGCCGCCACATCTCCTTCCTGGAGACCGGTCGCTCCCGCCCCAGCCAACGGATGATCGAGCGACTGGGCCACGCCCTATCGGTTCCTCTGCGCGAGCGCAACCTGATGATGGAGGCCGCTGGGTTGCGCCCCGAGATCGCTGAGACGGCAATCGAGGCGCCGGGCCTCGAGCCGTTTCGTCAGGTCCTGCGACGCCTGCTTGACCAGCACTCGCCCCACCCGGCTATGGTCGTCGACCGCCACTTCGACGTCGTCGATACGAACAGTGCCGCCGCCGCGATGCTCGGGGAAGGCGACCCCGTCAACGTTGTCGAACTGCTCTACGCCGGTGTGCGTGGCGCGAAATCATCGACAACTGGGAGCCGGTGGCCTGGGACCGCTTCAGGCTGCTTCGGGACCAACAGATCCGCTATCCCAGCGATGAGCGCCTCGCCGCGCTGGTGCAGCTCGCGCGGGAAGCCCTCGAGCCACTGGATTCGCTTCCGGAGCTCGGCGACGAGCCGGTGCTCTGCCCCCACTTCCGCTTCGGCGACCAGCTGATCAAGACGATCTCGGTTGAGGCTCACTTCGGCGCCAGCCGCGATGTGACGCTTGAGGAGCTAGTGGCGGAGTTTGCCTACCCGCGCGACGAGGTCGCTGAGCGCTTCTTCCGCGCCGGACTGCCGGCAGGATTGAGCGGCTAGCAGGACGTGCCGGCCATCTTGCTTCCGGGGGCCCCTCCGGCTCTCGTAACGATCGAAATGCCGTCCTGAGTTCCCACCAGAGGCGAACTTTCCCCGCCGGAGCGCCAGACGGAGTCCCGCGAGCCCCGATGCCGCCGCGGGAGAGGTGGCGCTTGCGCGATAGTTCGCCCCGCGCGAGGGCCCCGCAATCCCTTTGCTCATCTCATCCGTGCGCGATAGTTGCGCGATAGTCCTAGCCCGCGTGTTGAAGCGGTTCGGCGGTTTGGGAAGGTCGGGCGGGTTTCTGGAAGACCCTGCCCATTGCCCATGTCCATGCAGTTTGAGGCGAATCCCGGGAGCGCGCCCGACAGGATTCGAACCTGTGACCTTCGGTTTCGTAGATTTCCGGTCAGGACCGCTCCGGGCCCTTGACCGACTTCTCAGCACAGAGTTCCAGCGTCCCGGGGCTGGTCGAGGCGATCCAGGGTCGGCGCAGGGTGTGACTGGATCCTCGGCCTCAGGGCTACAGCTTGCGACGCAGCCGGTAGAAGTGCTCGTCGAACTTGAAGAGACGCGAGATCGCATCTGGCCCCTCGTCGGCGACCTCGACGTCAGTGATCTCCCACCCGGGGAATGCTCGCTCCACGTCGGCGCGGCTTGCTCCGTGGGGCAAAGGGCCTCTGCGCCGGGGCGAAAAGCAGTCAAGGAGCAGCGTGGCATCGGGGGCGGCGACAGCGCTCAGCTCCGCGCCCATCGCCTCGCGCTGGGCGTCGGTGAGGCCGTGGAAGGTGCCGGTGTCCAGAACCAGCCTGAAGCCCGAACCGACGCCCGCATCGCCCAAGGCCGTCACGTCGCCCTCCAGCAGGCTCATCTCGACGCCCGCATCCTTGATCCGCTCCCGGCCTCTGTCCAGGGCCTTCTCAACGATGTCGACTCCGGTTACCTGCCAGCCGCGCTTCGCGAGCTCGACGCCCCAGACTGCGCTACCGGTGCCGACGTCGAGAGCCGTGCCGTAGGGGGGCTGACGCCCGTCCTCCTCGCGTGCAACCAACTCCAAGAGCTTGTCGGCAAACGGTGGATGCTCCGCCAGGTCCTCCCAAGGGTGGAACCCCATCGCATAAAGGAGCCGGTAGTTCATGGCACGATTTCCTCCCTCCAGCCGGTACCAGTCGGGAGTCTATTCCCTTTGGCTTGTCACATCAGGTCCTCTGGGCCGGATCCGGGGGCCCAGCTGACGGGCAGGATTCGGGTCGCCGTCGTGATCCCGATGTAACCGGCGGTCACCTCCGCCTCGAGGATCTCGGATCGGTAGATGACGATCGTCGCGCCCTCTAGCTCGTAGCGGAGGGCCATGACCCGGCGTATCGAGGGTTCGACTCCCGCCCCCTCCGTAGATAAGCCGGATGCCGCTTGTTTGAGCGGAGAGCGGCAGTCCTCTGGTTCGTGGTGAGCGGTGTCGGCTGACCGCTACAGACCGCTCAAGGCCGCCTGAGTTCGAGAACGAGGACATCGAGAGAGCTGATCAGGCGAGCGAGGCAGTCAGGGACTACTGCTCCGACGCTGTATCCGAGGCGCAGGAGCTCGGTGTCGAGGGCGTAAGCAGGAACCTCTGCCGCAAGCTCTACGACGATCGACCACACGGCGTCGACGCCGGCCGCCTCGACGAGCGCCGCCACCGCATCGGCGACCGCGCCGCCTTCAGCGAGCCGAGCCCGGTCGCGAGGTCGTAGCCGGGCTGGGCGGCGCCACCGGCGGCTGTCATGCCGGCCGCCGAGTTGGGCTGCCGCGAACTCGTCCCTACGGTGATGTCGGAGAAGATCGAGTCGTAGTCGGGTCCGCGCGCGGGCTCATATAGAAACGGGGGCAACGAGCCAAGCGCCGGTCGGCCGGCGCGCCGCTCCTGCTCGAGGAAGTGCTGCGAGGAGGGATTCGAGACCCACCGCGCGAACCTCCCCGGCTTGCCCCGTGTGCGCAAGCCCAGCAGCATGACCCGGCGGTTGGGAGGCTTGGAGGCGGCGACGCTTGCAGGGGTGTTTGTGGAGTCGCCCGGCGACGCCCTGCTTGCCGGCTACCACTGTAGGTCCGATCCCAGCTTTCAAGCAGCTGAACCGCCACTCGATGAACGACCGGAGGCACCGGTTCGACGGACACTCTCGACTCGATCGAGACGCCGAAGGGAGTCCGGGGGACCACGCTCTGCAATCCTTCACGCTCGCATGAGCGCACGCATCGCCGTGATCGGACTGGGTGTGATGGGAAAGCCGATGGCGGCGAACCTGCTCGCCGCCGATTTCGATCTCGGCGTCCACAGCCGCAGCCCGGGTCCGGCCGAGGAGCTGGCCGAGCGCGGAGCCCAGCTCGTCGAATCTCCGGCAGCGATCGGCGATGCCGAGTTCGTGATCACGATGGTCCCCGACACGCCCGACGTCGAGCTGATCGCTGAGACGCTCGTCCCGGCGCTACGCGAGGGCTCGATCTGGACCGACATGTCGACGATCAGCCCGATTGCGACGCGGCGGCTCGCCGAGGAGGTCGAGAAGCGCGGTGCATCCTTGCTCGACGCACCCGTTTCCGGTGGCGAGCAGGGCGCGATTGACGGGACGCTCTCGATCATGGTCGGGGGCGCGCAGTCGGCGTTCGAGCGCTGCGGCCCGATTTTCGAGGCTCTGGGTAGGACGGTCGTCCACATGGGACCGAGCGGGTCCGGTCAGGTAACAAAGGCCTGCAACCAGATCCTGGTTGCCTCAGCGATGGAGGCCATGGCCGAGGCTCTCGTCCTGGGGGAGAAGGCCGGGATCGATCTCGAGCGGTTGATCGAGGTCTTCCAGGGTGGCCTGGCACGAAGCGGGTCGATGGAGTTGCGAGGCCAGCGGGCCGCCCGCGGGGATTTCGAGCCCGGCTTCCGCGCCCGCCTGCACCAGAAGGACCTGCGGATCGCCCTCGAGACGGGCGGCGCCCTCGACGTGCCAATGCCGGGCGCCGAGCTCACGGCGCAGCTCTACGACGACCTGGTTCGCAGCGGTCGCGGCGATCTCGACAACTCCGCCGTCGTCGACCTGCTGCGCGAGCGTGCTGGAACCGACGGATGAACGCGAGCGGACGAGTCGCAGTCGTGACCGGCGCGAATCGGGGCCCCTCGGTCTGGAGACACCCTAAGCGTAGGGGGTCGGGCGCGTTAGGCCGCGGCCAGGTCCGGGGCCCCGGCGAGTGGGGTCTTTCCGACTTGCAGCCCGCCGCTCGCACGACCTAGATTCGCCCCTGTCGGGGCATCGGTAGGGCCCCGCACCGCTCCCACGGCTAACACGGGAGGGCTAGGTGTAAACCCTGACCACGTTGTTCATCCGGACCTCCTTGGAGGCTGGGGGTGCGGAAACACCCAGATCCAAGGAGGACACCGGATGAAGCTGCACCGTAATGCCCCGCTCGGCCCGAAGGGCCGGACGGTGATGGTCAGAAGAGCTGTCGAGGAGGGCTGGTCGCTCATGGAGGCGGCCGCGGCCGCCGGAATGAGCGAGCGGCGCTGCGCGGAGTGGAGCCGGCGCCGGTCCAGGCCTAGATCGCCGCCTTGTTCCGCGCGGCTTGCGCGGTCGCGCACAGACTGCGGCTTGCGCGGTCGCGCACGGACTGGGAGACTCGCCACGCATGTCGGAGGACGCCGCAGGCGACACCACCCTCAGGATGCACGAGCTCCAGTCCGGGGAGGCGATCCAGCACTCGTGGGTCGCGGGAGTGCCGATGTCCCAGAACGACAACTTCCGAGGGCGGCTGTCGAAGTACGGCGGCAAGCTGGTCCTCACCAATCGCCGGCTGCTCTTCGAGCCGCTGAAGGTCGTGACCCCCAACGCCGGCGGCGGTTTCGGGCTCGAGTTCCTCACGGCTGGGAAGGCGTTCGAGCTCGGCGAGATCGCCAATGTCGAGCCGTTCTCGACCAAGGGGCCGGCGCGCCTCAAGCTCACGCTCACTGGCGGGGACGAGGTCGTCCTCGGGGTCCTCAAGAGCCGCACCGCTACGATCTGGAGCAAGGACACCTCGGCACGCGACGAGGCGGTCGACGCGATCTCCGCAGCTGCACACCTCTAGACCGCTCCCAGGAGCCGCTCCCGTCACCCTCTGGCACCACTTCGCTAGCGTCGAGGCCGCCGGCGTCGCCGGCGAGCCCACCATCTGGTACGTCGAGCGGGATTGAGGCGCCCGGCGCTCGCGCGGCAGTCGCTGCTGCTTCCGTGGCCAGCGACAGCGCGGATCAGGCCAAGCGCACCGCGATCATGGATGAGGTCCTGGCCTACAACCGAGAGGACCTCGAGGCGACCTGGGCGGTGCTGGAGTGGCTGCGAAGGTTTCGCGCCGACCCCTGAGCCTAGGAGCGTGGGTCACGCCACCCCGCGTGAGCGTGGCTCACAGCTCCACCGCGGATGCCGCCGCCGCTGGAAGCTTGGGCCGCCAGCTCTCTCCCGGTGGACCCTTGTGAGTAAGCGGTGGTGGCGAGGACCGGTCCCCGGCCCAATTGGTTCCTCGCTATGGCTCCCTCGCTCGACCCCGCAGCGCGAACTGGAGCGCCGTGACGGCATCGTCGTCGACCGCCATGGCGACGGGATGGGGATCGGCGTGCGCGAGCAGCCGGGTGCGGATCTGATCACCGTCAGACGTATGCGCGATGAGCGCCACCGGGGGGGCGCCGTAGCGGGCGTCGTCGGTGACTTCGAGCTCCATCCAGACAGCAGCGCCGGGCGCGCAGGCACCAAGCCAACGCCGCATCCCGGTCTCGTAGCGGCGGAGCTCGACCTCCGACAGATAGTCGCGGACGATCGTCTGAAAGGCGATCGCGCGGGGCCCGGAATCGTCGAGGACCGGCAAGCGGGCAGGAATGGCTGCGGCGCTCGAGCGCTCTATCGGTGGGGCGGCGCCAGCATCCGCGAGAGCCCTGAAAGCCGCGATTGCAGCCTCTAGCCGCTCGCCGCGCTCAGATTGGCCTGGCCAGATCGAGGCGCGAAGCCAGCGCGCACCTTCCTCGTCCAGGGCGTCGATCGGGCGTAGATCGAATCCGGTTCGGGCTGCGATCGGGGGAAGCGGGTCGAGCGTCAAGGGACCGTCGTCGCTGCGCGTCCACACCGCTGGCAGGCGATCGGCAACGAGGTTGAGTCCCGCGCTGGAGCCGACCTCGTAGAGGACGATCGGCCGACGGGGCTCGTGCGCGGCCCCGAGAGCCGCAGGCCAGATCCAGGCGATCGCCCGGGTCGGGTCGTTGGTCTGAACGTGTCGGTTGGCGAGCGAATCCCAGAGGTATCGGCGGTCGGGCCCGAGGGCTGCCTTGACCGCGGTGCTCGTCGCTGAACCTGGCTCAGGGTCCGGGACTCTGAGGGCGGGCCAGAGCGGGTGCGTCGGTCCCTCGCGCAGCGCATCGTCGCGGACCGCGGTAAGGAGGAGAACTGGCCGCTCGTACCAGGCGCCGAAGCGCCGCGCCGCCCAGGCGTCTCGCAGGCGCTCGCGGACCGACCCGTCGATCGCGTCGCCGAGGGCGCCCAGCAGACGCGCGCAGGCGGGTGCCCGCGGGAAGGCGAACTCGGCCTGGGCTGCGAGGTCGTCCTCGAGCCCCTGAAGGGGATCCCGGTCCACCGGCTAATCGTAGCTGGGCCGCTGTAGTGCCAAACATTGCGGGGGCCCGATTCGTTTCTCGCTACGACGCACGGATCGTTGGGCGGGCACGCGTCCCGGACTGAGCGGCCCCCCGGATCCGAACGAGTACGCTTGCCCTTCCGGCCGCTCAGGTCTCGAGTTGTTGCAGCCGCTCGATCGCGGGAGCTATATGGGTAACGAACCGTTCCACCGCGGCCCTCGCCACCGGCTCATCCAACCTGTCAGGCAAACCGCGGAGGAGGTTGAGCCGACTCTGGGCAACCCACTCCGCGACGTCCGGCTGTTCCAGCCAGCGCTGCTCGACCTGAAATGTTCTACGGCTCATGCCGGGCCAGTCGGCGATGCTGCTCGGGAAAGGATTGGGACGGCATAGGTCGTTCCGTTCGGCGTCGTCCTCGCGGTTGGACTCGACGAACGCGATCAAGGCTGCGTTGAACGTCGGAGAGTTCTGACGGATCTGCTGCAGGACGATGCGCCCCTCTTGGAAGATCGCTGTCGGGGGTGCATTGCGCAGGCCGTGTGCCGTGCAGTCGACGTGCACGACAGCCGGGTCCGTCCCAATCTCACCTCGCTCGAGCACGATCCTGTCCCGCTCGATCATCCGCACGTAACCGAGTCGGATCACGTCGTCGATCTGCCTCACAGCTTCGAGCTCAGGCGGACTCAGAAGGGTGCCGCGATACATCGTCGCGGCGACCGAGGAATCAAGGCGGACCAGGCGGCCGGCGGCCTCGAGGCAGTCGAAGAGATCCTCCAGATCTGTGGCGTCGGCGCTGGCCTCGACGTCCAGAGAGATGCCGTGCATGTTTTCGCCGACCTGGTGGAGCGGCTGAAAATGGCGTCGGTGGTGGAACCAGGCATCCCGCGGCCGGACCCAACGGACCCGGTCGGGTGCCACGCCGTTGTCAATGAGCCAGGTGCAAGCGTCGACGGCGGTCTTGCCGGAGCCGAGCACGGCGAATCGCTCCGCCCCCTCCGCTGCCGTGGGAAGGCCATTGACAGGCACCATTTCGGCGTCGGCCGCTACCTCGAAAGACGGCTCGTGGGTGGCCGGGATCGACGGCTGCTGATAGCGGGCGTCGACGACCTTGCGACGTACCTCGACATCGTGAACCGCTCCTTCGCGGAGATCTCGTGCGCGTTGAGCTTTCGACCCCGATCCGAGATGCTCATGCTCGAACAGAATGCGCACGCGGCCGGTCTCGGTAAGTCGGGTGGCGACCTCGGCGAAGTAGTCGCAGATCTCGGCACCCGTGGCCCGTTCGTAGAAGCCGGCGTTCTCACCGACTTCGTCGATCTGATCGTTGCCGAGCGGCAGGCTGTTGACCCCGTAGAACGCCGAAGGGATATGGAGCTTCACGAACGGGTAGGCGTCGAGCCAGTGGCCCCCCGGTCCGGGTCTGCGATCGACCAGCACCAACTCCGCCTCGGGGTCCTGCTCGATGAGCGAGTCGGCGAAGGCAAGGCCGCTCGCACCGGCCCCGATCACCAGATAGTCCGTCTCGATCAACAGCAGAATCTCCTCCGTTCCCCTCCAGTGTGACTGAACTACCGCTTCCGGCTTCTGCGCCAAGGTCCGCAAACCTCGCGGAGGCTCCAGCGTGGTAGTGACAACCGATACCCGGCAGGACTGTTTCTCGCTACGACGCACGGATCGTCGAGCGTGTGCGCCTGCCTGCGTGACCGGAGATCATCGCTTCTCGTCCTAGCGGTCGCCGCGACAGCTGCTGTGTGCGCCGTCGCGGCCACGCGATAGGAAGCGGATTGTGTTCAGCGAATGTTGCCGCGGGGCCTACTGATCTGCTCCGCCGGGATCGCGGCCGATGCAGGCGTGTCGATCAGCGCCCCGTGCTGACGTGAGCGGCGATCCGCCGGTTCCGCGCCACAATGAACTCAATAGCGCGTTGACGGTACGCGATGTACGCATCCAGGGTGTCCGGCAGGGGCGACGCGGCGAAGTCCTCGAACGGCATTGAGAACTTGACCGTGAGAGTGGCCTCGTTCACCAGGTCCTGCAAGTGGAAGAAGTCCGCGTACCCCGCGAAGTCGGCGAACAGTTTGAACGCAGAAGCCCTCCTGGCGGAGGGCTCAAGCGTGGGTAGTGACAAACATAGCGGGGGCCCGATTCGTTTCTCGCTACCACGCGCGGATCGTCGAGCGAATGGCAGTCGGCGCACGGCCCCGGCGCCCGCTCCCGCCTAGGACGGGATCCCGAAGATCGCGATCGCGGCCATCGCCGCACCGATGAAGGTGAAGAAGGCGACCCAGCCCCAGCCCTTGACGCGCCAGGCGAGTCGTCCGGCAATGAACGCCTGCAGCAGAAAGTGGGCGGCGAAGACCCCTGAGGCAAGGGCGACCGCCGACGTCACGTCAGTGAAGCAGGACGAGGATCGTCTGCACCAGCAGCAGCGGGAACGTCCATTTCTCGCTCAGTCG
>CAXMST010000148.1:0-4464 GCA_964196325.1 uncultured Acidimicrobiia bacterium
GGCGGCACAAGCGGTGACCGTCGGTCTACGAAACCGAAGGTCACAGGTTCGAATCCTGTCGGGCGCGCTCATCGATCTGCAGGCCATCGCCCTTTCTTGCCTGCAGACAAGCCGGATCGGCGGCCTCGTCGATTTCGCCGCTTCCGCTCCTTTCACGGCCCTGCAGGGCTTCTCCGTCAGCTCCGGGTCACATTTGGGTCTCATTTTCGGCCGCTGCTGGGGGTCCTCCCGATGAGGATCTGCGTGATCTGCGGTGCCCCTGAACGGGGTCCGGTCAGGCCGGCCTTTGTCGATACCACACAAGGAGCAACAGTTGAAGGTTCCAAAGACAACCAGTGAACTCGAGCACATGATCAAGTCCATCGAATCGAGTAGCGACGCAGACGGCGGCACGAGATTGAACGGGGCCTCGGTGGTTTCGTTGGACCCGGTCAGCTGGAACGAGAGCCTCCCGGCGCTGGCCCCCGTTGAGCAACTTTCACTAGGCTAAGGGGCCCCTTAGGGGAGCCGCGAGGTGCCAGGGCGAGGGTTCGCCTCGCCGACCGGCGATCCATTCTGGCCCTATCTGCGAGGAGTAGTCATGCCGTCCCAGAGCCAGGAGTCGACCACGGCCAAGCCGGAGGTGAGGCTGCCGCAGGCGGCCGGCGCCGTGCCTCAGGACGAGGAGGGTTGCGAGGTCTGCGTCGACGGCGAGTGGCGGCGGATCCGCTTCCACGACTACGAGGAGATCTACTCGATCCCCGGCCTGTACGAGCGCCTCTTCTATGACGAGCTCGAGTGCGACTCGCCGCGCCAGGTGGTTTCGATGCTCGCGGCCGAGCTCGGCCGCGAGGCGATCGATCCGGCCGAGATCAAGGTGCTGGACGTGGGCGCCGGCAACGGCATGGTCGGCGAGCAGCTCAAGCGGATCGGGGTGGGGCGGATCACCGGGGTCGACATCATCGAGGAAGCGGCGAAGGCGGCCGAGCGCGACAGGCCCGACGTCTACGACGACTACCTGGTCATGGACCTGACCGACCCCTCCGCTCCCGGCTTCGAGCAGCTCGAGGGCACCGATCTCGACTGCGTGGTATCGGTGGCCGCGCTCGGGTTCGGCGACATCCCCGCCGACGCCTTCGCTCGCTCCTGCAACCTGGGTGCCCCCGGCGCGCTCGTCGGCTTCGCGATCAAGGATGACCTGGTCAGCGGCAAGAGCTCTCCATTCGCGGACCTGATCGGCGATGGGATCGCCTCGGGCGCGCTCGAGCCGCTCAGCTCCGAGCGCTATCGCCATCGCCTCTCGGTGGCACGGGAGCCCATTTACTACGAGGCGACTATCGCCCGCAAGGCCGGCCAACTCCCCGTCTCTGGATCCGGCTGACCGCAGCCGGCTGCTGGGCGATCGGGTGAGTCGATCGACGGACCTCCGCGGACCCGCGCGAGCCTAGCGGGCCGCGAGAGGCGCTCGAGACGAGACGAGCGACAGGAGCGAATCGACGCTCAATCTACGCAACCGAAGGTCACAGGTTCGAATCGTGTCGGGGTACTCCTGGGACTAGGCTTGCCCTTGATCAGGCACGGCCAGGGCCCCTGACGTCCGCGCGGTCGGCCACCTCTTACTCCACGCTCCGCGTGAACGAGCGCGCCGACTTGGTCGGCCGATAGACGAGGCTGAAGTCGAAGGCGTAGTTGAAGTCGTCGAGCTCGGCCGCGCGGGTCTCCTCGAGGTCGAGGTTGTGGACGATCAGAAGCTCCTCGTTGATGTTCGAGGCCTGGATCAGGGGCAGCCCCGACGGCGTCCAGATCCCCGAGCCGCCCCAGAAGGCGACGTCGCTCACCCCGTGGCGACCGACGGCGTTGCAGGCGATCGTCCAGACCTGATTCATCGCCGAGGAGGCGGCCATCACCATGTCCCAGAGCTGCCCGTAGTAGAGGTCGGTGCGCACGTTCATCCCCGGGTAGTCGCGGGTGGCGGCGGCGCGCCAAGAGGCGACCTCGACGATCGCGTCGACCCCATCCAGCGCCGAGTACTCGCGCAGGAGCTCCCCGAAGAGGTAGTCGTAGCAGGTGGTGAAGCCGTAGTTGGCCCGTGCGCCCTGGACCACGAGCCGGTCGTCGCCGCCGCTGTCGGTGTAGGTCTTCTCGATCCCGGGCAGGAACACCTTGCGGTAGAGCTGCTGCTCGTCCAGGTAGTCGCTGTCGTCGGAAACCACGAAGGTGACATTGGCGAAGCGATCGCTGTCCTCCGCGGAGCGGATCAGCCCGTTGAGGACGATCGCCCGGAAGTGCTCGTCGAGCAGCGGCCGCAGCTCGCCCTCGATCCAGTCGATGTGGTTATCGAGCCGCGCCCGCTCCATGTAAGGGCGGCAGCTCTCCTCGTTTTCCCAGAAGTAGCCGGAGATGCAGAACTCGGGGAAGATCGCGAGGTTGACGCCGCTCTCCTTGAACCGTTTCGCCGCGCGCAGGATCTTGTCCTTGTTCTCCTCGATCCCCGGGACGATGGCGCGGATGTTGGCGAGCCCGATCGAGGTCAGCTCGTCGTCGCGGCTGTAGCTGCGCTCGACGACGAGGAATTCGTCGAAGCTCTCTCCGGGGAGCTCGGCGCCGAAGTCCTCGGGGGCGTACCCGCTGGCCATCGACGAGCAGCGTACGCTAGTGGGCGAGCCGATGTGTGGAATCGCCGGTAAGCACGGACCGATCGACCCCGCCGCGGGGCGGCGGATGCTCGACCGCCTCGCCCACCGCGGCCCCGACGACAGCGGCTCGATCGACCTCGGCCGCTCGTGGCTCGGCCACACCCGCCTGGCGATCGTCGACGTCGGCGGCGGCGCCCAGCCGCTCGGTGCCGGCGAGGGCGGCCTGTGGCTGGTCGGCAACGGCGAGATCTACAACTACGAGGACGTGCGCGAGTCGCTCGACGGCCGCCTGTTCAGCAGCGGCTCCGACAACGAGGTTGCCCTGCACCTGCTCGAGGACCGCGGACCCGCGGCCCTGGCCGAGCTCAGCGGCATGTACGCGTTGTTGGCCGCCGACGCCGAGGGCCGCTTCTTCGCCGCCCGCGATCCCATCGGGATCAAGCCCCTGTACTGGGCCGAGCGCGAGGGTGAGGTCCGCTTCGCCTCCGAGATGCGCGCCTTCGACCCCTCCTGGCTGCCATTGGTCGAGGCCTTCCCGCCGGGCCACTACTGGACCCCCGAGGAGGGCTTGATCCGCTTCGAGGCGGCGGTGCCCGAGCCCGGCCACTTGCGGCCGCTGCCGGGGCCCACCGAGCCCGGCGCCCCGATCCCCGACGACGTGCTGACCCAGGTCCGCGAGGTCGTCGCCGACGCCGTCGACCGGCAGATGATGGGCGATGTCCCCGTCGGTGTCTTCCTCTCCGGCGGCCTGGACTCGAGCCTGATCGCCGCGGTTGCCGCCGAGTACCTGGGCGCCCGAGGGCAGCGCCTTCAGACCTTCGCCGTCGGCACCGAAGACAGTCCCGACCTACTTGCCGCCCGCCGGGTCGCCGAGCACCTGGGAAGCAGGCACCGCGAGCGCATCTACACCGCCGATGAGGCCTTCGCGGTCCTGCCCGAGACGGTACGGGTGATCGAGTCCTTCGACCCCTCCTTGGTCCGTAGCGCCGTCCCCAACTACCTGCTCGCCGAGATGACCGCCGAACACGTCAAGGTGGTGCTCACCGGCGAGGGAGCCGACGAGATCTTCGCCGGCTATGGCTACTACCACGAGGAGTTCCCCGATGAGGACGACCTCCACGACGAGCTCGTCCGCACGATCGAGGGCCTGCACAGCCTCAATCTGCAGCGCGCCGACCGGGTGACCATGGCCCACGGACTCGAGGCCCGCGTCCCCTTCCTCGACCGCGAGGTGATCGCCTACGGCCTGCACCTGCCCGCCGGCTGGAAGGCCGCCGGCCCCGACCTGCCCGAGAAGCGCCTGCTCCGTGAGGCCTTCGACGGCGCCCTCCCCGACGATCTGCTCTGGCGCGAGAAGGCCCAGTTCGGCACCGGCTCCGGCGCCGCCGACGTCCTCACCGAGCGGATCGAGGCGACGATCGGCGACGAGGATCTCGAGCGCGAGCGGGGCGAGCTCGACCCGCCGCTGCGCACCAAGGAGGAGCTCGCCTACTACCGGATCCTGCGCGAGGCGCTGCCGGGACTGAAGCCGGAGGAGACGATCGGGCGTTTTGCGCGCTCGTAGGGGAGAGCGAAGAGCACCTGGGAAGCGTCGGTCTACGAAACCGAAGGTCACAGGTTCGAATCCTGTCGGGCGCGCTGAGAAAACCGCCGCAAACGGCGGGTTTGCTACGCCGGTATCGGCCGTCGCGCATCGGGGGGGGGCACCGATCGGGCACCGTTTTTGGTGGCTGTCGTGGCGTGCCGACCTCATTCGTGCTGAACCTGCATTCAGCGGGCGCGAGGCAGAGCAACGCCACAATCGCAATCCGGGGTCGCCCTCTCCCAACGCTTGGAGGTGTGATCGCCG
>CAXMST010000149.1:0-4574 GCA_964196325.1 uncultured Acidimicrobiia bacterium
AGAATCGGCCGTTCCAGGGCGTAGTAGCTCAGGGCGGCGATCGGGATCGTCAGTGCCAGGGTTCCGGCGAGCACGGGCCAGAACCCCAACCCGTCGCCGCCGCTGCCGAGCTCGAGCGCGATCGCGTAGTGCCAAAGAAAGATCCCGTATGAGATCAATCCCAGCCAGGCGACCAGGGGGTGGCGGAGGAGTCGGCGGGGTAGCCCCGCGGAGCTGTCACCGAAGATTGCCGGCAGCATCAGCAGCGCTGCGATCAGGCCGAAGGCCAGATGGACCACCAGCTGATCGCCCCGGTCGACCAGGAAGGGCGAGCTCGGCAGACGGAGGCTGAGCACCAGGTAGACGCCGAGGGCAAGCAGCCAGGGCAGGCCGGGCTGGCGAGTGATCATGCGCACGACTGCAGGGGGCCGCTCACGGCCATCCAGCGCCACCGAGGCAACCGCCAGGCCCATCCCGAGCGCGAACCAGAACACGAACGAGATCACGGTGCCACCGGCCCAAGAGCGGGGCCCCACATCCACGCCCAACGCCCGTGCTGCGATCGATGCCGCGGCCAGCCCACCCAACAGCAGCAACTCGGCCCGCATCCACTCACCGACTTTGCGCCCCCGCGCCAGTCGCGCCGCCACTAATACGTACAGCGGCAGAAGGGCGTAGAAGGTCACCTCGACGGAGAGGCTCCAGGTCTGCGCCAGGCCGCAGTCGAAGAACTGGTTCACGCAGCCCGCGTCGCCGGCCCCGGCCGGCAGCGTGTGGAGCAGACCGAGGTGTGCAAGCGACTGGCCGCCGTAGATGCCGGTCTGCCCCGGCACGATGACCAGCACGGTCAGGACCAGCCAGTAGGCGGGGTAGATCCGCAGCAGTCGGCGCTTCGCACTGGAGCACCTCGGGGGCGGGCGCACCACCGGCGCGGTGTGCGATGAAGGGCCGATACAGGAGGAAGCCCGAGAGCAGGAAGAAGATGGTCACGCCGATGTTCAGATGTGCGAGCAGGCGCCCCGGCAGCGAGGAGTCGATCGCACCGCCGAACACGGCCGCGTGCACGAGCACCACGGTGAGCACGGCGACCGCGCGCATGCCGTCGAGCAAGGGAAAGCGGGGGTGCCGCGGCGGCGGCGCGACCACGTCTGGGACCTGAGCCAAGGCGTCGATCCTACGGCGTAGAGGGGTCCGCGGCCAGCCCCGTGTCCCAGGTAGGCTGCCGCGAACCGATGCGTGCCCTGCTCAACATCATCTGGCTGATTTTCGGCGGGCTCTGGCTGGCGATCGGCTATGCGCTGGCGGGCGTCGTGATGTGCATTCTGATCATCACGATTCCTTTCGGAATCCAGGCGTTCAAGCTGGCCGGCTTCGCGCTGTGGCCGTTTGGTCGGACGATCGTCAAGCGGCCTACGGCAGGCGCCCCTTCGGTGGTCGGCAACGTGATCTGGCTGCTGCTCGCGGGCTGGTGGCTGGCGCTGATGCACCTGGCCACGGCGGTGGTCCAGGCGGTGACGATCATCGGCATCCCGCTGGCGATTGCGAATGTGAAGCTGGTTCCGGTCGCGCTCTGGCCGTTCGGCAGGGAGATCGTCCCCAGCGACCAGGTCAGCGCGGCGCTGGCCGAACACGGCGGCCGGGGCGAGACGATGAGCGTCTCACACTCGCGCTAGAAGCGGGTCGGCGCCCGCGGGCGGGTCGTCTCCGCGAGGAGCTGACGAGCCCAGGCCTGCTGACCCCTACCATCCCGCGTCCGATGGAGACCGCCTCAGCCACCCGTGACGATCTCCGCAACCTCGCGATCGTCGCCCACGTCGACCATGGGAAGACCACCCTGGTCGATGCCCTCCTGCACCAATCGGGGGCGTTCAGGGCCCATCAGGATGTGGCTGAGCGGGTCATGGACTCGATGGATCTGGAGCGTGAGAAGGGGATCACGATCCTCGCCAAGAACGCCTCGCTGCGCTACGAAGGCGTCAAGCTCAACATCATCGACACCCCGGGCCACGCCGATTTTGGCGGGGAGGTCGAGCGCGGGCTGACCATGGTCGATGGGGTGCTGCTGCTGGTCGACGCCTCCGAGGGACCGCTGCCACAGACGCGCTTCGTGCTCCGCAAGGCGCTGGAAGCCCGACTTCCGGTGGTGCTGGTGGTGAACAAGGTGGACCGGCCGGACGCCCGCATCGCGGAGGTCGTCGACGAGGTCTACGAGTTGTTCCTGGACCTCGACGCCGACGAGTCGCAGATCGAGTTCCCGATCGTCTACACCAACGCCCGCGCGGGCTGGGCCTCGCTGAGCGAAGGCGAGGAGGGCTCCGATCTGGGGCCGCTGCTGGAGCTGGTCGTCTCCCACATCCCCGGCCCGCGGCACGACCCCGAGCAACCCTTCCAAGCCCACGTGACCAACCTCGCCGCCGACGACTACGTCGGCCGGTTGGCGATCTGCCGGATCTTCAACGGCTCGGTCAAGGCCGGAGCCTCGATCGCCTGGTGTCGGGCCAACGGTGAGATCGAGCGGGCCACGATCTCTGGCCTATACGTGACCGAGGCACTGGAGCGCGTCGAGGCAAGCGAAGCGGGGCCGGGCGAGATCATCGCCGTGGCCGGAATCCCCGGGGTGACGATCGGGGAGACGCTGGCGGACGTCGTCGACCCCACGCCGCTGCCCGTGATCACCGTGGATGAGCCGTCGCTCTCAATGACCGTGGGGATCAACACCTCCCCGCTCGCCGGCCGAAGCGGGACCAAGCTGACCGCTCGACAGATCAAGGACCGCCTGGATCGCGAGCTGGTCGGCAACGTCTCGATCCGGGTTCGGGATACCGAGCGCCCGGACGCCTGGGAGGTCGAGGGGCGCGGCGAGCTGCAACTCGTGGTGCTGCTCGAGCTGATGCGACGCGAGGGCTATGAGCTCACCGCCGGCCAGCCCCAGGTGATAACCCGTGAGATCGACGGTAAGCTCTGTGAGCCGGTCGAGCGCCTCGCGATCGACGTGCCCGAGGACTATGTCGGTGTCGTCACCCAGACCCTGGCCGTGCGCAAAGGTCGCATGGAGCAGATGGTCAATCACTCGACCGGGTGGGTCCGACTCGAGTTCCTGGTCCCAGCCCGTGGCCTGATCGGGTTCCGCACCGAGTTCTTGACCGAGACGCGCGGCACCGGCCTCCTGCACCACGTCTTCGATCGCTGGGAGCCGTGGGCGGGCGAGCTTCGCACCCGGCCGACCGGTTCTCTGGTCGCCGACCGCCATGGCAAGAGCGCCGGCTTCGCCCTGTTCGGCCTGCAGGAGCGCGGCACCATGTTCATCGGGCCTGGCGAGGAGGTCTACGAGGGGATGGTGATCGGCCAGGGCTCGCGACCCGACGATCTCGACGTGAACGCGACCAAGGAGAAGCACCAGACCAACGTCCGCGCCGCCAGCGCCGACCTGCTGGTTCGGCTGATCCCGCCGAAGCTGCTCTCGCTGGAGCAGGCAATCGAGTTCTTGAGAGCCGATGAATGTGTGGAGGTCACGCCGGAGGCCGTGCGCTTGCGCAAGCGCGACCTGGGAGCGACCGAGCGGGTCAAGGCCGCGCGCCGGGCAAAGCGCGAGGTCGCAGGAGCCTGACCCGAGTCAAGCGACTCACCGCACACGACCGGCCCACATAACGCCTGGAACGGCCACAGCGCCTTCAAGCGGACCGGCAGGTCGCAATGCACGGCGTTCGACACCGGCTCACCTTGGTCAACCGACCAGTTCCGACTGAGCAGGGTGTCGGCTGCCACCGCTGAGGTTCACGGCCTGGGTAGTCTCAAATGATTGACGCCGACGCCCGATACGTACCGCCACTTCCCGATCACCCTGAGCTGCGTGAGATCGCGCTTGCCGTCGAGGGCGCGGAGATGTCGGCGGAGATCCTCGACCCGAGCTTCCGCACCATTTTCTACTCCAGCCAGGCCGCCCGGGTCCTCGGCCTCTCCGCCGAGGAAGCGACGGGAATGTACGGCCGATCGATGATTTATCGGAGCCTCGAGGGGAAGGCCGACGTCATGAGGCTCACCGAGGAGAGCGGGACCGTCTGGTTTCAGCAGAACGCTCCGATCATGCGCCACTACCTGGACCCCGACGACCCCGGCTTCGAGCAGGTCTTCAGCCTCACCGGGTCGATCGCGGCGGAGGTCGAACCGATCGCCGAGCCGCCCCGAGCTTGGCACGCCAGGCTCAGCTTCCGGCCGAACCTCCGGATGCGCGAGAATCTGCTCGGCGACGTCAACAACGTGTACCTCCGGATCAGCGACGACGCCGGGCGCTTCATCGGCGTCCTGGTCCAGCACCGCAGCGCCCTGCCACAGAACCTGGAGCAACGGCTGGCTCGCGGCGATCAGCGGCTCTTCGAGCGGATGGAGCGGGTAAGCGAACCCGGAAAGCGCGCTGCAGGCATCCTCTTTGCCGACCTCGAGGCGTCGGGGGCTCTCTCCCGGCGACTCTCATCACGCGGCTACTTCGACCTGGTCAGGGCGATGACGGATCTGATCGACAGGTCGGTGGTCGCCCACGACGGAATCGTGGGCAAGCACGCCGGCGACGGCGGCTCGGCACTGTTTCTGGCAGCCGA
>CAXMST010000150.1:0-7683 GCA_964196325.1 uncultured Acidimicrobiia bacterium
GCGCTGCTTGGGCCTGAACACGTTGAAGAGCTGGTCGAGGTCGACCGCCGTGGTCGTGTCGGTGCCCGAGATCGTGGCGCCCTCCTCAATCTCAGGCGAGTTGTCCGCGCCGCGCGAGAGTGCGATGTAGCGGTTCGCGACCCCAGACAGAGAGCTCGCGCGGATCACCGCCGTGGTGCCCTCGGTCAGCGGCTCGTCGACGGTGACATCGACTGCTGCCTGACTGTCGTCGGTCAGATCGATCGAATCGATGTTCCCGACCGGCTGGCCGGCGACCAGAACCTGGTTGTCGGGGACCAGCTGGCCACCGGTCTCGAACAGGAATGTGTATTTATGGCCGCTGCCGCCGCCTAGGAGCAGGAACAGGACGAGCACGACCGCGATGATCAGCGCGAACGTGGCAGCTATTCGCGCGGGAGTCGAGGCGCCCTGTCCTACCCCAGCGTCAGGTTCACTCACCGATTCACCCTACGACCGCTTCGCTCTCGCCGAAAAAACTCGCAACGCCCCTAGCTCGTTCCTCTCGATACCCACCTGCAGACTATCGAGGCGAGGCGGATGTAGCGGCGCCGCCTCTCCGAGTTCGGGCTAGTCAGCCCTGAGCAACGCGGCGGCCGCGGCGCGGCCGGCCGAAATCACGTCGTCGTAGGCGCGCTCGCGATCCGAAAGGACCTGCAGGGCGAGTCCGTCGGCGATCGCCACGAGGTAGGAAACGGTCGCATCGGCACCGTAGCGGAGGCTGACGGCACCGTCCCGCTCTTTCGCGCGGAGAACGTCGGCCACATGCGCCCTCGTCCGGCGAAAGAGGTCCGCCACCTCGCGCTCGATCTCGGGGTTGCGCCTGCCGGCCGAGAACACCTCGAAGAGCAGCACGAAGACACCGGGGTCGTTCTCGATCGAGTCCATCAGGTTGGAGACGAGCACGTCGAGCACGTCGTCAACGCTGCGGGCGGCCGCCAGCGGCGCGTCCAGCCGCGCCACCCGGATCTCCGTGTCGCTGCGGACGACCTCGACCAGCAGCCGCTCCTTTGTGCCGAAGTAGTAGTGCAGGAGCCCGCGAGAGACCCCCGCCTCGCGGGCAACGTGCTCGAAGGTCGAGCCGGCGATGCCCCGAGCGGCAACGCTGGCCCGCATCGCGTCGACGATCCGCTGCGCCTTGTCCCCGCTCAGCTCCCTCTTTCCTATCGCGGCCTCCATCGGTCGCGTGAGTCTAGGGAAGTGCCCCCAGCCCGTCCGGGGGCGGGAGTTGAGCGCGCCCGTCCGAGCAGCGGTTCGCCGCCGCTCAGCCGGTTGTCTCGGCGGCGGGCTCGGTCGGAGTCGTGGTCGACGTGTACTCGAACTCCTCCTCGGCCCCGAAGAGCCGATCCAGCAGCGCCCGCCGGAGGTCCTCCGAGAGCGCGACCGCAAGCACGGCCGCGACGAAGGCCACAAGCAACAGGCGACCGAAGCCGCCGCCGCGCTTAGCGCGCTTGCGGGGCTCCCGCAGCGCCTCCGAGGCCGCCTTCAGCGAGTCGGCGGCAGAGCGCAGGTTGTCCTGCACCTTACGATCCTCGAGCACGGCCTTGGCCGGCCCCTTCGAGCCGGCGGCGCGATCGTAGGCGCCGCGCGCAGCGTCATAGGCATCGCGGAGGTTGTCGCGCAGCTCATCGTCCTCGACCAGCCGCTGGACGTAGGGACGAGCCGCCTCCGCGGCCTCCTTGGCCTTGTCGTGGGCGTTCTTGCTGCGCTTCGCCATGATCAACTCCTATGCTTGGTCGGGGTCTGCCTGACTCAGAATAGCCCCGGCGCGGGTGCGGCGCAGATCTGCCCGAGTCAGCGAGGGCCCAGCGCGGCCTCGATCGCCGCACCGATCCGCTCGACATAGACGAACTCCAGCGCCGAGCGCTCGTGCTCGGGGATCTCGAGGATCTCGCCCTCATTTCGGGCCGGCGCGATCACCCGCCGGATTCCAGCTCGCTGGGCCGCCAGGGACTTCTCCTTGAGCCCGCCCACCGGCAATACCTGGCCTGTCAGGGTGACCTCCCCGGTCATCGCCACGTCGGCGGCAACCGGGCGGCCACAGACCAGCGAGGTAAGCGCCACGGTCATCGCGACGCCGGCCGAGGGCCCGTCCTTGGGCACCGCCCCGGCTGGAACGTGGATATGGATGTCGTGCTTGGCAAAATACTCGGGAGCCAGGGAGGGAGCGAGCTCGGCCACGTTGCCGCGCAGGTAGGAGAGGGCCGCCTGGGCCGACTCCTTCATCACATCGCCGAGCTGGCCGGTGATCGTGAGCCTGCCGCTGCCGGGCATCGCGGTCGCCTCGATGAACAGCACCTCACCGCCGGCGGGCGTGTAGGCAAGGCCGGTCGCGACCCCGGCGACTTTGGTCCGGCGACGGGCCTCGGAGAAGTAGCGGCGGCGGCCGAGCAGCTCGCGGACGCGCTTGCCCGAGACGGTGAGCTTGCGCTTCGAGCCGCGCCCCTCGGCCCGCTCGCGCACCACCTTGCGGCAGACGGTGCCGATCTGGCGCTCGAGCTCGCGCACTCCCGCCTCACGGGTGTACTCCTCAATGATCGCCTTCAGCGCCGGGTCGGCGAAGGCAATCTGTGCGGGCTCGAGGCCGTTCTCGGCGATCTGGCGCGGGACCAGGTAGCGCCGCGCGATGTGCAGCTTCTCGTCGAGCGTGTAGCCGGAGAGCTGGATCACCTCCATCCGGTCGCGCAGCGGTCCAGGGATCGTCTCCAGCAGGTTCGCGGTGGCGATGAACACAACATCGGAGAGGTCGAAGTCGAGGTCGAGGTAGTGGTCACGGAAGCTGTCGTTCTGAGCCGGATCCAAGACCTCGAGCATCGCGCTGGACGGGTCGCCGCGGAAATCGGAGCCCATCTTGTCGATCTCATCGATCATGAACACGGGGTTGTTCGAACCGGCATCCCGCAGGGCCCGGATGATCGTGCCCGGCATCGCCCCGATGTAGGTGCGTCGATGGCCGCGGATCTCGGCCTCGTCGCGGACCCCCCCGACCGTGATCCGTTCGAAGCTGCGACCCAGCGCCCGTGCGATCGAGCGGCCCAGGCTCGTCTTGCCCACGCCGGGGGGCCCGGCGAAGCAGAGGATCGGGCCGCCCGAATCCGGCTTCAGCTCGCGCACCGCCAGGTACTCGAGGATCCGATCCTTGACCTGTTCGAGGTCGTAGTGGTCGGCATCGAGCACCTTGCGGGCGTGCGCGAGCTTCAGGTTGTCCTCGGTCGTCGCGCTCCAGGGCAACTCGACCAGCCACTGCAGGTAGGTCCGGATCACCCCGTATTCGGCGGCTGCCGTCGGTAGCCGCTCGAGCCGTCCCAGCTCCCGCTCGGCCGCCTTCGCGGCGTGCTCAGGCAGGCCCGCCGCCTCGATCTGCTCCCGGAGCTCTGCGACCTCCGCCTGGACCTCGTCGCCCTCGCCCAGCTCCTCCTGGATCGCCCGCATCTGCTCGCGCAGGTAGTACTCACGCTGGCCCTTGTCGATGCCCTCCTGAACCTGCGTCTGGATCTTCGTCCCCAGCGAGATCACCTCGAGCTCGCGGGCGAGTATCTCGGAGAGCTTTCGCAACCTCGCGTTGACATCCGCCTGCTCGAGGATCTCCTGCTTCTCCGCCATCGGGATCCGGAGCGAGCCGGCAATCAGATGGGAGAGGGCCGAAGGGTCCTCGATGTTGGTGACCGCCAGCTGCAGCTCCTCTGGGAGATAGGGGATCTGCTCGATGATCTGGCTGAAGGTGGCCTGAACGTTGCGCGCCAGAGCCTCCAGCTCAGGACCCTCGTGGACGAGGTCGGGGAGCTCCTCGACCCGGGCGACCAGATACGGATCGGTGGCGACGTAGGATCCGATCCTGACCCGATGGGTGCCCTGAACGAGCACCCGTATCGAGCCGTCGGGCACCTTCATCATCCGGGCGACCACCCCGGCGACCCCAACGTCGTAGAGCTGCTCGGGGGCCGGCTCGTCGAGTTCCGGCTCGTGTGAGCCGACCATGGTCAAGGCGCGCTCGCCGCTGAGCACATCGTCAATCAGCCTGATCGAGCGTTCCTGGCCGATCGCCAGCGGCGTCAGCGTGCCTGGATAGGTGATCGTCTCGCGCAGCGGCAGGATCGGCAAGGCCTCGGGCAGGGGCACTGATCCGCCCTCGCGGATCGCCTGCTCGAGCGAGTCCTCGCTGACGATCTCGATCGACGGCCCTCCCCCAGGGCCGAGCCCGAAGTCGGCAGCAGCCATCAGCCAGCTCGCTCGATCGGCACCCTGCGCGTGCTCTCGCCGGCAGCCCGAAGCGGCAACTCGACGCGCAGCAACCCGTCCTCGAAAGTGGCGCTGGCGCGCTCGGCCACGACCTCGACCCCGAGCTCGATCGCGCGGCGGAAGGACCCGGTCGGGATCTCGACCTGCTGGTGGGCCCGCCCCTCGGTCTCACGCACGGGACGGGAGCCGGATAGGACCAGCTCGCGACCCGAGATCTCGAGGTTGACCCGATCGGGATCAACCCCGGCCAGGTCCGCCGTGACCACGGCCCTGGGGGGTGCCCCGGCCTCCGCTCCCTGACAGTAGTAGACGTCGACGCGAGGTGTGAAGCCGCTCGGGCGCCGGCCGGCAGGCGGGGGCTGGATCCAGGCGTCGCCGAAAAACTCGTCCATCTCACGCCTGATGCGCTCGATGTTGATGACCAAGTCTCGTTGCCGCGCCATCGGCTTCAGCCTAGTACACCCATCCGCAAGTACGATCACCCTCACACGGCGTCCGGACGCGTGCACTAGTTCAACCGCCGGGGAGCGGCGCCCAGCCCGAACTCAAATCTCCCAGCTGGCCCCGCTCTGGGCGAGCTCGATCGGGCCGGCGTAAGCGAGAGCGGCCTGGGCCCTGAGCCAGTCGGGGTCGAGCTGGTCGGAGAAGTGGGTCAATACCAGACGCTCTACGTCTGCCCGAGCGGCCAGCTCACCCGCCTCGGCGGCGCTCATGTGGCCCCGCCGGCCGGCGGGGCCGGCCTCGTCGGAGGCATCGGCGAGGGTCGCCTCGGCGACCAGCAGCTGAGCCCCGGCGGCGGCCCGTTCGAGTCGCTCGTTCGGTCCGCAGTCCGCGCCGTAGACGATCCGGCGACCGCTCGGCGCACTCAACTCGAGCGCATGGGTGAGCGTGTAGTGAGGCACCTCGTACAGCCCGACCTCGATTGGCCCGAGGCTGAGCCGGCCGTCGAGCTGATACTCGCTGAGCTCGAAGACCGAGTCGAGAAACGCGGCTGTGCCCCAGGTGGAGACCAGGCTGCGCAGTGCTTCGGCGCCGCCGGGAGGCAGGGCCACGGGCAGGCGAGGTCGATCAGGGTCCTTCGGGCTGCCGTCGATCAGGGCATAGGCGAAGGGGGCGAGGTCGAGCACGTGATCGCCGTGGAAATGGCTGATCAGGATCTGATCGACGTCGAGATAGTCGTGCCGTGCGCGGAGCGCTCCGAAGGCACCGTTGCCACAGTCAACCAGCAAGGTGAAGTCGCCCTGTTCGACCAGATAGCTGCTGCAGGCCCCACCCGCGTCGGTGTAGGCGGGCGACTTGCCTAGAACGGTGAATCTCACGCCCCGACTGTATGGCCCCCGGGCCGCGACCGCTCCCGAGGCGGCTCAGGCGGCAGCGGTGAGGGCCGTCCGCCGCGAGTGCTCGCCGGCATCCCGGGCTTGCTCCGAGCGCAGCAGCAGCATCGGCTGGGTCGGCGGCACCAGGCCCTGGGGCGAGTCCGGCCTGAAGGTCGAGCAGGGCTCGTCGAGCTCGAGCGCACAGAGCATCCGCCGGCCGAAATAGCAACCCTCACAGCTCGGCTTCTGCTGTCGCGCCCGCCGGGGCTTGGCTGTTGCGACGGCGCCCGCGGTCGGCTGTTTGGGGCTCACTCAGATCCTCTCGGTCGGCTTTTGGCTGGGGTCGCCCACCCTGGCACGCAAGCCGGGCTCGCGCCGACCGTCAGCCCGCAATTACCGGCCCCATCCTCGATCGATCGTTTGCCGCAAAACGGGCCTTGACGGCGACCGAGCTCCGCTACTCCCGGTCTTTTGGGAGAGCTGGGCGCGGCACGGTTGCCCGTTACAATCGACCCATGGCTCAAGAGCGCACAGACCGGCTCGCGGCGTCGCCGCCGCTGTTCGAGAACCGGCTGCTGGACTTCTTCTCCCGGGTCCATCCGAGCATTCCCGCATTGATCTTCAGCCCGGTGATCGCGATCGCGGTCTGGGCCGGCTTCGATCGTGGCTACGGAGCGCTTTCAGTGGTCGGACTGTTCGCGGCGGGCCTGTTGATCTGGACCCTGACCGAGTACTGGCTGCACCGGCTCTTCTTCCACTGGGAGCCAAGCTTCCCGGGGGGCGACAAGCTCCACTTCATCATCCACGGCGTCCACCACGACCATCCCAACGATCCGCTACGTCTGGTGATGCCGCCGGCCGTATCGATCCCGCTGGCGGCGCTGTTCCTCTGGGTCTTCACCGTGATCTTTGGGACGCCGGCCGCCTACCCGCTGTTCGCCGGCTTCATCCTCGGCTACCTGACCTATGACTACACCCACTTCTATCTGCATCACGCGGTGCCCAAGAGCACCGCCGGGAAGCAGCTGCGCGAGGGGCATATGCGCCACCACTTCCAAGACCATCGCTACGGCTTTGGCGTCTCCTCACCGCTTTGGGACTACATCTTCAGGACGATGCCGCGACGCCGCGGTCCGCTAGCCGCCCCCGACCAGGAAGGACCTGATGGCCTCCGACGCCGTTGAAAGGGCCCGCACGTTGCTCCAGGAGCGACGCGGGGAGCTGCAGACCGAGCTGAAGCAGGTCGAGCGGGCGCTCAAGGGCCTGCGGGGGCGCCCAACCCCGCCCGCCAAGAGCTCTGCCGCAGACTCCGGCGGCGCGAAAAAGCGTCGGCGTCGGCGTGGCGGCACGCGCGCCGAGCACGCTCTCAAGTATCTCGGCGAGCATCGGGGCGCAACCGCGCCCGAGGTCGCCGTGGCGCTTGGAATCAAGCCGAACTACGTCTATCGGGTGTTGGCCGAACTGGAGAGGGACGGCAAGGTCCGAAAGCAGGGCAAGGGCTACTACCCGGCCAGCTAAGTTTGCGCCGGGCCGCGAGGCGATGCCGGGCCGCGACGCGATGCCGGGCCGCGAGGCGATATGTTCCCGAAAGCAATGGCGCTCGGGTACACAGATCCGCTTTACATCCTCGCCTTCGACCACCGAGGTTCGTTCAGCAAGGGGCTGTTCGGGATCGAGGGCGAGCCGTCCGCAGCGCAGCTCGAGCAGGTGATCGAGAGCAAGAAGGTGATCTGGGAGGGCTTCCAGAAGGCCGCGGCAGGAACGGCCGGCGGCCCGTACGGACTGCTTGTCGACGAGCAGTTCGGCACCGATGTTGCCCGGGGGGCAAAGGCTGCCGGCTTCAAGTTCGCGATGCCGGTGGAAAAGAGCGGGCAGCCTGACTTCGACTTCCAGTACGGCGACCACTTCGGCGTCCACATCGAGGAATTCGACCCGACCTTCTCGAAGGTGCTCGTCCGCTACAACCCCGACGGCGACGCGGAGATGAACGAGCGCCAGGTGCAGCGCTTGGCGCGGCTCAGCGACTGGCTGCACGACAACGACCGCAAGTTTCTTTTCGAGCTGCTGGTGCCGGCCGAGCCCGCTCAGCTCGAGCAGGCCGGCGGCGATC
>CAXMST010000151.1:0-2119 GCA_964196325.1 uncultured Acidimicrobiia bacterium
GCGCACGTCGGCAAGCGGATCGTCGAGGGGTACCTGCAGGCCGCAGGGCGCTGTCACCAGGCGAGCACGCCGGTCTGGTGCCCGCGCCGATCTACTTAGTTACTACCTAGTGGCCATAACGCCGCCAAGGGCCCCGCTGCCTGTCAGCAGCCGTTCGGCGAGCCACCGAGCGAGTTGATGAACAGCGGGAAGAGGATCGGTAGAAAGTCGGTGACCACGGCGCCGCTCGAGAAAAGCCAGCGTCCAAGGCTCGACGGCCCGTGCGTCACTGCTCATCCGGCCCAGGCCTCACCGGATCGGCGCTCGCAAGCGATCCCGCAGACACCTCCGCCACATCCGCCTCGCAAGCTATCGCTTGGCATCGTGCGGCGCCCAGCGAGGCTCGAAGTAGGCCACCCCATCGCGAACGGATTCGAATCTATGGCTTTCGGGGAGCACCTCATCGAGCCCGGCGGCGGCGAGCATGTCACGGAGCGCGCCGCGCGCTCGCGCGATCAGAAGGACTCGGCCCTCAGCCTCGAGGTCGGCCGCGAGCCCGGCAAGGGTGTCGGCGCCGGTGACGTCGATGTTGGTGATCGCGGAAGCGTCGAGGAGGACCGCCTTCACCGCCCCCTCCCGCTCCTCGGCATCGGCGATCAGGGTCTGGATCTGGTCGCGGAAGTGACCGGCATTGGCGAAGAACAGCTCGGCGCCCCAGCGGACGATCAGGAGTCCATCGTGGGTCTTCGACCCGGGCATCCTTGAGATGTCGCGGTAGGTGCCCCGCTCCGGAGACTCCCCGAGAACGGCGACGTTGGGGCGGGTGGCCCGATACAGGAGCGCGAGCAGCGCCATGCCGACGCCGATCAGCACGCCCTCGAGGATTCCCAGCACGAGGGTGCCGGCGAAGGTGATGATTGCCGCCCCGAAGTCCGCCCGTGCCGGAAGCCCGTCCCAGCCCGGGCCCGGCGGACGCTGTAGCCGGTACAGGCGCCGCATCTCTCCGACGTTGATCAGCCCGAGGACCGCGACGATGATGATCGCCCCGAGAACGGCGTTGGGAAGGTCGGCGAGCAGCCCCGTGAGCCCGATCAACACCAGCGCGACGAGGAGGGCGGTGACCACGCCGGCCATCTGCGTGCGGGCCCCGGAGGCATCGTTTAGGGCGCTCTGGGAGAAGCTGCCGTCGACTGAGAAGCCCTGAAAGACGCCGGCCCCGAGGTTGGCGGCCCCGGAGGCGACCAGCTCGCGATTCGCGTCGATCCGGTAGCCGTGCTTGGCGCTGAACTCACGAGACACCGCGATTGTCTCCACGTAGACGAGGAGCGAGACCGCGAGGGCGGCGCCGAAGAGGTCGCCGATCCGGCCCAGGTCGGGGATCTCGGGCCCCGGCAGCCCTGCCTGGATCTCGCCGACGATCGCGACTCCCTCAGCGGCGAGATCGGCAAGCGCGACGACGGCGATCCCGACGACGACGACGATCAGGCTGGCCGGCAGCGCCGGCAGCCAGCGCTTCATCCCCAACAGGGCGGCGATCGTCGCGGCGGAGATCACGACGGTCGGCCCGTTCGCGTCATCGAGTGCCCCGGCTGTCTCCCAGACGGTCTCGAAGAAGCCGTCGGCCTCGATGCTGACGCCGAACAGCTTCGGCAGCTGGCTGGAGATGATCAGCAGCGCCGCGCCGGCGGTGAACCCGGTCAGGACGGGCGAGGAGAGGAAGTCGGCGATGAAACCGAGCCGCAGCAGGCCCGCGGCGAGAAGCATGGCGCCCGATACCAACGCCAACAGCGCCGCCAGCATCACCGCCTCGCCGGGCTCGGTGCCGACGAGCAGGCCCGAGAGGCTGGCCGCGACGAGAATCGAAAGGGTCGAACCCGGCCCCATCTGCAGATGGCGCGACGTACCGAAGACCGCATAGAGGAGAGCCGGAACGACCGATGCATAGAGGCCATGGACGGCCGGGAGGCCGGCCAGCTGGGCGTAGGCGAGAGCGGCGGGAATCGTCGCAGCACCGACTGTCAGCCCGGCGAGGACGTCCCCGCGCAGCCAGCCGCGTTGGTAGTCCCTGAGCCATTCTGGCATCCGTGATCGCATCGCCTGGGCCGCTCCGACGAGTATCAACGCCGGGGCGCTCTTCTAT
>CAXMST010000152.1:0-3335 GCA_964196325.1 uncultured Acidimicrobiia bacterium
CGATCGGAATGTCGCGAAGCCAGGTGCGGCGCATGGTCCGTTACGAGTCGGTGATCACGGCGATGATCGGGGCGATCATGGGTGCGGTCATCGGGCTTGCCCTGGCGGTCGTCGCCGTGTTGGCGCTCGCGGACGAGGGTCTCGTGCTCGCGATCCCTTACCCGCTGCTCGTGATCGTACTCACCCTCGCTGCCGTTACCGGCGCGGCGGCAGCGATCGCGCCGGCGCGTCGGGCCGCGAAGATCAACGTCATCGCGGCGCTCCAGTACGAGTAGCCGCGGGGGGCCGAGAGTCTGGCCGCCGCGTCGGTCGCCGCCTGTATCGCCTCGGATGCCCGAACGAGTACGCGCGGGCTGAGTCGACCTCGATGCGGTCCCGATAGAGGAGATCCGGGGGATCGGCGGCGTTCCTGCGCCGGGTGCGGGAATGACTGCCAGCAGTTATTGCAAGGCGGTCTCGCGACGGCCGACCGGCAGGCGCCGTTGAGCAGGAACGTGCGCCCCTCAATGAGCCGGGATGGGAGTAGGGTCACCCTGATCCCAATATAGGAGGAGCTCGATGAGCATCCTGATCCGCTTTGCCCCTGCCTCGATGACCGCGCCGCAGTACGATGAGACAGTCCGCCGACTTGGGGAGGTTGGCGATTGGCCTCCAGACGGGCTCGACTACCACGTCTGCTTCGGCACCGATCCGACCCTTCGCGTCAGCGAGATCTGGGACTCCCGGGAGCAGCTCGACGCATTCGGCGAGAGGCTGATGCCCGTGCTCTCCGAGGTCGGAATCGACCCCGGTGAACCTGAGGTGGTCGAGATCCACAGCATCGTCAGGCGCTAGGGAGCGGCACCCGCTCCACTTTCGGTCGCGCAACCCTTCGCGGGTTCTCGGGGCTCAGGCGGCAGGCTGATAGCTTCACCTGCCTGAAAGCGATTTCGCGCATCCGGCGATGGTCCTTCGTCTCGGTCTTCATCGCCGGGTCCCTCGCCCTGCTGCTCGCGCTGCCGCCGAACGCGGAATCGAGGGGCACCGGCAAGACGCTCGACGCTGCCCTCGACCGGGTGATCGACGCCGCAGGCGCACCCCCAGGCCTGGCGGTGCTCGTCCAGCGCCGCGGCCGGACCGAGGTCCGGCGCCGCGGCGTCGGGGTCATCAACTCCGGGCGCCCGATTCGAACTCGCCAGCACTACCGGATCGCGAGCATGGCCAAGGCGTTCAACGGCGCCGTAGCGCTGGGCCTCGCCTCCGACCGAAAGCTCGACCTCGGCGACACGATCGGGGAGTGGCTGCCTGGGGTCCTGCCACTCGCCGAGGACGTGACGATCGCCCAGGCCCTGCAGCACACCGGCGGCCTGCCCGACTACATCCGCTCCGATGCCTTCATCGAGGCCATTCTCGAGGATCCGGCGCAGTACCTGAGCCCGCTCGAGCTGCTCTCCTTCGTTGAGGACACCGCACTCGAGTTTGAGCCCGGCACCGAGTACGGGTACTCCGACACCGACAACATCGTCGTCGGCCTGATCGCCGAGGCCGCCTCCGGCAGGTCCTACGACAGGCTGCTGAGGCAGTACGTGTATCGTCGGGCCGGCCTACATCGCACCTCGCTGCCGGACGTGACCGCGATGCCCCGGCCCTTCGTGCACGGCTACGACAGATCCGACGACGGGCTCCTCGAGGATGTCAGCGAGACCATCAACCCCGCCCTGGCGTGGGCTTCCGGCGGGCTCGTCTCGAGCATGCGGGACGTGAACCGATTCTTCCGCGCCTATGTCGGGGGGAAGCTCTTCAACGAGAGGGTCGCCCGGAGCCAGAGGGACTTCGTGGTCGGCTCCTCCTCACCTCCGGGCCCCGGCAACAACCGGGCGACGCTTGCCCTGTTCCGCTACCGGACCAGTTGCGGCACGGTCTACGGGCACACCGGATCATTCCCGGGCTATCGCCTGTTCGCCGCGGCATCAGCCAACGGGCGGCGATCGATCGTGTTCACGGTCAATTCGCAGATCGTCCCCGGGATCGGCCCAGAAAGGGTCTCTGATCTGATCCGCAGGGCGCAGAAGGCCGCGGTCTGCCGCGCCCTGAGCTGATCGGTACGTATCCAGAAGCCCTGCCGCGTCATGCAATGGCTACGCGTAGTGGGGTAGCCCGACCGATCAGTTATCCAGCAGTCATTACGCGGTCGGCCTTAGAGGATCTCAGGCGGGCGAAGCGGACCGAAGAGAACCTGAGATAGGTAGCGCCGGCAGACCAGCCACTCGTCAAAAGCGTTCACCGATCGGATCCCCGAACCTGACTACGCGCTCAACCAGTAGGCCCGTGCCCTAGCACCTTCGTCTCCGGGTCCGGCTCGCCCAGCGCGCCCGGGCCGCCGCGGATATGCTCGCTGATGCAATCGATCGACCCCTTGGAGGTCTCAATGGTCTGTGCACTTAGCGTTCGCCGGCTCAAGCCCGGTTCCTACGATGCGTTTCGTGAGGCCTGGGAGCCGAAGCCAATGCCCGAGAGCCTGTCGCGGGCTTATCACGCACGAAGCGCGGCGGACGAGAACGTCGTCGTCTCCTTCGGTCTGTTCGACGGCACCGTCGACGAGCTACGCTCGGCGATCGGCGAGACGGACGAGGCCGGCCGACAGGAGAGGATCGCCGAGCACGTCGAGTCGACCGACGTCGACGGGCTCTTCGAGGTTCTCGACGAGGTGACTCCGGGCGGCTAGCTGAGAGGGAGAGCTACAGCCGCAGGATCAGTTCGTCGTAGACAGCGCGTGATGTAGCTGCTGGATCCGCCTGCGGACCGCCGGCAAGTGGGTCAGCCGCTTCCGGGCCGAGGGCGAGGCCGGCCTGGGGGATCGATCCTCGGCACCCAGGACGGTCGCCAACCGCACCGCCGAGCGGCGGATCGAGGCGATCGCCGCGCTGCGACGGCCGCGGATGACAGCCGCGGAGATCGCCGAGGCGCTCGGGATGGCGCTCGCGACGGTCTCGGGGATCCTCAATCGGATTGGCCTCGGCAAGCTCAGCCGCCTGGAGCCGCCGGAGCCGCCGAACCGCTACGAGCGCAAGCGGGCCGGAGAGATGATCCACATCGACGTCAAGAAGCTGGTCCGGATCGGGTCTGGAGCCGGTCACCGGATGACCGGCAAGCGGACCAAGGGCGCCCGCGGGATCGGCTCGGAGTTCGTCTACGTCTGCGTCGACGACGCCACCCGGATCGCCTACGTTGAGGTCCTCGACGACGAGCAGGGGACCACCGCCGTCGGCTTTCTGAGGCGGGCGGTGGCCTCCTACCGCGGGCATCGGATCGAGGTCGAGGAGGTGATGACCGATAACGGCTCCGCCTACGTCTCG
>CAXMST010000153.1:0-6798 GCA_964196325.1 uncultured Acidimicrobiia bacterium
CCTCGTAGACCCCGTCCGCGGCCTCGGCGACCTCGCCCGGCTCGCGCGCGAGCGAGACCAGATGAGCCTGCCAGGGGGAGAGCGCCGCCGGCCAGACGATCCCGTTCTGATCCGCCCGCTGCTCGATCGAAGCGGCGACGATTCGTGCCGGGCCGATTCCGTAGCTGCCCATCATCACCGGCTGAGGCTTACCGTTCTCGTCCAGATAGGTGGCGCCCAAGGGCTCCGAGTAGCGCGTCCCAAGCTTGAAGATGTTGCCGACTTCGATCGCGGGCTCGATCGTGATCGGGTCGCCGCCGGGGCTCAGGTCGCCGGCCTCTACCGCGCGGACGTCGGCCTCCTCGAAGTGGAAGTCGCGACCCGGCTCGACGCCGATCAGGTGGGCGTCGGGGCCATTGGCGCCGCACACAAGTCCGCCCCCTGCGATCGCCTCGTCCTTGATCACCGGGATCTCGGTGCCGACCGGGCCGATGAAGCCCACCGGCCCCAGCGACTCCTCGATCTCATCGGCGCGGGCGGGGCGGAAGTCAGTGCCGAGATGGTTGGCCAGCTTGAGCTCGTTGAGCCGGTGATCGCCGCGGAGCAGGACGATGATCAGGCCGCGCTCGGCGGCAACGACCGGCAGCGCCTTGATCAGTGCGCTCGGAGCCACACCCAGTGCCGAGGAGACCTCGGCCACCGTGGTCGCGCCTGGAGTCGGAGCCTGGCGGGGGGCGTCGAGCGCTGGTGGCAACTCGGCGGGCTTTGGGGAGGCGCTCGCGACCTCGACGTTGGCCGCGTAGCCAGGCGCCAGGGCCACATCGTTCTCGCCGGCCTCGCAGGGGGCCATGTACTCATGGGCGCCGATCCCGCCCATCATCCCCACATCGGAGTCGACCTCGTACCAGCGCAGCCCGCTGCGGTCGAAAATGCGCGCGTAGGCGGCCCGGTGCTTCTCGTAGCTCTCCGCCAAGCCGGCCTCGTCGCGGTCAAAGGAGTATGCGTCCTTCATGGTGAACTCGCGGCTGCGCAGCACCCCGGCGCGTGGGCGCGGCTCGTCCCGCTCCTTGGTCTGAATCTGGTAGAGGATCAGGGGCAGATCCCGGTAGGAGCGCACCTCGCCCGCGACGTGGAAGGTGATGCTCTCCTCGTGGGTCATGGCCAGCACCATGTCCGCCCCCTTGCGGTCCTCGAGCTTGAACAGCTCGTCCGTCCCGTACCGGCCAGTCCGCTTCCAGAGCTCGGCGGGCTGCAGCACGGGCAGCTGCAGCTCGAGCGCACCGATCGCATCCATCTCCTCGCGGATGATCGCCTCGCTCCTGCGAACGGCGCGGAGGCCGGCGGGCAGGTAGGACCATAGGCCGCTGCCGAGCTGGCGGATCAGCCCGGCTCGGACCATCAGCTTGTGGCTGGTGGCCTCGGAGTCGGTCGGCGCGTCTTTGAGCGTCGGCAGCAGATAGGCGGAAAGGCGGGTCATGGGCGCGCGAAGGATACTGGCGCTGCTCCGCCCGGAGCGGCACGGCTGCCCTACGATTGGGCCGATGTCCGCTCCGAAGCCGCTCGCCGTGATCGTCCTCGGAGCGACGGGTGTGACCGGGAAACAGGCCGTGCCGTATCTGCGCGAGCGCTCACGGGAGCTGGGCTTCACCTGGGGGATCGCGGGGCGCTCGGCGCCACGGCTCGAGGCCTTGGTCTCCCAATGGCCGGACGCCGAGCGGCCCGAGGTCCTCCTCGTCGACACCGAGAACCGGGACAGCATCGAAGCCGCCGTCGGCCGGACCGCGGCGGTCGTCAACTTCGCCGGGCCGTTCGCGCGGATGGCTCCGGGCGTGATCGAGGCGGCGGTTGAGGCGGGCGTCGCCTACGTCGATGTCACCGGTGAGATCGACTTCGCCGCCACGATCGTCGACCGCTGGCACGAACGCGCGGTGGAGACCGGTGCCCGCATCGTCCAGGTCTGCGGCTTCGAGTCGCTGCCCTTCGACCTGCTCGCCGCCGCGACGCTCGAGCGCCACGCGGAGCGCTACCCGGACCAGAGCCCGATCGCGATCGAGGTGGTGTTCTCCGGGGCCCCGCCGGCTGGCCGCCCCTACGCGTCCGACCTGGTCTCCAACGGCACCTTCGAATCCCTGCGCGAGGCGCTGGCCGGCGAGGGGGCCCATCTGCTCGGCGATCCCGCGGCGCTGGTTGGAGATCTCACCCCCGCCGCCGGCGTCCGTGCCGCGAGCCCGATCTCGAGTCGGCCCCGTTGGAAATCCGGCGTCGGACCGCTGGCCCCGATGCTGCCGTCACCGTTGATCAACCCACCCGTGATCCAGCGCTCCCTGGCGCTTGCGGGCCGGCCGCCGATTCGATACCGGGAGGCGATCGCGACGGCCGCGATGGTGCCGACGGCGCCGCTGCAGGCGCTCGTTGCCGGCTCGGCCTCGGCCTTCAACGGCGGCCTCTCGCTGTTGGCCAGGGCGCCCTCGGGAGTGCGGCGAGGCGTTTCCAACGCGCTCAAGCTTGTCGCCCCCGCGGGCGGCCCGCGCGAGGACCGCCTGGCCGGCTGGCGATGGAGCGTCGAGTGCGAGGTCGTGGGCAGCGATGGCGGCGTGGCCCAGGGTCGGCTCGAGGCCGAGGGGCACCCCGGCTACCTGGCAACCAGCAAGATGACCTCGGAGGCGGGACTGATCCTGGCTCTCGCGGAGGCTGAGTCGCCCGAGATAGCGGGAGTGCTGACCCCATCGAGCGCGCTCGGAACGGCCGAGCTCGACCGTTTCGCGGCGGCGGGCCTGCGTTTCAGCTGATACGTCCGGGGCGGCTACGGGTCTCGCCGGGCTACCAGGCCTCGAGCTCGTAGGACTTCCACAGCGACGACTCGGCCCCGGTTGAGTCGTACAGCCGCTGCGCGGTGCTGTTGTCAGGGGCCGTCTGCCAGGCTAGTTTCCCCACTCCCCTGCTCCGGCAGGCACCCCGGCAAGCTTCGATCAGCGACCGCCCAACGCCACCGCCCCGGGTCTCCGGGATCACGTAGAGGTCGTACATGACGCCGATCCGCATCGCCTCGGTCGTATCCCAGCTCCAGTAGACGGTCGCAAAGCCGAGCGCCGTCCCGGCCTCGTCGCGGGCGAGGAACTGGACCCCCTCCCCGGGATCCTCCAGGAGGGTCCGACTGAGGGCAATCAGACGATCGTCGCGCGGCTCGGTCTCGTAGAAGTCGCAGTAGGCCCGCATCAGGGGCAGCAGATCGATCAGGTCGACGTGGGTGACCCGCTCGATCGCGAGCTCGCCGTCGGATTCGGATTTGGCGACCATCGAGCCATCCTAAGGCGGGCGGGCCTGTCGGCGAGCGGCGGTCCGCGGGTTGGCTCAGCCCCTGTCGGCCTCGGCGGCGCGCTGAAGCTGTCGCTCCGGCGAGATCCGCACGACATTCCAGGCGAGGCCGAGACGCTCGAGGGTCTTGATCACGAGTGAGGTTGGATCGAGCTCGTACCAGCGCAGGCCGTGCGTGGCTGAACGGGGAAACGCGTGATGGTTGTGGTGCCACGACTCGCCGAGCGAAGGCAGGGCAAGCCAAAAGACGTTGGTCGAGTGATCGTCAGTCTCAAAACGGCGCCGGCCGAGGAAGTGGCAGATCGAGTTGATGCTCCAGGTGATGTGGTGGAGGAAGAAGATCCGCACCAGCCCACCCCAGAGCAGGCCCGTGGCAGCGCCGGCGAGTCCGCCGATCAGGAATCCGAGCGCCGCGGGAATCGCCAGCCCGAGCAGGATCAGTCCAACGAAGTGGCGGTTGATCCAGCGCATGCCGCGGTCCTCGTAGAGATCAGGGGCGTACTTTTTCCAGTCGGCCTGTCCCTGGGTCGAGAACAGCCAGCCCACGTGGGCGTACCACAGGCCGCTGAGCGCGCCGCGGGCCCCGTCGCCGTGCCCCGTGTGGGGGGAGTGTGGGTCTCCCTCGTGGTCGGAGTGGGCGTGATGCTTGCGATGGTCGGCGACCCAGGCAATCACCGGTCCCTGCCCCGCCATCGTGCCGAGCACCGCGAGCAGATACTCGGTTGCCCGGTGAGTGCGAAAGGCGCGGTGCGTGAGCAGGCGGTGGTAGCCGACGGTCACGCCGAGGCCGGTCAGCAGGTACATGCCGGCGAAGATCAGAAGGTCGGGGACCCCGACGATCTCGTTCCAGAACAGGACGATCGCTGCGATCGTCGCGACGAACGGCAGCAGGACGCCTAAGACGTTTGCGTTTCGCTGGGCCCGGGGCATGGTGTGCGCGGGCGTATCGGGGTGGGGAAGGGCTCGGGCGGGTGCGGTCGCGGTGCTCATACCCCTAAGCTTGACTACATCAAACCTGGCGAAACAGCCCTTGAGATCACGAGTTTCACGTAGATTCTTGTCAGTGGATGATAAGAACAGACCAGTCACGCGCGGCGATCAGCCATGGCGGGGTTTGCCCGCGAACGTCGCCGACGTGCTCGAGCCCGAGGTGCCCGCGCTGACCGCGGAGCTGCTCGCGGCAATCGGGCGCGAGGTTCCGGAGTACCGTCGGCCCCTCGAGGGCAGCTTCGGGCGCGGCGTGCGAATCGGCGTCAACGAGGCGCTGCGCCAGTTCCTGGAGTTGATTCGCGACCCGGACGTGGATCGCGAGAGCGGCCGCGGGGTCTACTCGGGCCTCGGCCGCGGCGAACTGCGCCACGGGCGCAGCCTCGACGCGCTGCTCTCGGCTTACCGGGTCGGCGCCCGGGTCGCCTGGCGTCGCTTCGCGGCGGCCGGCACCAAGGCCGACCTTGCCCAGCCCGTGATCAACCTGCTGGCCGAGTCGATCTTCGCCTATATCGACGAGATCTCGGCAGCCTCGGCGGCCGGCTACGCGGCCGAGCAGTCGGCCCGCGAGGGGGCACGGGAGCGCGAGCGCCGGCACCTCTTGGCACTCCTGGTGACCGACTCGCCCGACCCCGCCGAGCTCGAGGCCCTATCGGCGGGTGCCGGCTGGGCGGTGCCGGCGACGGTCGCGGCGCTGGCCAGCGATCGAGCCGAGCTTGGTCGGATCGCCCGGCACCTGCCGATCGAGTGCGTCGCGAGCTCCGTCGGCGGCGTCGGCTGCATCGCCGTTCCCGACCCGGATGGTCCCGGTCGCCGGGCGCTGCTCAAGCAGGCCCTCGCCGGCTGCCCCGGCGCGCTCGGTCCGACGGTCCCGGTGGATCGCTTCGCGGCCAGCTGGCGTGAGGCCGCGGCCGCCTACGGGGCGCTGAAGCCGGAGGGCCTTGTCCTCTCCGAGGAGCACCTGTTCGCGATGCTGCTGGCCGAGAACCGTCCCCGCCTGAGACGAATCGCGAGCAGACGGCTGGCAGCGCTGCAGTCGCTCACCCCGAAGGCTCGCGCCCGGATGATCGAGACCCTGGCGGCATCGCTGGCCGGCGGCGGTGAGGTCGCCGCGATCGCCGCCGAGCTACACCTGCATCCGCAGACCGTGCGCTACCGCCTGCGGCGCCTGTCGGAGTTGCTCGGGGAGCAGCTCGACGACCCAGCGGCTCGCCTCGAGCTGCATGCGGCGCTTGGCGCCGGTGTCCTCGCCCCGGCCTCGGCAGAGACCCCCTAGAGGTTTGATGTAGATAAGCCATGTGCGCGGGGAACCCACATCAGGCCTCTAGGAGTCAGCTCGCCGCCTTTCCCGAGAGTGGACTCCACTTCGCTCCCCCGATTTGGCTCTGGGCCTGGTTATGCGGCGGTTTCGCTGGTGAGGGTCCTGTAGGGGTGGGGATCGGTGGCCACGGCGCCCTCCAGCAGCCGGTAGAAGCGCAGCCCGCGGTGGTGTGACCGGCGCCGGTTGAAGCGGAAGGTGAACTCGTCGAGGTAGTAGTCGAGCTGGTCGTGGCTGATCGCGCCTTGGTGAGTGCCGGGAATCCAGCGCTGGACCAGTGCGCAGACGCGGTGCACGTGCGGTGGTACGATCCCGCCGGCCGAGGGGTGGGAATGGTGAACGAGCAGCAGCGCAGCGATCTGGTTATCCGTGCGGAGGAGAGCGCCAGGGCGCTCCGGCGAACGGCGCGCCTGGTCGAGTACGCGGCGGTCCTCGCGATCGCCCTGACGATCATCTACCTGGTCGTCGGCGTCTACGGCTGGCCCGGCTTCTTCGCGGTGACGCTGACCGTTGTCGTCTCCCTGCTCGTCGTCGGGAGAATGGCTCGCGCCCGCAGCGTCGCCCTCGAGCTTGCCACCGCCCAGTTCGAGCTGACCCGTGCGGCCCTTGGCGAAGACGCTCCGGAAGCCGCCGGATCCGAACCTGACTGAGACGGACCAGGAGGCCCGGGGGCCAATCCGGCGTGCAGCTCAGCGGACCGCGGATCCGGATCCCACGGGGCCGAGCACGAGCTCAGCCCGGGGTTCTGGAGAGGTCAGGTACGGCGTCGTCCCTGCCGCCACGGTTCCCCCTGAGCTCCCGGGCGCTGGCGCCCGCTCCGCCTGCTCTGGGTCGGGCTCGTCTATCTGGCGCTGGAAACGCTCGGGCTGCGTGTAAGACGCGCTTCGGCTAGCCGCCGAAGAAGTTCTGCAAGCCGCTCAGCATCAGCTGGATCCCGATCGTCGCAATCAGCAGGCCGCCGAACTTGGTCGCGATCTTCATCGTGGTCTCGGAGACGCTGAGCCTCTCCGAGATCAGCAGGTGGCCGATCGGCAGCAGGATCACCGCGACCGCGACCGCGACCAGGGCGGCGATCGCGCCGGAGAAGTCGGAGGTTCCGGCCGAGATCGAGATCACCAAGGTGATCGCGCCGGGGCCGGCCACGAACGGCATCGCGTAGGGCACGATTACCTGGCCCTCGAAGCTCTCGGGATCGGGCT
>CAXMST010000154.1:0-7046 GCA_964196325.1 uncultured Acidimicrobiia bacterium
GATCACGACGGCGACGACGTAGATCACGACCAGCCACCATTCCTGAAAGGCGAAGTAGACGTTCGCGTAGTCGGCGCCCTCGATCAGCGGCGTCGGCTCGATCGTGAGGGTCGTGAACTGGAGCACGTGGAAGACGATGAAACCCAGGAGCAGCAACCCCGCTCCAGGCCATCGTCCGTGAGGCGATCGTGCGGATCATCCGCCGCGGTCGCCGATGCCCGGCCGGACGCGCGGCCCGGTTGCGGAGCGCGAGGATCACCCCGCTGCTCCCGACCAACAGCTTCTTGCCGACGGTCGAGCGCCAGACCTCGCGCATCCACCTGAGCCGCTCTTGGCGGCTCGTGCCCTCGGCCGGAGAGAGGCTCGGGGCCGGTGCGCTCATCGCGTAGGGGGCCGGACGGCTTGCAACGGAGCCCGATTGTATGTCTCCGCAGCTGCTTCGGCGGCGGTTAGCCCGTGTAGCCGCCATCGGCCGCTTCGCGACCGTTGCCGACGGCGTCGCGCAGCGCGTGGCCTACCTGTTCGAGAGTGATCACGCCGGAGAGTCGGCCGTCAGCGTCGATCGCGGCGAGCGCGCCGAGCCTGCGCAGCTCGGAGTTGCCGAGCAGGCTCTCGAGTGGGGCGTCGTCGCGGACCCGCTGGCCATCCCGATCCTCGTCCTCGTCGAGCAGCTCGGAGACGCGTCGGGTCGGGCGGCTCAGCTCGGGAACCGAATCGGCAGCGCCGCGCTTGACCACACCCAGATAGCGGCTGCCGGCGTCGACCACCGGGAACCAGGGCCACTGATAGCGGAGGAAGTACTCGTCGAGCGCGATCTCGACGCTGGTGTCGTCGGGGATCGAGACGGGTTCGCTGTCCATCACATCGGCAACCGAGACATCGCCGATGCGCTGGTTCAGCTCGCTGCGGACCGCCGCCCCCCGGGCCGACTGGCCCAACATCCAGCCGATCACCGCGAGCCAGACCCCGGTGATGAAGAAGGAGGTGGTGAGCGCCAGCAGGATGCCGCCGGCGATGAACACGAACGAGAATCCGAGCCCCATGCGCGCCGCGAAGGTGGTCGCCCGCTCGCGATCCCCGGTCAGCCGCCACGCCGCGGCCCGCGCGATCCGCCCACCGTCGAGGGGGAAGGCCGGCAGCAGGTTGAAGCCCAGGATCAGCAGGTTGATGTTGCCGAGCCAGGCGATCACCGCGACCGGCCCCGAGACCTCGGCGTTGCTGTTGACCGTCGCGACATCGAAGAATCCGCCGCCTTCGAGAGCGCTGCCGAGCGCCAGGCAGACGATTGCTACAAGCAGCGTCACGGCCGGTCCCGCGGCGGCGATTCGGAACTCCTCGCCGGCGTTCTTGGAGTCCCGTTCCAGCGCAGCCACCCCGCCGAACATCCACAGCGTGATGTTGGCGGTGCCGATTCCGTTGCGCCGGGCGACCCAAGCGTGGCCGAGCTCGTGCAGCAGGATCGAGCCGAAGAAGAGCAGGGCCGTGACCACCGCAAGCGCGTAGGGCTCAAACGCATCCTGGCGGGCATCGAGCAGATCCCGGTAGAAGCTGGAGAGCACCAGGATGATCAGGAAGAGGACCGCGAACCAGGTCCAATCGACCCCGATCGGGATCCCGCGTACACGAAACAGGGTGAAGGTAGAGCGCGTCGGCATCTCGGTACGGATTCTAGATCCCCGCAGCGCTCGCCAAGCTGCGGGCGTCGCCGGTGGGCGTCCCTCAGTCGGGGTCGCCGAACTCGGCGCGCTCCCCGCTGAGACCGGCCTGGACCGCCGCGATCTGGTTCGGCGTGCCGAGCAGCTCACGCTGAAGCTTCTCCTCCAGCGCCAGCGCCTCGGCCGCCGGGGCGTTCCAGCTCTGCTCAATCAGCCGCTTACCGCGGCGGATTGCGTCGGGGGAGCGGGTCGCAATCTCGGCCGCAAGCTCGGTGGCGCCGCCGAGGGGGTCCTGCTCGACTCCGGTCACCAGGCCGAGCTCCAATGCCTCCTGCGCCCCCACGATCCGACCGCTGAAGGTCAGCTCCTTGGCCCGGTCGATCCCGACCAGGCGAGGCAGGCTCTGGGTCATGCCCATGTCCGGGATCAGGCCCCACTTGATCTCCAGGACCGAGATCCGCAGATCCGGGGCCGCGAGCCGGATGTCCGCGGCGAGTGCGATCTGGCAGCCGCCGCCGAGGCAGTTGCCGCCCAACGCGGCGATCACGGGTACCGGCAGCTGCTGCCAACCGTAGGCAACCCGTTGGAAGTCGTTGGCAATCGATCCATCGCGCCTGGAGAAGCCGTTCTCGATCGGACTCTCGGCAATCACCGAGGCGAAGTCGAGCCCCGCGCAGAAGCTCGGGCCGGCCCCGGTCAGGACCACCGCCCTGATGCTCCGATCGGCCGCGACCTCGTCGATCGCGTCGTTGAGCGCCTCGAACATTAGGGCGTCGATGCCGTTGTGCTTCCCCGCCCTGGTCATGGTCACCGTCGCGACGTGACCGGCGACGTCGACAGTTACGCGGCTGGGATCGGGTTCGGGCATCGGCGGCGGGATCTACACGACCGGGGTGTGGCGGTCGATGATCCGCCCGACGTCGGTGCCGTGCGGCAAGGTTCCGAAGGCGTTGCCCCAGTCACCCGCAAGCCGTGTGGCGCAGAAGGCATCGGCGACGGCCTGATCGCCAAACCTGACGAGCAGCGAGCCTTGCAGCGAGAGCGCCATGCGCTCGACCACCCGGCGTGCCCGGGTCTCGATCCCTTCCAGGTCGGCGAGCTCGCCGCGGGTCGCGGTGGCGAATGCGTCGAGCCGGTCGTCGGCCCCTGATCCCGCCTCGATCTCGGCGAAGAGCGCCTCCACTGCGCCCGGGCTCTTGACCATCGCCCGCAGCACGTCGAGCGCCTGGACGTTGCCGGACCCCTCCCAGATCGACTGCAGCGGGCTCTCCCGGAACAGCCTTGGCAGCCCCGACTCCTCGACGAAGCCGTTGCCGCCGAGGCACTCGAGGCACTCGACCGCGTGGGAGGGAGCCCGCTTGCAGACCCAGTATTTGAGCACCGGGGTGGCGAGCCGCTTGAGCCCCTCGGCGCCGTACTCAGGGTCGGTGCCCTCGCCGAGGGAGGGCGAGTCCGATTGGGCGACCTGGTCGAATTGGCGTGCCAGCCACAGGGCGGAGATCGTCGCCGCCTCCGACTCGATCGCGAGGTCGGCGAGCACGTTCCGCATCAGCGGCTGCTCGACCAGGGGCTTGCCGAAGGCGCTGCGATGTGAGGTGTGCCAGATCGCCTGCTCGAGACCGCGCCGCATCCCCGAGCTGGAGCCGAGTACGCAATCCAGACGCGTGTGGCTGACCATCTCGATGATCGTCGCCACGCCGCGTCCCTCCTCGCCGACCATCTGCGCCCAGGCGGCGCGGAACTCGACCTCGGCTGAGGCGTTCGAGTGGTTGCCGAGCTTGTCCTTGAGGCGCTGCAGGTGAAAGCGGTTGCGCTCACCGTCGGGGAGAAAGCGCGGCATCAGAAAGCAGGAGAGCCGACGCTCGGTCTGGGCCAGGACCAGGAACGCATCGCACATCGGCGCCGAGCAGAACCACTTGTGCCCGGTGATCTCGTACTCGGCCCCGGCGCCGCCCCCGTTCAGAGGAACCGCCGCGGTCGTGTTCGCGCGCACGTCGGAGCCACCCTGCTTCTCGGTCATCGTCATCCCGCACAGCGCCCCCGACTTCTGTTCGGCCGGGATCATCCGCGGGTCGTACTCGAGCGAGGTCAGGCGCCGCTCCCACTGGGCCGCGATCTCCGGCTGCTTGCGCAGCGCCGGAATCGCCGAGTAGGTCATCGAGATCGGGCAGCCCGTGCCGGCGTCGGCCGCGGCCACGCACATAAACGCGGCGGCCCGGGCGACGTGTGCGCCCGGCACCGGCTCGCGCCAGGGCAGGGCGTGGGTCCCGTTGCTGACGTGCAGGCGCATCAGCTCGTGCCAGGCCGGATCGAATTCAACCTCGTCGATCCGGTGGCCGAAGCGGTCGTGGGTGCGGAGCCGCGGCCGATGCTCCTCGGCTTCGAAGCCCTGGCGAATCGCCCGGGCGCTGCCGGCCAGCTCGCCGACCGCCTCGATCCGATCGACCGCGAAGTCGCCGCCCTCGCGCTTGACGCTCTCGCGCAGCACCCGGTCGCTGGTGAAAACGTTGTAGTCCTCCAGCGGCAGCGATTGATTGAGGACCTCGTGGGTCGCCTGCGGCACCCTCTCCATCGTGCTCATGGCTCCCATGATCGCAGGGCGGCGAGTCTCCCGCTAGGGTCCGCGCCCCGCCCGGCCCCAAGACCCGAAGGAGCAAACCCGGATGGCCAAGATCAAGGTCGAGAAGCCGATCGTGGAGCTCGACGGCGATGAGATGACGCGGATCATCTGGGACTTCATCAAGGAGCAGCTGATCCGGCCCTACCTCGACGTCGAGCTGCTCTACTTCGACCTTGGCATCCAGCGCCGGGAGGAGACCGCCGATCAGGTCACCGTTGACGCGGCCCACGCGATCCAGGCGCACGGGGTCGGCGTCAAGTGCGCGACGATCACGCCTGACGAGGATCGGGTCGAGGAGTTCGGCCTGAGCGAGATGTACCGCTCGCCCAACGGCACGATCCGCAACATTCTCGGCGGGGTGATCTTCCGCGAGCCGATCGTGATCTCGAACGTCCCGCGGCTGGTGCCGGGCTGGAAGCAGCCGATCATCATCGGCCGTCACGCCTTCGGCGACCAGTACCGGGCCACCGACCTGGTCGTACCCGGCGCGGGGACGCTGACGATGACCTACACACCCGCCGACGGTTCCGCCCCGATCGAGCTCGACGTCTACGAGTTCCCGGGCGGCGGCGTGGCGATGTCGATGTACAACCTCGACTCCTCGATCCGCGATTTCGCCCGGGCCTCGATGCGCTACGGCCTGGACCGCGGATATCCCGTCTACATGTCGACCAAGAACACGATCCTGAAGCGCTACGACGGCCGCTTCAAAGATCTCTTCCAGGAGATCTACGAGGCCGAGTTCGCCGAGCAATTCGAGGCCGCCGGACTTACCTACGAGCATCGCCTGATCGACGATATGGTGGCCTCCGCCCTGAAGTGGGAGGGGGGCTACGTCTGGGCCTGCAAGAACTACGACGGCGACGTCCAGTCCGACACGGTCGCCCAGGGCTTCGGCTCGCTCGGGCTGATGACCAGCGTGCTGCTGACCCCCGACGGCAAGACCGTCGAGGCCGAGGCCGCGCACGGCACCGTCACCCGCCACTACCGTCAGCATCAGCAGGGCAACCCGACGTCGACCAACCCGATCGCCTCGATCTTCGCCTGGACCCGGGGCTTGGGCCATCGCGGTCGCCTCGATCAGACGCCCGAGGTCACGGAGTTCGCCGAGACCCTGGAGCGAGTCTGCATCGAGACGGTTGAGAGCGGCAAGATGACCAAGGATCTGGCGCTCCTGATCGGCCCCGATCAGGAGTTCCAAACGACTCAGGAGTTTCTGAGCTCGATCGACGAGAATCTCCAGCGGGCGATGGCCTGACCCCCGGCCGCCCCGCTGGGCCAACCCGAACCAAACCAGGAGGAACAGCCCCTTGAGCACCCCCGTACAGGTCACCGTGACCGGCGCCGCAGGCCAGATCGGCTACGCGCTCTTGTTTCGAGTCGCCTCGGGCCAGATGCTTGGCCCGGATACGCCCGTCCACCTCAACCTGCTCGAGATTCCCCAGGCCGTCGGCGCCGCCGAGGGCACCGCGATGGAGCTCGACGACTGCGCCTTTCCCCTGCTCAGCGGAATCGACGTCTACGACGATCCGAAGCAGGCCTTTGACGGCTGCGGCGTCGGCCTATTGGTCGGGGCCCGTCCCCGGGGGCCGGGCATGGAGCGCGGCGACCTGCTGGAGGCCAACGGCGGCATCTTCAAGCCACAGGGGGAGGCGATCAACGCCGGCGCCGACGCCGACGTGAAGATCCTGGTGGTCGGCAACCCGGCCAATACAAACTGCCTGATCGCCCAGAGCTATGCGGCCGACGTCCCGGCCGAGCGCTTCACCGCGATGATGCGCCTCGACCACAACCGCGCCGTGAGCCAGCTGGTGGCAAAGACCGGGGCCGCGGTCGATGAGATCACGCGGATGACGATCTGGGGCAACCACTCGGTAACCCAGTACCCGGACATCTTCAACGCGCGGATCGGCGGCGAAGATGCGGCGGGCAGGGTCGACAGCGCCTGGATCGAGGACGATTTCATCCCGACCGTCGCCAAGCGGGGGGCCGCGATCATCGAGGCACGAGGCTCTTCGAGCGCCGCTTCGGCCGCGAACGCCGCGGTCAACCATGTCCATGACTGGGTCGCGGGCACACCGGAGGGTGACTGGGTCTCGATGGCGGTTCCCTCCGACGGCAGCTACGGCGTAGACGAGGGCCTGATCTCAGGCTTTCCCTGCAGCTGCTCGGGCGGCTCCTATGAGATCGTCGCGGGCCTCGAGGTGTCCGACTTCTCACGCGGCCGGATCGATGCGACCGTCGATGAGCTCAAGGCCGAGCGCGACACGGTCCGCGAGCTCGGCCTGCTGTAGCACCGGGGGCGCCCAAACCGGTGCCTGGCGGTAGTTAGCTCCCCACGGGGGTCAGCCGGCGGCGGCCGAGAAGGTCTCGACCATCGAGGAGTAGCGCTCCGCGATCGTCGTCGTGGCCTGCTCCCGACTGAGCTGATCGGCGATCCAGCCCTTGAGCGCGTCCCACCAGATCGTGCGACCGACAGCGAAGCCGGTGTAGCCCGGCACGCCCGCGCCCACCTCGAGCCAGTTGGCGACCGTGTCGAAGTCGGCGCCACGGCCGAGGACGATGCAGGCGACGCCATCACGCCCGCCCGCCCGCGCCTGCTCGGCGACCCGGACGCAGTCCTCGCGGCGGTCGAGGCCCTCGATCTTCCAGATGTCCGCCTCGATGCCCGCGGCCTGGCACTCGGCGATCGTGCGCACCACCAGGTCCGGCCGGATCTCGACGTCGTAGGTGTGCTGATCGCCGCCGGCCTGCTCGAGCTGAGCGGGCTC
>CAXMST010000155.1:0-4374 GCA_964196325.1 uncultured Acidimicrobiia bacterium
CACCGGGGTGCCGCCGAGATCGACCCCGCTTTTCGAGACACCCACGTCGTGGGGGATCACCGAGGTGATGGTGGACTCGACCGCGACCTCGGAGGCGATCGCACTGAGCGCACTCTTGTCGTAGGCGAGGGTGTTGCCGACCACGGCGAGCTCCACCTTCGAGTCTGCGGCCTGGGCAACGGCCGCGCCACCCCCAATCAGGCTGCCGGCTGCAACACCAACCGCCTAGCGGATCATCCATCTCGCGCTTGCAGTTTTCATCTAGCCCACCTCAAACCGTCGAATCGTCCGGATAGGCATCTATCGACCAGTTCACTGCAAACCTTTAGCCGGATCGACAGATTCGCCGCCGAGCGCCCGCGCCGGCGCTATTCTCGTCCGGCTATGGCCACCTGCGTAGTCACCGGTGGAGCCGGGTTCCTGGGCTCCCATCTCTGCGACCACCTGCTCGCCGACGGGCACAGCGTGCTCTGCGTCGACAATCTCGATACGGGGTCGCTGCTCAACATCGAGCACATTCGGAGTGAGCGCTTCGAGTTCATGCACCACGACATCACCGAGCGGGTCGAGATCGACGGCCCGATCGATCGCATCTATCACCTCGCCTCGCCGGCGAGCCCGATCGACTATGCGCGCCTACCGCTGCACACGCTCAAGGTCGGATCCTCGGGGACCCACCACATGCTCGGCGTGGCAAAGGTCAAGCGCGCCCGCTTCCTGCTCGCGTCGTTTTTTAATGATACGGCGACCACCGAGATCCACCCCCAGCCGGAGACCTACTGGGGCAACGTCAACCCGATCGGTCCGCGGGGCGTCTACGACGAGGCGAAACGCTACGCGGAGGCGCTGACCATGGCCTACCACCGCCAACAGGGCGTCGACACGTGCATCGTGCGGATCTTCAACACCTTTGGCGCCCGGATGCGCCCGCACGACGGGCGCGCGATCCCGACCTTCCTGCGCCAGGCACTGCAGGACAAGCCGCTAACGGTGTTCGGCGACGGCCAGCAGACGCGCAGCTTCTGCTACGTCGAGGACCTGATCGTGGGACTCGTCGCGCTGATGGAGTCAGACGTGCACATGCCGGTCAACATCGGAAATCCTGAGGAGAGGACCCTGCTCGACCTCGCCGAAGCAGTGGTCGAGGTGACGGAATCGCGCTCGGAGATCGTCCACGAGGCGCTACCGATCGACGACCCGCGGGTCCGTCAACCCGAGATCACCCGGGCCCGAGAGCTACTCGGATGGGAGCCCGCGGTGGGCCTGCACGACGGCCTCCGGCGGACGATCGCCGACGCCGGCATCGAGCGCCTGGTCGGCGCCGCCGACTGAGCCAGAGCGGCCGGGGTTTCAATGCGGCCGCTGCGGATCGCCCATCTGACGGCCACCTTCCCGCCCTACCCGGGTGGCGCAGGCAACACGGCCTATCGCTTCGCGAAGGGCCAGGCCGAGCGCGGCCACCACGTCGAGGTCTTCACAGCATCGGCGGACGGCGAAGCCCCAGACCCTGGCGCCGCGATCGTCCACCGCGTCGAGCCAACGCTTGCAATCGGCAACGCTCCGCTACTGCCGCGCCTTGCCCGACTTGACGGCTTCGACGTTGTGCACCTCCACTACCCGTTCATCTTCGGTGCCGAGCTGACTCTGTTTGCGCGGCTGCGAAGGCGGCGGCGGCGGGCGGCGCTGATCGTCCACTACAAGAACCGACTGATGGGCGGCGGGCCTCGCGGCGCCCTGTTCGAGGCCTACGAGCACTCAGTCGCCCCCACCCTGATCCGCGCGGCCGACCGGGTCCTGGTCCTGAGCGAGGATCACGCGCGCTCGGTCACCTATCTGCGCCGCGCCCTCGAGCGCAGTCCCCAGCGGCTGATCGTGATGCCGAACGGGGTCGATACCACGGCCTTCTCCCCCGGCCCCGACCGGAGCGGGATCCGGGAGCGTCTGGGGATCCCCGCCGACGCCGTCGTCGCGGCCTTCGTCGCGACTCTCGACCGGGCCCACCACTTCAAACGCGTGGACGTCGCGATCGAGGCGCTCTCCCGGGCCCGCTCCCGCGATACCCACCTTCTCGTCGCCGGCGGCGGTGAGCTGCTCGAGGGCTACCGGACGACGGCGCACAGCGCCGGGCTCGCCGATCGGGTCCACTTCCTCGGCCACATGCCGCATGCAGACTTGCCCGATGTACTGCGGGCAGCCGACCTGCTCGCACTAACCACCGAGCCCCCGGAATCGTTCGGAATCGTTCTGATCGAGGCGCTCGCCTGCGGACTGCCCGCCATCGCCACCGACTACCCAGGGGTCCGCGCGGTGATCGACGAGGGCGAGACCGGGTATCTGGTGCCTGCCGGCGACTCCGGCGCCGCCGCGGCAGCACTCGACCGCCTGGTCGAGCTCGAAGCCGACGGTCGCGAGCAGATGGGTGCCGAGGGCCGGCGGCGCTGCGAGCAACGCTGGGCCTGGCCGGCCCTACTCGAGCGGATGGACGCCGCCTACGAGGAGGCGATCGCGACGCGCCAAGCGAAGCTCGCGGGAGCCTAGAGCCATGCCCGGGCCGCCCCAGCAGAGCCTCTCGATCCTGCTCGTCTCCTACTTCTTCCCCCCGACGCGAGATACCGGCGCGCAGCGGCCCGCAGCCCTGGCCAAGTATCTGGCGCGGCTCGGGCACCGGGTTACCGTGCTGACCACCAGCGCCTTCGGCGCCGGCGATCCAGCCGCGGCTCTCGATGGCGTTGAGACGATCAGAAGCGCGGACCTGCAGCGGCTACGGGCCCGCCTCGCCGGCCACGAGCGGATCGACTCACTGTTCGATTCAGACGACTACAGCGGCAGCCCGCATCCGCTCAGCTACGCGATCGTGCCCGAGCCGCTGCGCCTCGCCTGGTACCCGTTCGCGCGCCGTGCGGCGCGTCGCGCCCAACGCCGGCGGCCGTTCGACGTCGCCCTGACGACCTCGCCACCGGAGTCGGCGCACCTGATCGGCAGGGCGCTGCGCCGACGCGGCCTGCCGTGGGTCGCCGACATTCGCGACGCCTGGACCTTCGAGCCGCTGCGCCCCCGTTTCCCACTCGCCGCTCAGCGCCGCGCCGACCAGCGTCTCGAGCGCCGTACCCTCGGCGCCGCCGACGCCGTGATCTGCGTGAGCGAGCCCGCCGCGGCCGATCTGCGGGCCCGCGGGATCGCCGAGCCGACCGTGATTGCGAACGGCTGGGACCCCGAGGATGACCCCTCGGCAGAAGCAATCGAGGAAACCCGTCGGCTGCTCGATCCTGAGCGCGTCAGCCTTCTGTACACCGGTCGCTTCGGCTCCTACGGCCGCGATCCCCGCCCACTCGCCGGAGCGCTCGCGCGGTTGGCTCACACGCGGCCGGGCGTAGCCGCGAGGCTCGAGGTCGCGATTGCCGGGCCGCTGCAGCCGGAAGAGCGCGAGCTGCTCGAGGCGGTGCCGGGGCCGGTCAGCGTGAAGCTGTTGGGCTCGTTGGAGCGGGAGCGCTCACTGGCTCTGCAGCGGCACGCCGAGGCGCTGCTGCTGCTGGCACAGCCCGCCCGCAGCCAGCTGGTCAACTTCAAGCTGTTCGAGTATTTGGCAAGCGGGCGGCCGATCCTCGGCCTCTGCGCCGGCACCGAGGCAGGGCGGATCCTCGCTCAGGGCGACGCGGCGCCGATCGTCCCCGCCGACGATCAAGCTGTGATCGCCGCCGCCCTGAGCAGCCTGGTCGAGGACGGGCTGAGCAGCCCGAGCGCCGAGCTGACGCAGCGCTATCGCTATCCCGCCACGGCGGATGCCGTCGCCCGGGTGCTAAGCGGTGCGGCCGCCGCCCACCGGGCGTGACGAAAACGCCCGGATCCCGGGAATCGGTCGGGGCCGGCGGATGAAAGGGCGATAGTCTGCCTCGGGCATGAGCGAAGACGGTCAGATTCAGGGATTCAAAGAGGGCGACAAGGTCTGGGTGGAGGACGGGGACGGCCGCCATCACCCTGGGATATTCGTCGGCGACAACGAGAGCGCCGGTTGGTTCGGGGGCGGGCCGAGCGCCTACGTCGCCCACCCCGAGGCTAAGAGCGCCGAGGTCGTTTCACTCTTCCGGATCACCCCACGCGAGGGCTAACCGACCCGATCTCCGGGGCCCCGGATGGACCCAATGGACCCAGGGCCTAATGTGATCAGAGCGGTTGCCGATACGAGCGGGGATGCCGACCGAGCACCCCGCTGACACCAACGACCGCTCCGGCGCGGGCTGGATCACCACGCGGAGGTCGGCGATCGCCCTCGCGCTGGTTGTCCTGGTGGCGGTTATCGTCGTGCTCGTGACCTCGGTGGCGACGATGCCGAGGCCGGGCCGCTCACGGGCCGTTCAGACGATCAGGAGAAGGGGG
>CAXMST010000156.1:0-3108 GCA_964196325.1 uncultured Acidimicrobiia bacterium
GCTGTCGCGGCGCCGCCGGCGTGGCGGACCGTGTCAAAGATGGCCTCCTCGCCGATCTCCTCGACGACGCCGGCGAGCTCCAGCGCCCGGCGGGCCCTGGAATGCAGCCGCGCCAGCTTCAACTTGACGTCGTAGCGGCCGCAGTAGCCATGCAGCTCGCTGAGCGCTGATGCGCCGGTCGCATCGCATGCCGGGGACCGGCAGCCTCTCGAAGAGCTCCAGCGGGCTCACCGCCGGCGCCAAGACGCATTTCTAGGGCCGTTTCCCGGCCGTGCCTGGGCCAGTTCCGCAACGATTCGCGCAGCGCGGGCAACCGTACCACGCGCCGGTATCACAATGATTTCCTTCAGTCGCTCCTCACCCGGTTTCCAACTCATGCCGCGGTATCCCAGCGCGAGCCGCTCCCTCGGCTCGGCCCCTTTATCGAAGATGCTGTGGCCGAGGCGCCGGCCATCCGTGTGGCATCGCCCCACGGCCGGCCTACCCGTCCGGGTCCGCCGCACAACGAAAGCCGACGTTGCCCGCCGAGGAATCGGGCTCGTTGCCCTGCCGCGCCGCGACCCGGTAGCGCATGCAGTAGGAGTGGTGGCAGAGGTATGAGCCACCCTTCTGGGCCCTGAACTCGCCCCGCGGCGGGCCGCCGGGGTTGCGCCGCGAGTCCTCGACGCGGAAGCCGGCGTCGAACCGGTCGGCCGTCCACTCCCAGACGTTCCCGGTCGCGTTGTAAAGGCCGTACCCGTTCGGCTCGTAGGCGCCGACGGGAGCCGTTCCGTAGTAGCCGTCGGCCAGGGTGTTATGAGGGGGAAACTCCCCCTGCCAGACGTTCATCCGGTGCTCGCCACCTGGCTCGAGCTCGTCGCCCCAGGGAAAGACCTTGCCGGCGAGGCCACCGCGGGCGGCGAACTCCCACTCGGCCTCGCTCGGCAGCCGCGCGGCCGACCATTCGCAGTAGGCGAGGGCATCCGTCCAGGAGACGTGGACGACCGGATGCTCCGCGCTCTCGGCGAGCTCGGACTGGGGCCCCTCCGGGTGGCGCCAGTCAGCGCCGGAGACCTGTCGCCACCAGGGTGCCCGGGCGACCCCGCGCGTATCGGGGAAATCATCGGGCAGCAGGCCCGCGAACACGAACGACCATCCGTAGCGCTCCGCATCGGTTTCATGCCCGGTCGCCTCGACGAACTCCGCGAAGCGCGCGTTGGAGACCGCCTCGGCGTCGATCAGAAACGGGTCGAGTTCGACCTCGCGAGGCTCCTCGCCGTCGCCCGGGTAGCCGGGCGGAGCGGCGCTCCCGATCGTGAACACACCGCCCTCCAACTCGATTCTCTTGCTCTCGCTGCCGCTCATCTCGTTCGATCCACATCGTTCTCGGGGCGCCGGGCTCCTGCCGACGCTCTCGGCGAGCCGGAAGCTACTCGATCCTCGACTTCGTGCCCCCGGGACTCCTCCGGACTTCGTCCCTCCGGTAGCCTCACCTTCGCTCTCGACCGCCCCCACTCTCACGCCCCGACCGTCACCCCCGAGCGCGCCAGGAAGGTACCGATCTCACACCGAAAGCAAGAGAAGACTATGCGGGAGATCTTCGGACATCCGATCTCGGGGAACATCGATTGGCGGAAGGTCGAGCACCTGTTCGAGTCGCTTGGAGCCGATGTCACCGAGACGTCGCATAGCCGGATCAAGGTCCGTCTGAACGGTCAGGAGCAAACCTTCACGCGGCCGCATCACAAGGACGTCGCGAGCAAGGACGAGATCATGGAGATCCGTCACTTCCTCGAGGCCGCCGGGGTAGCGCCGCCCGGCACTCCGCGCGCATGAGAATTCCGCGCGCATGAGATCGAGCCGGAACGCGCCCGGGTGGGAGGCGCCGCCGGCCGGCGGACGGGCGCCAGGCGGTCAAGCCGTAGCCGATCCAAGGCTCTAGCGGGCCATATAGCGGGCCATATCTCGGGCCATATCTGAGCTGCACGGCCTAGCTGGAGGTCAGCCGGCGCCCGATGGCGGAGGCTCGTTCCCCGCGGGCATCCGATGCCCTCTACTCTCGAGCCCGATCCGATACGCTCGCCGCTCAGGATGAGCGGTCCCGAAGCCACAGTCCATGCACGCAAGGCAGAGTATGCACGCAAGTCGGCACGGATTGCCGGCATCGCCGGGCTCGCGTTCGTGGCGCTATTCGTCGCCGGCTTCGCGCTGGTCGCGATCGCCCCCGATCCGTCGGAGTCCGACGAGCGGCTGCTGAGCTTCTACACCAACGAGGGCAAACGGATCGTGACCATCCTCGGCGCCTACATCATCCCGTTTGCGGGCATCGCCTTCATGTGGTTCATGGCCTCGATCCGCAACCTCCTGAGCGAGTACCAGCACGGCCGCAACCCGATCTTTCTGTCGATGCAGCTCGTCTCCGGAACCCTGTTCATCGCCGCGACGTTCGTTGCCGCAGCGGCGAGCGTGACGCAGGCCACTTCAATCGCCTTCTTCGATCAAGCCGACATCTCCGCGGCCGACCTGCGCCAGATTCCGGCGCTGGGCTACGCGCTCTTCTTCGTCTTCGGAATCAAGATGGCCGGGGTGTTCATGTTCGCCACCTCGCGGCTTGGCCGAGGCCTGCTGCCCGGCTGGATCACCGTCGCCGGCATCGTCTTCGCCGTCGTGCTCCTGCTGAGCGCCGCGATCATCCAGCCCTTGGCGCTCCTGCTCCCGGCCTGGGTGGCCACGCTCAGCGTCTGGCTCCTGCTCGGCCCGGCCCGCGAGGCCGTCGAGCCACCGCGTGAGGGGGCAACGACAGCCGGCCCCGGCTCCCAATCGGCGTAGGCGCCCGCGAGCGTTCCGTCGCGGCGCCCGGGCCGGCTGGATGAACACTCACACTTTGTGAACGGCTGAGGTAGCATCGGCCGCGATGCCGGTGCTAGAGCAGGCGCTCCCAGTTCTCATCGCGCAGAGCGACGAGGAGATCGTCTCCGAGAGCACGGGCACCGGGGACTGGATCCTCGCGGCGGTGATCCTGGTCGGTTCGGTGATCCTTGCCGTGGTCACGAAACGACTGGTCGCGAGGGCGGCAGAGGGGGCGGGCATGGAGGAGCCGGTGGCCCGAACCATCGGTCGCTGGGCCGA
>CAXMST010000157.1:0-4217 GCA_964196325.1 uncultured Acidimicrobiia bacterium
CGCCGGGGTGGATGATCGTGCCGCCGAGCTCGGTGACACGGGCTGCGGCGGCGGGAAGGTCGTCGACCTCGATGTAGGGGAGGGAGACGGTGTCGCCGGGGCCGGGGCCGCGGGCGTGGATGCCGAGAGCGGCGCGCTCACCGGCGCCGACGGGCGTCTGCCAGCCCTCTCCCTGCTCAGGGCTGCGGGGTTCGGGCGCCGATCCCAGGACGCCGGACCAGAATCGCAGGGCGCGTTCGGGGTCATCGGCGGGGAACTCGACGAGTGCGAGGCGTGCGGAGGCGATGGCTCCACGATAGCCGCCGGGGGAGGTGGCGCGAGTACGATGCGACGCTTGCAGGCGAGGAGCGGCAGGCAGCGCCCGCAGGGTCACCGATGCGCCCTGGGCTCGCCGGGGTCGCCGCCCTCGGAGGTGAAGACCTCACCGCCAGGGCCGGCCGAGTCACGTGGCGAGTCTAACCCGCCAAGCCGCTGCTCGCCAGCACCAGCGGCACCACCGCCACGACCCCGGCCCGGCGCAGGACGCGTCCGACCTCGGTCAGGGTCCACTTGGAGTCGACGCTGTCGTCGATCAGCAGGACGGACTCGCGAGAGCAGGCCTCGGCGTCGATCGCGTACGCCCCCTGGACGTTGAGGAACTGCTGGCGTGAGTTCGCCATCTGCACCTGCTCGCGGGTCTCGCGGGTCTGGCTGACCGCGGCGGCATAGGGCAGGCCAAGGGCCGCCGCCAGGCGCTCGGCGAAGTCCGGAACCAACTCGGGGCGACGCAGCGAGGGCACGCAGGTCACCCACGTCGGCGCCGGATCGGGCTTCCAGCCCGCGACCAGCGCCTTGCAGGCAGCAACCAGATCGTCGTCGTAGCGCTCGTCCTTGAAGCGGCCCTTGGCGACCAGCCTGCCCCAGCCCGCGTCGTTCCAGTTCGAGAGCGCGCGACCGGGCTGCAGCTGCTCCTCCCGCGGGATCCTCGGGAAGCCGCCGGTGGCGGCGGGGGTGCTCTTGCGCGGCTCGATCTCGATCGCGCGATCGCGGACCTGGGCGATCGCGCGCAGGCTGAGCTCGCGGTCGAGCTCGCCGGCGAACTTGGGCTCGGTGCAGACCGCACAGCGGCCACAGGGCTCCGCGCCCGGGTCATCGAGCTCGCTCCGCAGCGCCTCCATGAGGCAGCGGCCGTCGCTGCCGTAGGCCTCCATCGCGGCCTGCTCGGCGCGGCGGGCCTCGGTCACGGCGCGGATCCGCTCCTCGTCGTAGACCCACTCGCGGCCGCTGCGCTTCCACTTGCTGCCGACCTTGCGCAGCGCCCCCTCGACCTCGAGCTGCTTCAGCATCAGCCCGAGCCGCGCCTTGCCCAGATTGATCTCGTTCATCAGCTCGCCGACGCTGACCGCCGAGTCGGAGCCCTCGATCAGCCCGATCACCTGCTGGACCTGCTCGGGAGGCGGGAAGGCGCTCTTGATGAAGTAGTCCTGCACGTCGCGGTCCTCGGCCCCGCGCAACAGCACCGCGTCGGCCTGCTCGAGCCCGCGGCCCGCGCGGCCGACCTGCTGGTAGTAGGCGATCGGCGAGCCGGGGCCCTGGAAGTGGACGACGAAGCCGAGGTCGGGCTTGTCGTAGCCCATCCCCAGGGCACTGGTCGCAACCACGCACTTGATCTCGTTGGCGAGCAGCTTGCGCTCGATCCTGATCCGCTCCTCGGATTCGACCTGGCCCGAGTAGGCCTCGGCCTTGATCCCGTTCGCATCGAGCCAGTTGGTCACCGCGATCGTGTCGCGCACGGTCAGGCAGTAGACGATGCCGCTGCCCGCCAGCTCGGGCAGATACGTCGCCAGCCAGGCGAGGCGCTCGGCCTGGGTCGGCATGTCGACGACCTCGAGCCGCAGCGAGGGCCGATCGAGCGAGCCGCGGATCGTCATCAGCTCGGCCCCCTCTCGCCCCTGCCCCTCGCCGTCGAGCTGCTCGGTCACATCGCCGATTACCCGGTCGTTGGCGGTCGCGGTCGTGCAGAGCACCGCGGCGCTCTCCGGCAGGCGCTGGACCAGGCCGGCGATCCGCCGGTAGTCGGGCCGGAAGTCGTGGCCCCAGTCGGAGATGCAGTGGGCCTCGTCGATCACGAGCAGGCCCGAGGTGCGGACCAGCTCGGGCAGCACCGCGGCGCGGAAGTCGGCGTTCGCGAGCCGCTCGGGGCTGAGCAGCAGCAGATCGACCTCACCGCGGTCGATCCGCTCGAAAGTCTCCTCCCAGTCGTCGCGGTTGGAGGAGTTGACGGTCGCCGCCTCGATCCCCAGGGCCGCGGCGGCATCGAGCTGGTTGCGCATCAAGGCGATCAGCGGCGAGACGAGGATCGTCGGCCCCGCGCCCGGCACACCGGGACTGCCGGCCCGCAGCATCGCCGTGGCGACGAAGTAGACCGCGCTCTTGCCCCAGCCGGTGCGCTGCACGCAGAGCACCCGCCCGCGCCGCTCGACGATCTGCTCGATCGCCTCGAGCTGGCCCTCGCGGAACTCGGCCTCGGGGTTGCCGGTCAGGCGGCGAAGCAGATCGAGGGCCGGCGAGGCGGTTGTGGAGCTGGGAGCGGAAGCCACGGGGCCGGGAACGGTAGACGGTGCCATGGTCAGCTAAGACCCCGACGCCCCGGCCCTCGCCCCCGCCCCCTGTCTCCCGAGCTCAGACCGTCGTCGGAGCCGGGATGCCGCCGCCCTTGATCTTGACCGCGGACTCGAGGTCCTGCTCGGTGAAGCCGCCGAGCGCTGCGCCCTCGGCGGCGTAGCGGTACAGGGCAACGCCGAAGATCCCGCTCAGCGCCTTTTGGATCAACAGGGCGACCGCGGCACCGACGACGCCGATGATGACCAGCACCGCGCCGCCGAAGCCGGTGGTGCTCCAGAGCAGCACACCGGCCGCGATCAGCAAGGCCGAGGGCAGCAGGCCGAAGAGCAGGACGGCGCCGCCGATCACGATGTTGCCGGTCACCTGCTGGCCCCAGCGCGACGTGAACAGGGTGCTCGAGCGCTTCAGGGTCTCGAGCGGCCCGGTGCCCTCGAGCGCGATCACCGGCACCGCGAGGAAGGTGACCAGCGCCCAGCCGATGTCGAGGATCCGGCCGACGATCGCGCCGAGCGGCCCACCCTGATCCTCGATCAGGCTGATGATCACCCCGACCACGGTCGAGAAGAAGGCCCAGCCGGCGATCTGTCGCAGGTGTCCGCGGGCGACGGCGAGGCCGTCGCTGACCGAGGCCTCGGGCTCCCCGCGGAAGATCTTGTCGGCGGTGGCCGCGAGGCCGACGCTGAAGAAGATGCCGACAAAGGCGAGCACGTACAGGCCCAGGATCGTCAGCGGCGCCCCGGGAGCGATCTCGCCCTCCTCGATCAGATAGAGGCCGGGCCCGAGGGTGATCACCGCGAGCGGGATCGTCGCGACGCCACCGTAGAGCGGGAAGCGCAAGAGCTGACGGTGCTCGCGCAGCACCGCCCAGCTCTTCTTGGTCAGCTCCCAGCCCCGTCGAATCCGTTTCATCGCCGCTCCCTTCCCGAAAGTCGCGGCCAGTGTAGTTCGCGGAGCGCCGTAGGATTCGGTCGGCCCGATGAACCTCGAGATCTGGCACAACCCACGCTGCAGCAAGAGCCGCCAGACCCTGGCCCTGATCGAGGCGGCGGGAATCGAGCCGCGGGTGCGGCGCTACCTCGACGATCCGCCAAGCCCCGACCAGCTCGAGGCGGCGCTCGATGCACTCGGGCTCGAGCCCTGGGAGCTGGCCCGCCTCGGCGAGCCGCTGGCCGCGGAGCTGGGCCTGGGGGAGATCCCCCGGGACGAGGACGGGCGCCAGGAGTGGCTCGCGATCCTCAGCGCCAACCCGCGGTTGATCGAGCGGCCGGTGGTGCTCACCGACGACGGGCGCGGCGCGCTCGGACGACCGCCGGACGCGGTCGAGCCCCTGCTGGAAAGCTGAGCGCGAGGCCGGGCGCTCAGCTGAAGGCCCGTGCCAGCCCGATCACGATCAGGATCAGCGCCGCGGCCCCGAGGCTGCGGCGCCAGCCGTTGACGCCGTCGGCCAACTCCTCGTAGGCCCAGGCGGTGAAGCCGACGTAGAAGACGGCGCGACCGACGTCCTCGAGCGTGCCGCTTGCGATGATCGCAACGACCAGGCCGGCCAAGGCGACCCACAGCGGTGGGTTCGGTGACTGGACCACCGTGTAGCCCCGGATCTTGTAGTCGCGAGG
>CAXMST010000158.1:0-14897 GCA_964196325.1 uncultured Acidimicrobiia bacterium
AGCGGCGAGCTCGAGTCTGTGGACCGGGTGATCTTTGCCGGCGGCATCCCCGAGGAGCTCGAGCCGGAGCAGCAGGAGGACAGCGAGGCGCTCGTGAACGGAATGCTGGAAGGGGCCGCGGGTAGCGCCTCGGCGGCGGTCGCCGTGGAGCGAACGGGGACAGACCCGAGCACCCTGGCCCCGTTCAGCGAGGCGGGGATCGCGACCGTCGACCATCTCGACCTGGTTGCGGGCCAGGGCTCGCTCGTCTTCTCCCTGCTCGGCGCGGGCGGCGACTACGGGGTCAAGGAGGGCGCTGACAGCTTCCTCCCGGAGCTGATCACGCCGACCTCCGGGGAGCTGATCGGCCCGTGACCCTGATCGGCCTGGGCCTCTCCCTGGCGCTGGCGTTGGTACTACTGCCGCGCTGGGCCGAGGACATGGTCGGCACCGGGCTCACCCATGAGAACTGGCGCGGACGGACGCTGGCCTTTCCGCTCGGGGCGCTGCTCGTCTCGGTGGCGCTACTCGCCTTGGCGCCGCTGGCGGTCCTCGACGACCGGGCGGATCTCGACCTGCTCGAGCCGGAGCTGCGCCGTTGGTTCGGCTACGTGCTCGGGATCGCGCTGCTCGGCCTGCTCGACGACATGCTCGGCCGGGGGCATGATCGCGATGCCCCTCGGGGTTGGCGTGGCCACGCCGGAGCGGTACTGTCCGGCCGTTTCTCGACCGGGGCGATCAAGGCGGTGGGCGCCTTCGCGCTCGCGGCCTATGCGGTCTCCGGTCGTGGGCGCGAGTCGCTGGACTACATCGCGGATCTGGCGCTGCTGCTGTTGGCGACGAACCTGTTCAACCTGCTCGACCTGCGTCCGGGACGGGTCGAGAAGGCCTTTGCGCTGCTGCTCGCCGGGCTCTGCCTAGGCGCCTGGAGCGGCTACCCGCTGCAGCTGCTCGGCATCTTCATCGGACCGGTTCTGATCGGCGCGGCCCTGACCCTGCGGGAGCGGGCGATGCTCGGCGACGCCGGGGCGAACCTGGTTGGCGCCCTGGCCGGCGTCTCGCTGCTCGTCACCCTCGGTGACGAGGCCCGCCTGATCGCGCTGGCGTTGATCGCCCTGCTGACGGTATATGGCGAGTTCCGCTCGATCTCCGCGACGATCGAGAGGAACGGGGTCCTGCGCGCCCTCGATCGACTCGGGCGACCCGTCTGAAAAGGAGCCCGCAAATCGCGGCCTTGCGAAGTGCGCCCCGGCGGATTGGGGCCGCTTCCGCCAGCCCGCGCTCTACACTCGGCGACGGCCGATGAGCACCCGAACCCCAGCCGGAGAGACCCGTTTCCTGTTCATCACGGGTGGCGTCGTCTCCTCCCTCGGCAAGGGCATCGCCTCCGCCTCGATCGGGCGGCTGCTGGTCAGCCGGGGCTTCCGGGTCCAGCTGCAGAAGTTCGATCCATATATCAACGTCGACCCCGGCACGATGAGCCCGTTCCAGCATGGCGAGGTCTTCGTCACCGAGGACGGAGCCGAGGCCGACCTCGACCTCGGCCACTACGAGCGCTACACCGGTGAGAACACCTCGCGGGCCTCGAACGTGACCGCCGGGGCGGTCTACAACAGCGTGATCCGCAGGGAGCGCCGCGGTGACTACCTCGGTGGAACTGTGCAGGTGATCCCGCACATCACCGACGAGATCAAGCAGCGGATCCTGATCGTGGCCGAGGCGCAGAGCGTCGATTTCGTGATCACCGAGATCGGCGGCACCGTCGGGGACATCGAGTCGCTTCCGTTCCTCGAGGCGATCCGCCAGCTGTACACCGACCTCGGCCCCAAACGGGCGATGTTCATGCACCTGACGCTGGTTCCCTACGTGGGCCACGCGGGCGAGCTGAAGACCAAGCCGACCCAGCATTCGGTGAACGAGCTGCGACGCATCGGGATCCAGCCCCACGCTGTGCTTTGCCGTTCCGAGGGCGGGCTGGATCGGGAGATTCGCCGCAAGATCGCGCTCTTTGCCTCGCTCCCCGAGGAGGCGGTGATCAGCGCTCGCGACGTCGACAACACCTACAAGGTGCCGCTCGTATTCCGGGCCGAAGGCGTCGACGACCTGATCCTCGACCACTTCGGCCTCGAGGCGTCCGCCTCTGACCTGGCCGACTGGGAGGAACTCTGCCGTCGCGCCGACGCCGCGGAGCGCACCGTCAGGATCGCTCTGGTCGGCAAGTACGTCGCGCTCAAGGATGCCTACAAGTCGGTGATCGAGGCGCTGACCCATGGCGGCTACCACCACGGCGTCAACGTCGAGGTCGATATGGTCAGCTCCGAGGAGCTGGACGCGGAAGCTTTGCAGGGTGTCGACGGAATCCTGATTCCGGGCGGCTTCGGCGAGCGCGGTATCGAGGGCAAGGTCGCGGCCTGCCGGGTCGCTCGCGAGGCCGGCGTTCCGTACTTGGGGATCTGCTTGGGGATGCAGATAGCCGTGGTCGACTACGCCCGGCATGTCAGCGACATGGACGGTGCCAACTCGGCGGAGTTCGACCCCGAGACCCCCTACCCGGTGATCGATCTGCTGCCCGAGCAGAAGGAGGTCTCCGACCTGGGCGGGACGATGCGGCTGGGCGCCGACCCGGTGAAGCTGCATGAGCGCGGGAAGGCGCGCGAGATCTACGGGGGTGAGGGCGTGATCTACAAGCGCCACAGACATCGCTACGAGGTCAACAACATGCTGCGCCGGCGGCTCGAGGACGACGGGCTCGTGATCAGCGGCACCTCGCCGGACGAGCGCCTGGTCGAGATCATCGAGTTGCCGGACCACCCATTCTTCGTGGCCTCCCAGTTCCACCCCGAGTTCAACTCGCGACCGACTGACCCCGAGCCGTTGTTCCGCGAGTTCGTCGGCGCCGCCGCAGAGCGTGCCGCGGAGCGTGGCGACCGAGAGCACGAAGAGAGCGGCGACGGCGCCGAGCGCGAGGCCGGGGCCGACGTTGAGGAGATCAGCGTTTCCCGACGCTCCTGAGGGCGCACCCGCGATCGCTGACTGGACGGAGATCGAGGCCGGTGAGCCAGCGTTGGCCGCGCAGACTATGGCTTGCTTTGACGCGCATGTTCACAAGACGCTTGCGACGCTGCGCCGCGACGGCTCGCCCCGGATCAGCGGGATCGAGTTGATCTTCGCCGACGGTGACGTCTGGTTCGGGAGTATGCCGGGGGCGCTGAAGGCCCGCGATCTCCAGCGTGACTCGCGCTACGCGGTCCATAGCGGCTCCAAGGACCCGCCCGCCTGGAGCGGCGACGCGAAGCTCGCGGGCGCAGCCGAGGAGGTCTTCGACCAGGCTGTCTTGGAGAAGGTGATGGCCGAGGCCTCGGCCGAGGCCCAGCAGTCGGAGCCCAAGATCGACGAGATGCACCTCTTCCGGCTCGGTGTCGGCGAGTTGGTCTGGACCGGGCTGAACGAGGCCGGAGACAAGCTCGTGATCGATTCCTGGCACCGGGGTCGCGGGCGCCGCACGATCGAGCGCTGAGCCAGCGCCGGGCTTCGCGGATCATTCATCTAGATTCCCTCCCGTGAACGAGAGGATGTACGAGCGGTTCATTCGCCTCTGTGAGATTCCGAGCATCACCGGGGACGAGCGGGCCGTGACCGATGAGGTCAGCTCGGAGCTGCAGCAGCTCGGCCTCGATCCACGCGAGGACGATGCTGCCGAGCCCGCCCGGGCGGGTGCGGGGAACGTGCTCGCCCGGATCCCGGGCCGGGGCGAGGGCTGGGTCCTGTTCTGCGCCCACCTCGACACGGTTCCCCACTCCACCCCGATCGAGGTCGTCGACGACGAGGGCACCTTCCGCAGCGCCGGCGCGACGATCCTTGGTGCCGACAACAAGGCCGCCGTGACCGTGCTGATGGAGATGGCCGCCCGCTATTGCGAAGGTGATGCGCTGGCGGTCGGGGTCGAGCTGCTGTTCACGGCCGCCGAGGAGCAGGGCCTGCGGGGCGCTCATGCCTTCGACGTCAGCGAGCTGCGCTCCAGCTTCGGCTTTGTCCTCGATCAGGCGACGCCGATCGGCGAGCTGATCGTCGCGGCCCCGACCTACAAGAAGTTGGTCGCCGACTTCACCGGGGTCGAGGCGCACGCGGGCCTCGAGCCCGAGGCCGGGCACAACGCGATCGAGGCCGCCGCCGCCGCCGTGGCGGCGATGAAGCTGGGTCGGCTCGACCTTGAGACCACGGCGAACGTGGGGGTGATCGAGGGCGGCACCGCCCCGAACGTCGTCGCCGGATCCTGCCGGCTGACGGCCGAGGCTCGGGGCGTCGAGCCGGGCCGGGCCGAGCAGGTGGCGATCGAGATGATCGAGGCCTGTCAGTGGGCGGCCGGCGAGCACCACTGCGACGTCGACGTCGATGTCTCGGAGCTGTTCCGCGGCTACCGGGTCGAGCCGGACGAGCCCGCCGTCGCGGTCGCGCGGGCCGCGCTGCAGCGCAACGGGATCGAGCCGGTCGAGGTGATCACCGGTGGCGGAAGCGACGCCAACGCCTTCCGCCTGCACGGCTTCGAGGCGCTGCTGCTGGCGAACGGGACCGAGGCCAACCACACCGCCGACGAGAGCGTCGCGAAGGCCGAGCTGGATCGGATGCTGGCAGTCTGCTTGGACGCTGTGGAGGAGGCGGCCGGCCGGTGCTGAAGCTGCGGCGCGGGCGCGTCGCCTCGACCGAGCCGCTGCAGGTCGAGATCGCGGGTGAGCGTCGCCCCGCCTGGGCCGACCAGGGCCTGGTCGGCGTCTGCGAGCTTGGCGACGAGGTCGTCGTCAACACGGCCGCCCTCGATCTCGGGCTCGGCTCGGGCGGCTTCGACATCGTCCACGTCAACTTGACCCGGGGTTTGCAGGGCGGCGCTGGTCCCGAGGGGGCGCACGTGATGAAGCTGAACTACACATCGCTTCAGCATCCGGTCCAGCCCGTTGAGCCCGTTGAGCCCGTCGAACCGGATGGGCAGGCCGGAGCCGAGGCCGATCGCGCGCCGCTCGATCGGCATCCGCCGGTGCTGGTCCTGCCCCTCCACGGGCACCTGGCGCCGGCCGCGTGGGCACTGTCCGAGCGCCGCCCCGCGGCGAAGGTCGGCTTCGTCCAGAGCTCCGGCGGGGCGCTTCCAGATGCCTTATCCGGCGATTTCGACCAACTCCGCGAGCGCGGTCTGTTGGACGAGGTGATCTCGGTCGCGCCCTGCTATGGCGGCGGGCTCGAGGCGATCAGCGTGCCGGGAGCGCTGCACGCGGCGGCCGAGGCACGTGGGTGGGACGTCGCGATCGTCGGTCCCGGTCCCGGCATCCTCGGCTCCGCGAGCCGCTACGGCCACGGGGGTATGGCCGCTCTGGAGAGCGCCCACTCGGCCCTGGCGCTGGGGCTGCCCACGATGCTCTCGCCGCGCTTGTCGAGCTCCGACCCACGCCCGCGGCATCGAGGCCTCAGCCACCACACGCGCTCGGTGCTCGGCCTGCTGCTGTCGGGGGTTGGCGTTGCCGTCCCCTCGGAACTGGAGGAGCTGTGGCCCGAGGATCGCGAGCCCGGAGCGCTCCGGGCCGCTTGCGGCGAGCGCCATCGGGAGCTGGTCGAGAGCGCCGACCTCGAGGCCTACGCCGCCAGCGGACTACCGCGGCGGACGATGGGCCGTGACCTCGAGCGGGACCGGCTCTTCTTCGCCGCGCCCCTGGCTGCGGGTGCCGCGCTGGGACGTCTCCCGACCCAGCCCGAGCACGCCTGAGCCACGCACGGGCCATTGCACGGGGAGGGGCCAGCGGCCCGGCCCGGAATCGATGATCGTGGCCGCCGAGCAGTCGATCCAACCCGCCGAGGTCGGCGCCCAGTTCGAATCGCTGCTGCTGGACTTCCTCGCCTACCTCGAGTTCGAACGCGGCCTTGCCCGCAACACGCTGACTGCCTACCGCACCGACCTACTCCAGTTCGGGAGCTTTCTCGGCGCGCGTGAGCTCGACGCCACCGAGGTCGAGCCCGCTGACCTCGCGGACTTTCTCGCCGACCTCGCGAGGGGGGCAGAGCGGCCGCCGGCGTCCGCGGCGACCTTGAATCGCAAGACCGCTTGCCTGCGCTCCTTCTACCGCCACCTGAGGCGCGCGGAGCTGCTCGAAGGCGATCCCACCGCAAACCTGCGGCCGCCGCCGAAGGACAAGACGCTGCCGCGGGTGCTCGGCTACTCGGAGGTCAAGCTGCTGCTCGAGAGCGTCGCCGGAGCCGAGCCGCCGGAGCTGCGCGATCGCGCGATCCTCGAGGTCATGTATGGCTGCGGGCTGCGGGCCTCCGAGACGGTCGGCCTGGAGGTCGGCTCGGTCAACTCCGAGCGCGGCTTCCTGCGCGCCTACGGGAAGGGCTCCAAGGAGCGGCTCGTGCCGGTCGGCCGCGAGGCCGTGGCGGCGCTGAAGCGTTACCTGCGCGACGGCAGGCCGGCTCTGGTCAACGGGCGCGGGGTCGACACGCGCGGCCTATTCCTGAACCAACGCGGGGGCACCCTGACGCGCCAGGGGCTCTACAAGATCATCCGCGGTCGGGCCAACCATGTCGGCCTCGGCGAGAAGATGAGCCCGCACACCTTGCGGCACAGCTTCGCCACCCACCTGCTCTCGGGCGGGTGCGATCTGCGCTCGGTCCAGGAGATGCTCGGCCACGCCGATGTCGCCACCACCCAGATCTACACGCACCTCTCGGTCGACGGGATCAAGGAGGTCTACTTCGAGAGCCACCCCAGGGCGCGCAGCGCTCGTCGGGCGGACGAGGCGGCACGGGCGGGCGCTTCGGGCTGAGCCGGCGCTCCTGGAGGCGGCCGCTGCTGTAGAAGGGGGTTCGTGCCCGAGCTCCCCGAGGTCGAGACCATCTGTCGCCAGCTCGAGCCGGAGCTGGTCGGCCGCCGGATCGAGAGCGTCGAGATCCTTGATCCGCGCTGGTCGCGACCGGACGCTCCGGCGAAGGTCGCGCGACGTCTGGGCGGGCGCACGATCGACTCGGTCGGGCGTCGCGGCAAATACATCCTCGTCGGCCTCGACGACGGCGCGACCTTGGTCATGCATCTGCGGATGACCGGCAACGTCGTGATCGGCGGCCGGCTGCTCGGCGGCGAGCGACTCTACGAGGGAAGTGACGACGAGGACAGGCACCTGCGAGCCGAGCTCCGGCTCGACGACGGGCGCAGCATGAGGTTCATCGACTCGCGCCGCTTCGGCCATGGCAGCGTCCTCGAGCCCGGCGCCCTGGCGCCCTACCTGGATCAGCGTCTCGGGGTGGAGCCGCTCTCCGGCGAGCTGACGCCCGAGCTGATCGGCGAGCTCGCGGCCGAGCGCACCGCTCCACTGAAGTCCTTCCTGCTCGACCAGAGGCGGATCGCCGGGATCGGCAATATCTACGCGGATGAGGCTCTGTTCCGGGCCCGGCTGCACCCGCTCTCCCCGGCCGGCTCGATGCGGCCCGAGCACTGGGGCGAGCTCCGGGACGGGATCGTCGAGGCGCTCGAGCTCGGGATCGAGCAGGGGGGCTCCTCGATCGACGACTATCGAGATGCCCGCGGGGAGCGCGGCTCGATGCAGGACGAGTTCCTCGTGCACACCCGCGAGGGTGAGGCCTGCCCGCGCTGCGGAGAGTCGATCTTGCGGATCGTGGTTGGCGGCCGCTCGACCTACTTCTGCCGCAACTGCCAGACGCGCCTGCGACGGCGTCGGCGACGGAAGCGGCCGCAGGGAGGGAGCCGGTGAGCGAGCCGCTGTCCCCACCCGAGGGCTTCACGATCGGCCACTGGAGTGACCCGCAGGCGGAGACCGGCTGCACGGTGATCCTGCCGCCGGCGGGGGCGTCTTGCGGCGTTGACGTTCGCGGTGGTGGGCCCGGGTCCCGTGAGACGGAGGTCGTCTCCCCGTTGGCGAACGCCCAGGAGGCGACGGCGGTCCTGCTCACCGGCGGCAGCGCCTTCGGCCTCGCGGCGGCCGACGGGGTGGCGCGCTGGTGTGAGCAGCAAGGGCGCGGCTACCAGACCCCAGGTGGGCTGGTCCCGCTCGTTCCCACCGCGGTGATCTACGACCTGATGGCGGGTGACGGCAGCGTTCGACCCGGACCCGAGCAGGGCTTCGCCGCGTGTGAGGCGGCGCGGGTCGGGGTGCCCGAGCGTGGGCGGGTCGGAGCCGGCACCGGTGCGGCGGTGGCCAAGGCGATGGGTCGCGAGCGGGCCACGCCCGGCGGAGTCGGCTACGCGGCGGGCCGGCTCGGGAGCGGCCACACCGTCGCCGCGCTGGCCGTCGTCAACGCGACGGGCGATGTGATCGAGGCCGACGGAAGCGCCCTGGCCGAGCCCCGCGGGGAGGACGGCCGCAGCAGGCGTAGCGCCGAGTTGATCGCCTCCCTGGAGGGCCCGCCGGAGTGGGCGAGCGCGGAGTCCCGTGAGAGCACCACCCTCGTCTGCGTGATGACCGACGCGGAGCTCGACAAGCTCGGGGCCAACAAACTGGCTCGCATGGCCTCCGCGGGGATCGCCCGGGCGATCGATCCCGTCTTCACCCCGTTCGACGGCGACATCGTCTTCTGCCTCGCCTCCGGAGACCCCGAGCGGCCCGGTCCGCGCCACTCCTGGCGAGTGCTGACCGCCGGGACCCTGGCGGCCACCGTCACCGCCGCGGCAATCCGAGACGCGATCCGTGCCGCCAACCCAGGCTGAGCCCAATCCGACCCGCGCCTCCGGCACCGTCTGCACCCTCTTTCCTCATCCGCGTCCGCGCCCTCGTTCATCATCCGAGGGTGACCGGCAGCGTCAAGACAGAGGGTGTGGTTCTGCGCAGCATCCGCTACGGAGAGGCGGACCGGATCCTCCATCTCTATACGGCCCAGCGGGGCCGGGTCAACGCGATCGCGAAGGGCTCACGGCGCCCGCGCTCGCGCTTTGGCGGCCGGCTCGAGCCCTTCTTCCGACTCGACCTGATCCTGCACGAGGGGCGCTCCGAGCTACTCACGGTGACAGGGGCCTCGACCCTCGACGGCTACGGCGGCCTGCGCTCGAGCGGCCCGGCGATCGACGCCGCGGCCCGGGCCTGCGACGCGATGCTGCGACTGCTCGATTCCAACGAGCCCAACCGACCGGCGTACAACCTGCTCTGCCGCTACCTGTCTCTGCTCGACAGTAGGTCTGGGGATGGCCGTGAAGGGGGGGAGGCGGCGTCCGTGAGCCCCCGGGTTGTCGGGCTCGCCTTCCGGATCAAGCTCGCGCTGGCCGCCGGCTTCGCCCCTGAGCTCGGCTCCTGCGCTCGCTGCGGCGGCGCCGATCGGATCACGGCCTTCTCGGGCGCGGCCGGCGGTGTGGTCTGCGCCTCATGTGAGGGCGGCGGCTTCCCTCTCTCTCAGCGGGCGCACGAGTTCATGGTGGCGGCGTTGGGGCGGCCGCTGGCCGAACTGCCGGCCGCCGAGGCGGCCGACCTGCGCCAGGTGGAGCGTGCGATCGGCGAGTTGCTCGCCCACCACGCCCACGTGCAGCTGCGCGCCACCGCCTAGCTTCCCCCGCCCCCCGAGTGGGTGGATCGTTCTCGGCGCAGGCGGGTCCAAGTCCTTATGGACTGGACCGTCTATTGGTTCATGCTGCCCGCTTGCGTCGCGATCGCGTCGGTCGCGATGTTCAGCGGGATCAGCGGCGCGGCCCTGTTGACCCCACTGTTTCTGATCGGCTTCCCGCTGCTCGACGTGCCCACCCTGGCCGCCGTGCAGGCGATCGCGCTGGCCCTGTTCCTGGAGACATTCGGCTTTGGCTCGGGGGTGGTCGGCTACTGGCGCCGGAGGCTGCCCGACTGGGGGTTGGTCCGGGCCCTGCTGGTGGTCACCGTCCCCCTCGGAGTCCTCGGTGCGATCCTCGCCAAGCAGGCCCCAGCCGATCTGCTCAAGGCGATCTACGCGCTGGTGATGTTCGCTGTCGCGGTGGTGCTGTTCCTGGAGTACCAGAGGATCCGCGATCGCAGCCCGATGGCCGCGATGGCCGGCGGATCGCCCGAGGCCGGCGACGCCGAGGACGGTGGGGTGGAGGGTCCCCGCGAGCTGGTCGCCTCCGATGGCCGCCGCTTCACCTACTTCGTACATGGGGTCGACAGCGCCCGCGGGTTGAGCGGCGCCGGGGCGCTGCTGGCCGGGCTGGTCTCGACCGGGGTCGGCGAGGCAACGATGCCGAATCTGGTCGGGCGGATGAAGCTGCCGTTGGCGGTCGCCGCCGCAACCTCGACCGTGGTCGTCGCCGGCACCGTGGTCGGCACCGCCCTGACCCATCTCGTCCAGCTCACGATCGATGGGGGCCTTGGAGCAACGCCCTGGAACCTGGTCGTCTGGGCGGTCCCGGGCGCGATCGTCGGCGCCCAGATCGGCTCGCGGCTACAGGGCCGGATCGACGACGGCCACACCGCGCTCTTCTTCAGCATCGTCTTCGCCCTTGTCGGCGCGGCCTTCCTGGCGATGGTGACCGTGCTCGGGGCGAGGTTCGACACGGGCTGAGCCAGCCAGGCGCCACTTCCCGCTGGTCATATCCTGGGTGGGTGAGCGACGAGAGCTTCGAAGCGCGGATCAGGGTCGAGGAGGAGCGGGTGCTCGCCCCGTCGGCGACCCGGTCCTACCCTGCCGACCGGGTCCTCCCCGAGCCCGACAGCCCCCACCGGACCCCGTTCCAGCGCGACCGCGATCGGATCGTGCACTCGAAGGCGTTCCGACGCCTCAAGCACAAGACCCAGGTGTTCATCGCCCCCGAGGGCGATCACTACCGCACGCGCATGACCCACACTCTGGAGGTCACCGGGATCGCCCGCAACGTGGCCCGGGCGCTGCGGCTGAACGAGGATCTGACCGAGGCCGTCGGCTACGGGCACGACCTTGGCCACCCCCCCTTCGGCCACATCGGCGAGGAGGTGATCGACGAGGCGATCCGCGCACGCGGGGGCGAGGGCTTCCGCCACAACGAGCACTCGCTCCGGGTGGTCGAGGTGATCGAGCGTGAGGGCGACGGCCTGAACCTGAGCGAGCCGGTCCGCGACGGGATCCTCCATCACACGGGCCCGGTCAAGCCGCAGACGCTCGAGGGCCGGATCGTGCGTCTGGTCGATCGCGTCGCCTACATCAACCACGACATCGACGACGCCGTGAGGGCGGGGATCCTTGATGAGGCAGACCTGCCCGCCGAGCTGATCGAGCCACTGGGGAACACCGGCTCGGCCCGGATCGAGACCTTGGTCAGCGACATCGTCGCGAGCTCGGAGGGTGGCGACGACATCGTTCAGAGCGATGAGATCGGCGGCTACATGCTGAGGTTGCGAAAGTTCATGTTCGACCGCGTCTACCTCGGCCCCGCCGCCCGCTCCGAGCACCAGCGGGTGCAGCTCACCCTGACGGCGCTGCTCGACCACTATCTCGCCAACCCCGATCAGATCCCGCGCAGCTCCAGCTCGAGCGACGACGAGAGCCAGCGCGTGATCGATTACGTCGCCGGGATGACCGACCGCTTCTGCATTAACGCGTTCCGCACGATCGCCCTACCGGAGGAGTCGAGGCTGTGAGCCTGTTCACAGGCGACACGATCGAGCGGGTCCGGGAGGCAGCCGACATCGTCGAGATCGTCAGCGCCCACACCGATCTGCGCCGCCAAGGCGAGCGCTTCGTCGGGCTCTGCCCCTTCCATGAGGAGCGAACGCCCTCGTTCTCGGTCAAGCCGGCTGAGGGCTTCTACTACTGCTTCGGCTGCGAGGCCGGCGGCGACACGATCAAGTTCATGCAGGAGAAGGAGGGGCTCGCCTTCCCCGACGCCGTGGAGGCGCTTGCCGATCGCTACGGCGTCGAGGTCGAGCGTGAGCAGGAGGATCCCCAGGCCGAGGCCCGCCGCAGGCACCGCGGCCGCCTCGGCGAGGCGCTCGAGCGCGCGGCGGCCTTCTACGAGTCCTACCTGTGGGAGCACCCGAAGGCCGGGAAGGCCCGGGCCTACCTGGCCGAGCGCGGTCTCGGCGAGGAGATCCTGCGTGCCTTCGGGGTCGGCTTCGCTCCCAGCGCCTGGGACTCGCTCGTGATCCGCGGCCAGCGCGCCGGCTTCTCCCTCGATGAATTACGCGGTGTCGGGCTGATCCAGGCCGGCCAGAAGGGCGGGTTCTACGATGCCTTCCGGGCCAGGATCACTTTTCCTGTCCGCGATCTGCGTGGGCGCACGGTCGGCTTCGGCGCTCGTGCGACCACGCCCGATCAGCGGCCCAAGTACAAGAACTCGGCCGAGGGCGAGCTGTACCACAAGAGCCGCACCCTCTATGGGATCGACCGCGCCAGAGGACCGATCGCGCGCTCGGGTCGGGCCGTCGTTGTCGAGGGCTACACCGATGTGCTCGCACTGCACCAGGCGGGGATCGAGGAAGCGGTCGCCGTGATGGGCACGGCGATCACCGCGGAGCAGCTGAAACTCTTGAGTGCCCACGCCGGCGAAGTGGTGCTCGCCCTCGATGCCGATCGAGCCGGCAGGGAGGCGATGCTGCGGGCCCAGCGGGTTGCAGCAAGCGGGAAGCTGCGGCTGCTGGTCGTCGCGATGCCCGAGGGCGAGGATCCCGCCGAGATGCTCGCCGCGCAGCCCGGCGGGCGGGGGGATGAGCGTGAGGAGCGCTTTCGCCGGCTGCTGTCCGAGGCCGTAGACCTGCCCGTCTTTCACGCCCGGGCGATCCTCGCTGACGCCGATCTGGGCACCCCGGCGGGCCGCGACGCCGGCCTCGACGAGGTGGTTCCGGTACTGAGGGCAATGGGGGAGACGATCACCCGCCAGGCGCTGGTCTCCGAGATCGCAGATACGCTCAACACGGATCCGGCGATGATCGGCCGCCGGCTCAGCGGCGCACCGTCGCCGGCGGCGCCTGCCGCCCCGCGGCCGCAGCCAACCGGCGATCAGGCCGCGGACGGGGCAACCCGGCCCCCGGTCAGTCGGACGAAGACGGTCGAGGAGCGCCGCGAGGCGGCCTTCCTCGCGATGTGCATCGCCAGGCCTGGGCCCGGCGCGGGCTACCTTGCGCAACTGGAGGAGGAGCATCTGGTTGGCGCGGGCGCGCGCGTCGTCCTGCCATGGCTCAAGGAGCATCTGGCCGATCCGCTCGACGGGCTTCCGCGGGATCAGGAGCCGCTGTTCGGCGAGGTCAACCGGCTTGCCATGCAGGCTGAAGCCGAGCCGGCGCCGGAGGAGGCGCTCGAGCTCTCCTGGCTGATGATCGAACGATCCCGGATCGACCGCGAGATCGCCCGTCTGCGCCGGGAGGGCGACGCCGAGCCGGCGCGGGGTGTGGAACTCGGCCGCGAGCGCGCCAAGATCGCCGACGCGATCGCGAGGCGCTCGGGGACGTAGAACGAGCGGGTTGAGGACGAACATGTGTTCGGTTTGCCATCCGGCCGGATCGGCAGAGTCTCGATCGATGCCGCTCGAACGCAGTCAGCTTGAGCCCCTGGTCGCCGATGGCCTCTCGATCCGAGAGATAGCCGGGCGGCTCGGCGTCACGACCAAGACCGCCCAGCTGTGGCTGCGCCGCCACGGACTCAGCACGTCCCAAGCCGTTGCCCGTCGATGCCGGGTGAGGGCTCCTCGCCAGGCCGGCTCGCCTGATGCAGAGCAGGACTGCCCGAGGCACGGTCTGAGTCGACACGTGCGGCGCGCCGACGGTAGCTATCGGTGCCGGAAGTGCGCCGCCGAATCGGTCACACGTCGAAGGCGACGGATGAAGGAGCTGCTGGTGCAGGAGGCCGGCGGCCGCTGCATCGTCTGCGGCTACGACCGCCATATCGGGGCACTTCAGTTCCACCACCGCGACCCGAGCGAGAAACGCTTCGCGCTTGCCGGGGAGGGCGTAACGCGAGCGCTCAACGCGGCGCGGGTCGAAGCGGCCAAGTGCGTCTTGCTCTGTGCCAACTGCCACGCAGAAGTCGAGGCTGGCGCAACCCCGTTGCCCTAAAGTGCGCCCCCACCAAGAGGGTCAGCCGTCAGGCGAACCCCAATTCATCAATCCGGGGTGGCGAAATTGGCAGCCGCGCTTGACTGTTAATCAAGTGTCCGAAAGGACGTGTGGGTTCGAGTCCCACCCCCGGAGCTTCGATTGCCTAGCCGTTAGCGGGCTGGGCCGGCGGTCGCTCCCGGCTCGGGAGCCGGGGGGTCCGGGCCCGACTCCAGCTCGTCGAATCGCTTCGTCGGCAGCCGCCGGGTTGTCAGCAGTGCGGCCAGGGTGATCAGCGCGGCGAACAGGAAGGCCGTCTTCAGTGCGATCAGCTGGGCGTCCTGGTAGCCGTCGACGATCGCGTCGACCGTCTGCTCCTCGATCCCGGCCTCGGTCGCGCCGTCGCGGACCACGTCGGCGGCCACGAAGCTGCCGCCGGCGCTGATCGTCACCTGGACCTCCTGCTTGACCTCGTCCGGGATCCTCGGGTCCGATTCGACGTTGTTGGAGAACGCGACCAGTAGGCCGGAGATCACGACGGCCCCGAGCAGCGCCGTCCCCAGCGACGAGCCCAGCTGCTGGGCAGTGCCCTGCAGCCCGCCCGCCTCGCTGCGGTCACGGTCTCCGACCGCCGACTGCACGACGTTGCCGAGTTGTGAGACCACCAGCCCCATCCCGACGCCGAGAACGGCCATCGCCGCGAGGAACGAGCCGTTGTCGAGCTCCGGCTCGATCGTCTCCAGCAGCATCAACGCCGCGACGAACGTGATCGCGAGGCCGGTACGGACCAGCGGTCGCGCCGGGAACCGGGTTGAGAGCCGCGAGCCGAGTAGGGCCGCAACGAACAGCCCGATGGAGGCCGGGAGCATCCGCACGCCGGTCTCGAGCGCATCGAGGCCGAGCACGATCTGCAGGTAGAGGGGGATCGTGAAGAAGATTCCCATCAGGATCAGGTTCTGCGCGAACAGCATC
>CAXMST010000159.1:0-11191 GCA_964196325.1 uncultured Acidimicrobiia bacterium
ATCCAGAGCATTCGCTGGATGTAGGAGACGAGCGTGCTGTTCGGCGCCTGCTGCACGCCCAGGTCCTCGAAGGCCGAGACGCTGGCGGCGGCGCCGATCCGCCGCGCCGCGGCTCGGATCAGCTTCTCCTCGACCCCGCAGAGCCCTGCATAGCGCCCGATGTCCACGTTGCCGAAGCTCTCGATCACGCCCGCCGCGCCGTTGACCCGCTCGTCGATGAAGGCGTGGTCGATCAGGTCCTCCTGAACCAGCACGGCGACCATCGCCGACAGGCACCACGCGTCGGTGCCGGGGCGGACGCGCAGGTGGAAGTCGGCGAGCTTCGCGGTGTCGGTCAGCACCGGGTCGATCACGATCATCGAGCGCTCCGGGTCCTTGGCGATCTCGCGCAGCGCGATCCGGGCCCGCGGGAAGCCATGCGACATCCACGGGTTCTTGCCGATAAACAGCGAGACCTCGGCCAGCTCGAACTCGCCGCGCGTGTGGCCCCCGTACATCGCGTGCTCCACCCAGGCCTCGCCGGTCTTCTCCTGGGCCAGGGCGCTGGAGCGGTAGCGGGACCCGAGCGCGCGCAGGAAGGCGCCGCTGTAGCTGCCGCCGAGGTGGTTGCCCTGGCCGCCGCCGCCGTAGTAGAAGATCGACTCGCCGCCGTGCTCCTCGCTGACAGCGCTCAGTCCCCCGGCGATCTCAGCTATCGCGGTGTCCCAGTCGATCTCCTCGAAGCTCCCGTCTTCGCGGCGGCGCAGGGGAGAGGTGAGCCGGTGGGTGCCGTTCTGGTATTGGTCGAGCCGCATCGCCTTGTTGCAGGTGTAGCCCCGGCTGCCGGGGTGAGCCCTGTCGCCGCGGATCCGGCTCAGGTGACGGCCGTCGAGCTGGACCTCGACCCCGCAGTTGCACTCGCAGAGGATGCAGGCGGTTGGTGTCCATTCGGCTTGTTCGGCACTCATCTGTCCACCCTTCGTTGATTCGCATCGGCAATCTCGGCCTCGACGCCCTCGCGGAGCTCGGCGTGCATGCGCTCCAGCGGCGCCGGGTCCCGGTAGGCCCTGCTCAGCACCAGCGCGCCCTCTAGCCCGGAGATCAGCAGCATCGCAAGCTGGTCGGCGCGCTCGGCGTCGACGCCGGCATCGCAGAGCTGACGCACGAGCACACGTCGCGACCGGTCGAAGGCGCCGAGCACATGCTCATGCAGATCGGGGCCGCCCTGATCGGCCTCGACCGCCACCGCGACGATCGGGCAGCCAGCCCGGAAGTCGCTGTCGACCAGGTCCTGGCGGTACTCCTCGAACAGCGAGTCGATCGCCCCCAGCGGTCTAACGTCGCTGCCCTGCTCGAGCCGCCCGGCGATGTAGCGACCGGCAAAGTCCGTGGCTTCCTGGAGCAACTGCTCCCGGCCGCCGGGAAAGTGGTGATAGACCGACCCCCGCGGCGCCCCGCTGTGCTCCAGGACGGCGCCGATGCTGGTCGCCCGCGCACCGCGCTCCCTGATCAGCAGCGCGGTGCTGCGGATCATGCGCTCGCGAGGGGAGAGGACCGTCGTTTCAGCCATCGACTATGAAGCATGCCATAGAGCGTAGGGATCCGATGGCCGACGCCACCCGCCCCTGCGACCGCGCGACCGGTGAGAATGGCCCCGAGCGGGCCGGTAGCTCAGTTGGTTAGAGCAGCGGACTCATAAGCGTCGCGGCGAAACCGTCGCATCGGGCTTGTATAAGCCGATAACCCGCAGAATCGGCGGACGCATGTCCGGGCGCTCGCGGAGGGTCAGCCAAGGGAAGCCGCTGCTCCCCATGCCGTCGCGGATGAACGCCCAACGGCGGTCGCCGGCGATCCCGTGCCATCAGACGTCGGCTTCCTCCAGGCCCTGCGCGGCCATCGACTTGACCGGGTAGCGCCAGATCGCAGCTACCCGACCAAGCTCAACGGCGCTCATCCCCCGGAGCGAACGGTTGGCCCCGGTGAATGCGACCTCGCATGGCTGCTCCTTGACGGCGAGGATCGAGGCGCTCTTCACGCCGTACTTCTCGCTCGCCCCGAGCGCCTGATCGGAGATGAACCGGTATGGGTTCGCGACGACCTCGGTGACCTGCAGTCCGGCGCCCTCGAGTGCCGCGCGGTAGGCGTCCTCCTGGGCGGCGCCACCGATGCAGGCAGCCCAGAGGTTGGCGTCGCAGGTGATCGCCTCCTTGAGCTGCTGCTCGGTGACGATGTCGGCGATCGCGAGGCGTCCCCCGGGGCGCAGGACGCGCGCCGCTTCAGCGAAGACGCGATCCTTCTCCGGCGAGAGGTTGACCACGCCGTTCGAGATCACGCAGTCGCTACTGGCGTCGTCGACCGGGAGGTCCTCGATCCGGCCCTCGCGCAGCTCGACCTGGTCGTATGCACCGTCCGTTGCCAGTTGGCGAGCCTTGTCGAGCTGCTCGACCGTGAAGTCGACGCCGATCACCCTGCCGGTCGATCCGACCTGGTTGGCGGCGAAGAACAGGTCCAGGCCGGATCCGCTGCCGAGGTCGACCACGGATTCGCCGGCGCGCAGATCGGCGAGGCCGAAGAAGTAGCCGACCCCGGCGAACGACTCGATTGCGCCGTCGGGGATGCGATCGAGCAGCTCCGGCGGGTAGCCGAGATGCTCGGCCAGATCCCGGCCCGTCTCGAAGTGGTAGTTGCCCTCGGGTTCCTCGGCGACATGTCGGACATGGTCTTGACCTTGGCCTCGAGCTCCTCGGTGTTCAGCGCGGTTGCCAGATCTGTTCCTCTCGTCTGCTGTTGGGTCGTTTATCTGGTCAGGTCTCGGGCGATCAGTGGGTCGCCGGCTTGGGCCCGCGCAGGCGGTCCCGGGCTGCGAGCAGGGTGGAGGGAACGCAGAAGTTGATCGTGGTCACCAACGAACAGACCGCGACGAGGACCACGCCCAGTCCGAGCGCCAACGCGTTCGCGCCGATCGCGAACAGCAGCCCGACCGCCAGCAGCCAGACGGTTGCCAGCTTGAACGCGTGCCGGCGTCGCTGCGGGTTGGGTGGTAGCGCCGGGGCGTCGCTGAGATGGCGAAGGCCGTGGTTCCAGAGCAAGTCAAAAGGATGTCTGGGCGTCCATCCGGCCAGCGCACCAATCGGAACGAGGGCGAGAATCAGCACGGCCGACTGGAGCGCAAGACCCACCATCACGAGGGCGAGACAGAGTCCGGTCGGGAAGCGCAGGCCGACCCGCAGCTCGCGCGATCGCTTCTCGGACATGCCGTAGCCCTGGGTCTGGAGGTTGCGGTCCATCCAGCGGGTCATCGTTTCTCCTCGTCTCGGGGTCAACAGAGCAGCCAACCTAGCCCGTCACGAGCTACCCTTCCAGAAGAGTTCTCGTATATATGGCTTTCCCTACCGGCATAGTTGATGCGCTCGATCCGGCCCGCCTGCGGCTCTTGGTCGAGGTCGACCGGCGCGGCTCGATCTCGGCCGCCGCCGAGGAGTGCCGGATCAGCCAGCCATCGGCGACCAAGCAGCTGAAGACGCTCGAGGCCGCGACCGGCGAGAAGCTGGTCGAGCGCAACGGGCGCGCCAGCAAGGTCACCGAGGCCGGCGCCCTGGTCGTCGCCCACGCGACCCGCGTCCTCGACACGCTGCAGGGTTTGGAGGAGCAGCTCGGTGCCCTGCGCGGAGCCGAGATCGGGACGCTGACGCTCGCCGCCTCAACGACCGCAGGCACCTATGTGCTGCCCTCGATCCTGCAGTGCTTCGCCGATCGACATCCGGGCGTCAAGGTCGAGATCGGGATCGGCTCCAGCGCCTGGGTCGCCGAGCGCGTCGCCAAGCGTGAGCTCTCACTGGGCATCGCCGGAGACATTGAGCTGCCGGATGGTGTGCGTGCGGAGCCGTTCCTGGATGACCGGCTGATCGGAATTGCGTCACCAGGCCGCATCGAGGTGCGCCGGGGCAAAGCGTCCCTGACTGAGCTCGAGCGCTGGACCCTGCTGATCCGGGAGCGAGGATCGAGCACCCGAGCCGTTGCCGAACGCTTCATGGCTGCCTGTGCCTACCATCCGCCGAGCCGCTGGGAGCTCGACTCCGACGAGGCGATCAAGCGATCGGTGCAGGCCGGGCTCGGAATCGGCTTCGTCAGCGAGCTGGTCGTGAGTGACGAGCTGGAGCGGGGCGATCTCGTCGGCTTCTCGATCGAGGGTTGCGAGCCGATGAGCCGCTCGATCCACCTGCTGCTGCCCGACGATCGTGACTCGACGCCGGCGGAGTTAGCCTTCATCGCCACGCTCGGCGACTGCTGCGCCGTCAGCCTGAGCGGATGCAGCGTCAACGGCTCCAGCTGCGACTGAACTTCCCGACGGCCGCGACGCGGGGACCCAACAGCCGGTCCACGCATGCCGTGAGGGCATGCCAGCCATCGCCGACTTGATCTAGGCAAGACGCTTGCCTCGATCTAGGGTCGAGCCCGCAATCGATCAACGGAGATCACGATGGAAGCCTCAAACAAGGGCAAAGCGGTGACGGCGCCACCGTCTTCAGTTACGAACCGAACCGAGATCAACAGACAAGGAGCGTGACCAATGTTCTTCCGCCAGATTCTCAACGATGAAACGGCCTGCGCGTCCTACGTCTTCGGCTGTAACTCGGCTGGGGAGCTCGCAGTCGTCGACCCCCACGAGGACCTCGTCGACGAGTACATCGCCGCGGCCGCGGCTCAGGGCTCGCGGATCACCGCGGTGCTCGAGACCCACGTCCAGGCCGACCACTTCTCCGGCCTGCCGGAGCTGGTTGAGCGGACCGGGGCAACTGCCTACCTGCCTGCCGATTCCGGGGCTGGATTCGATCATCACCAGCTCGCCGATGGCGAGCTCGTGAAGCTCGGCAACACCGTGATCCAAGCGGTGGCAACACCGGGTCACGCGGGCGCGCATCACTCCTACCTGGTCACCGACCACCGTCGCGGCGAGGAGCCCTGGATGATCCTCACCGGGGACGCACTGCTGGTCGGCGACGCCGGGCGGCCCGATCTGCACGCCGGAGCAGAGCGGGGGGTCGAGGAGATGGCGGCGGCGCTGTACCGGTCCCTGTTCGATCGGCTGCTGGTGCTGCCCGATCACCTGCTCGTCTATCCGGCCCACTACTCGGGCTCGGTCTGCGGACGCGGGCTCTCGGGAAACCCGGCCTCGACGATCGGCTTCGAGCGCCGCCACAACCCCGCCCTGGCGTTTGACTCCGAGCCGGCCTTCGTCGAGGCCCTGGTCGCCGACATTCCGCCCAAGCCCGAGCTCCAGGCCGAGATGGTTGCGGCTAACCGCTCGGGAGGGCGCCGCAGCTCGGTCGCTTGAGCGCCCTGCAGGTCGAGCTCGGGCTGCGGGAGAACGCCGCCCAGTTCGGCCTGCTGGTCGCGGTCAACGCCCTGGTCGGGGCAATGGTCGGCCTTGAGCGCTCGACCCTGCCGTTGCTCAGCGAGGAGCAGTTCGGGCTCAGCTCGAGCGCGGCCGCGCTGTCCTTCATCGTGTCCTTCGGGGCCGCGAAGGCGTTCACGAATCTCGGCGCCGGCGCACTCGCCGACCGGGTCGGCCGCCGTCGGCTGTTGATCATCGGCTGGGCCTTCGCGCTGCCGGTCCCGCTGTTGATCGGTGTGGCGCCGGCGTGGAGCTGGATCGTCGCCGCAAACGTGCTCCTGGGGATCAACCAGGGGCTGGCCTGGTCGATGACGGTGGTGATGAAGATCGATCTCGTTGGCCCGCGTAGGCGCGGGCTCGCGCTGGGCCTGAACGAGGCCGCGGGCTACGGTGGCGTCGCGGTGGCGGCGGCGTTGAGCGGTTGGCTCGCTGGCCCGTTCGTGGGTCGTGATGTACTCGTAGTCTCCGGACTGGCCGTCGCCCTGGCTGGACTGCTGATCTCGGCGTTGTTCATTCGCGACACCAAGGCTCACGTCGCTCTCGAGCAAGCGCGCGAGCACCCTGACGAGAGCAAGCCGACGCCACGGATGCGGGACGCTCTTCGCGATGCCACGTACCGAGTCCCAGCTCTGCGGGCGTGTTCGCAGGCGGGGCTTGTCAACAACCTCAACGACGCGCTCGCCTGGGGGCTGGTCCCGCTCTTCCTCGCGGCTGAGGGAGCGAGCGTCGGACAGATCGGGCTGATCGCGGGCCTCTATCCGGCGGTCTGGGGGCTCGGCCAGATCTGGACCGGGCACTACTCCGACCGGGTCGGACGGCGGCCGCTGATCGTCGCCGGGATGCTCCTGCAGGGGGTTGCCCTGGCGTTGCTCGCCGCCTCGGGCGGGGCGGTCGGCCTCGCGGCGCTTGCCGCGGTCGGCCTCGGGGTGGGGACCGCGCTCGTCTATCCGACCCTGATCGCGTCGGTCTCGGACACGGTCGTTCCGGTGGCGCGGGCAAACGCCGTCGGTGCCTATCGTTTCTGGCGCGACATGGGTTATGTGGTCGGTGGCATCTCCGTCGGGGTCCTGGCCGACGCGATCGGCTTTGCCGATACGATCGCCACGATCGGAGTCCTGACGGTGCTCTCGGGCCTCTGGGTGGCGGTCGATCTGCCCGCGGGGCCGCTCGGCGCCCGGGGCCGCTCGGCGCCCGATCCACCGCCACGCCCCGGTCTGGCCCCCGGCTGATCGCGGTCCCCGGCCTATCGGCGCGATCGGCGCGGGCAGTTGATCGGCCGGCCAAGTCGCCACAGGGCGAACAGCCCGGCGAGAAACGTCAAGGCGATCCGGGTGAAGTCGAGCACCGGCCGCACCGTCGCCCGATCGACGCTGATTTCGATCACCGTGACGGGGGGCGCCCCTCGCCGGCGCCTCCGCCGCCAGCCGGAACCCTCGGGCGGCGCCGCGCTCCGCGGCAGGCGCCGTCGGTGCTGTTCGAGCGCTACGACGGCCGGCAGCTCAGGTTGGTGCATCGGCCGGCCGCCGAAGATCAGCTGGCCGCGCTCGCCGGTGCAGACAAGGTGAGCCGCGCGCCGCGCGCCGACGATGCCCTCTCGCCGCTGAGCGGGCCTGAGAGCCGCCCCCGCTTCGGTCGCATCGTGCCGCCCGGCGCCCCATAATCACCACACGCGGGCCGGTAGCTCAGTTGGTTAGAGCAGCGGACTCATAAGCGTCGCGGCGAAACCGTCGCATCGGGCTTGTATAAGCCGATAACCCGCAGAATCGGCGCACCCCGGTTAGGCCGTATTCGGGGCGATTCTGGGGGGTTTGGGCAGCGAGAGCGGCCCGCTGCCCAATGGACCGGCCACCGGATCACACGGATGCAGGCGGTACACGGACTGAGCCGGGTTTTCGGTGGCGGCGGGGCACCGGTGCCTATTGGCCCCGGCGCTCGGCTGCATCGTGATTCGCCCGGCCGACGCCCGCCCGGGCGTCGCCGACCCGTTGGCGGAGTAGGCTGCCGAGCATGGGTAGCGTCTACGAACTTCGCCTGGCCATCAAGGTGGAGAGTGCGGACGACGAGCGCGCCAGAGCGATCGTGGACAAGCTCTCCGAGCAACGACCGGTCGAAGATCTCGGGGGCTCGTGGTGGCGCACCGAGTATCTCGACTTTGAGGATCGCGAGGCGGCGGCGGGCGCCCTCCTGGCCGACCTCAAGGTGATGGACGATCGTTGGGACGATGTCCTTGTCGCTGGCTACATGGACCCTGAGGCCCCGTCGGTTTCTTAGGTTCCTCTGCCCGGACACGCTGACAGTGACCGACGCGCGCCGTCCTAGTCGAGCTGGGCGGACTTCGAAGGCATCGCGAGGCGTCTTCGGGGATCGCTCAACAACGTAGGCTTGGCGGGTGCCACCACGACTTCCCCAAGCGCGGCGATCTCGGCGGTCTCACCCAGGGGCATCTCGACGCGGTCGCCGCCGAGCTCAACGGCCGACGTCGCAAGACGCTCGGCTGGATGACGCTGGCGGAGCGGTTTGCGGAGTCTCGCGAGCGCAGACCGGTAGGTGGGAGCCCAAGGCTGTTCACGCTCGCCCACTTCATCGTCTCGCGGCGCTGTCAGCGGCCTGCCGCCGCTGCCCCTTCTCGTCCCAGGCGACACTCAGCGGAGGCCCGCGGAGCTCGACGCTAGCTGTCGCATTGAGGCGAAAGCGACACTCTGATTTCGCCCTCTCGACTCTGCGCCTCCCGTAGCCGTACGGTGCCGCCCACGACGCCCCCCGCCGGCTCGGCAGCGGTGACACGACAAGCGTGCCACCGGGAGGCCCTTCTTCATGGCAGTCCAGAGGGGCAGTCTCCGGCGGCGCAATCGGCCCGCCGCCCGCTGTCGCTTCACGCGGGAGGGGGCACGCGTACCGCTGATGTCTTTGCGCCTCCCTTCCCTGGATTCCGAGAGTGCTCGCTGTGGGCTCTGGCGCGAAGGAGGCGCGAAGGAGAAACGCCGCGTACCGCTCCGTTGCGTGGGGTGCGACGGCGCGGCTCGGGCCCCAACGCGGCGTCCGGCCTGGACTTGCTCCGCGCTATTCCTCGCTTCGAGACGCCGCGCTCAACGCCTCAGCTTCACCTTCGCCCGCTCGCTGTCGGTGTTGCCGGCGGCGTCGGTGGCCGTGACCTTGAGCTTTGTCTCCGTTCCCTTGCGGTAGGAGTTGCGCTTCAGGAGCCGCCGTAGTACCGACTTCTTGTTCTTCTTGAACCTGACCCGCTTGGTCTTCTGCTCGCCGGCCGGGATCGAGAACGTCTTCTGCTTCACCTTGAACGTCCTCTTGCCCTTCTTCTTCGCCGCCGAGGCCCCCTTTCGCTTGCCGCCCTTCTTCTTCGCCACCGCCTTGCCGCCCAGCTCTGCCACGCAGACCTCTGCCCCGCAGCTCAACTTGACCTCGAGCTTCTTTACCTTCTGCGTACGCTTCGCGGCGAGCGAGAGCGTGATCGAGGTGTCGGGTGGGGGTGAGCCGCCCTTCGGCGGTGGGGGCTCCGGCGGCTGGGAGCAACCGGACTGTTCATCCGCAGCAGGCTCCGTGAGCCTGTAGACGGGCCCTCTGATTGACACAGCGTAGATGCGGCAGGCTGCGTCCTCGCCGAAGGACGTCACCCTTGGCACCGAGAGCCCTTCGGATCGGTCGCCGCTCGCGGTCGGGAGCCCGAGGTTCAGAGAGCGAAGCTCCCCGACGCACCAGTCTCCGTACACATAGCGGCCGTAGAGATCATCCAGTGCGCGGTCACGGACCACGTAACCGCCTGTGACCGAGCAGGGGCCGACGTGCGCATACTCGAACACGGGCTCGGTGAAGGTCCCCGCCCTGTCGGCGCACAGCAGCGAGGATTCGCCCGGTCCTGGGTGGGCCCCCTCACGGCAGTTCCAGCCGAAGTTCAAACCCCTGCCGGGATCGGGGCCGGGTGCGAAGTCGACCTCCTCCCAGAGGGAGTAGCCGACGTCGCCGATCACCAGATCTCCCGTCAGGCGGTCAAACGAGAACCGCCACGGGTTTCGCAGTCCGTAGGCCCAGATCTCGTCGCAGCCGTCGGTGCAGCTTGCTGTGTCGGTGAACGGGTTGTCGGCGGGCACCGTGTACTCGCCGGGGCCGGACCCACTCGGATCGATCCGGAGGATCTTCCCGAGCAGGCTCTCAAGGTTCTGCGCGTTGCCGTCCGGATCGCCCTGCGGTCCGCCGTCGCCGGTCGTCACGTACAGGTAGCCATCCGGTCCGAAGTTGAGCTGGCCCGCGTAGTGCAGCTGAGCCGCCGGGTACTTGATCGTCAGCACCTCTCGAGCGCGACTCGGGTCGGCGCTGTCCCCGTCGGCGCTGAACTCGGTGAGGTGCCAGTCGCCAGCCTCGTCCTCGGCCACCGTATCCGGGTCATCGACGCCGCTGTAGGCGACGTAGAACAGATGGTCGGTGGCGTAGTGGGGCGAGAAGGCCAGCGAGTACAGCCCGTGATCGCCGAGCCCGCCCGGATCCGGGGGGCTGAGGACGGTCGACTCGATGTCGAGGAAGGTCGTGGCGTTCCCGTCCTCGACGAGCTGGATACGACCCGACCGCTCGACCACGAACAGGCGGTCGGGATTGCTTGGGTCCGAGGTGACGTAGGTCGGCGTGTCGAAGGTACCGACCGGCTCGAGCGACAGCGCGCTCGCGCCCGCTGGGGCGACTAGAGCCACGGCGGCAACGAGGAGTCCCGTGACTGTGTGGGGTAGCCGAAGCGTCAAGGCTCCGGGAGCTTATCCGAGCCAGTTGGGAGGCCGACGAACCTACTCGCCGGTGGCCTCAGCCCGTCCTCGATTCAGGTGCTTCCCATAACCGGATTGCGGCGAGGCCCTCGAACCGCCGGGCCGTGACAGCCGGGGCGCGGATCCCGGCTCCCGCTCAGCGCCAAAAGGAGCAGCGGGAGACCAGCGTGCTGGTTTCCATGCAAAGCGGCACTTTCCCGAGTCACACCTCTTGGCGACGAGCGGCGCGGCCGGGACTGAGGAGAAGATCGGGTCCAGCGCCAGCCCGAGGAGCGGGCCGAGCTTGCGTCGAAGCGATCACCGAGGGGCGACTTGAACTCGTAATCCGTCGTGAGCCGCGGTCGCGCTCGATTGGCGCGACGTGAACCTCGCCACGGGGACGCTGATCGTCGGCGCTGCAAAGACCGACGCCGGCACCGGCCGCGAGGTCGATCTCCCCGGCGGGCTGATCGAGGCCCTGAGGGAGTGGCGCGCCGCCCGTCGAGTCTGTGGCCCCGGCGATCCGGTGCTCGTGACCCGGACCAAGCGCCGGCAGACCGTGACCAACATCGACCATCGGCTGAAAGGCACGATCCGCGACGCCAACGAGCTGCTGGTGGAGCAGGGCATCGACCCGATCAGCGACCGCGTCACGCCGCACTCCCTACGGCGCACGTACGCGAGCATCCGGGCAGCGGCTGGGGATCACCCCGTCTACATCGCCGAGCAGCTCGGCCACGAGGACCCCGGCTTCACCTTCCGGGTCTATCAGCGGGCCGCGAAACGGCGCGACCGGCTGAGCGCGGCCTACCTCGAGGCCTATGATCGGGCACTTGATTGGGCAGCAATGGGCAGCGGGGCCGATTTCCCGCCCGAGGCAACCCGATCGAGCACCCGGCGGCAGCAGCAGCAATCCCTATAGGTAAGCCGTAGATTGCCACCCCGGGCCGGTAGCTCAGTTGGTTAGAGCAGCGGACTCATAATCCGTAGGTCCCTGGTTCGAGTCCAGGCCGGCCCATCGAGAAAGCCCCGCTAACCCGGGGTTTTCTCGTGCTTTAGGCGTGAGCCCGGG
>CAXMST010000160.1:0-6686 GCA_964196325.1 uncultured Acidimicrobiia bacterium
CGGCCGCCGCGATGTTGCGGCGGGCAGCGTCGACCGCGTCGATGTTGACCGAGACGGCGTCGATGCCGGCGCGGACGAGGATCTCGGCGTACTCGGGATAGACGGAGGGGGCCTGCCCGCAGATCGAGGGCGCGAGGCCGAGCTCGCGGGCGCGGGCAATCAGCTGCGAGATGTAGGCGACGACCGCTGGATCGCGCTCGTCAAAGGTCTCGGCGAGCAGCTCCGAGTCGCGATCGGCGCCCAGCACGAGCTGGGTTAGGTCGTTGGAGCCGATCGATATCCCGCGCACCCCGAGCTCCGCGTAGCGCTCCAGGTTGAACAGCACCGACGGCACCTCGGCCATCACCCACAGCTCGAAGCCGGGCCGAGAGGGGAGCCCCGCCGAGTCGATCTGTGACTTGCACCGAGCGAGCTCGTCCGCTGTGCGGACGAACGGCAGCATCACGTGCAGACTGACCCCACCCTCGGCCAGGACTCGATCGATCGCCTCGAGCTCGAGCCCGAACAGGTCAGGCTCGCGCGTGTAGCGCAGCGCTCCCCGATAGCCGATCATTGGGTTTGCCTCACCCGGCTCGAAGCTCTCGCCGCCGTCGAGCTTGCGGAACTCGTTGCTACGGAAGTCGAGGGTCCGATATGTGACCGGGCGGGGCCGGAAAGCGGCGGCGAACTCACTGATGCCACTCGCCATCGCGGCGACGAAGCGCTCCTCCTCACCGCGCTCCATCAGTGCCCGCGGATGGATGCCCTCGAGCGCCTCGAGCGCCATCAGCTCAGCGCGCAGGAGCCCGATCCCGTCGACGTTCAGCCGCGCGGCACGTTCGATCTGGGAAGGCTCGGATAGGTTCAGCAGCACCTGGGTGGCGGTCACCGACGCGGCCGGTGCGGCGGTCAGCTCCACGGCGGGCCCAGACGCGGACTGATCGGCCGGCGCACCAGCGGTGACGACGCCGCGGCCGGCGTCGACGGTGACGAGCTCGCCGTTGCACAGGACCTTCGTGCCCTCTCTCGTGCCGGCGATGCACGGGATCCCGAGCTCCCGCGAGACGATCGCCGCGTGGCAGGTCATGCCGCCGGAGTCGGTGACGATCGCCGCCGCCCGGCGCATCAGCTGCACCCAATCGGGCGCGGTCATCCGGGTCACGAGGATCTCACCCTCGGCGAGCTGCTCGGCGTCCTTGACCGATCGGATCACCCGTACCTGACCGCTTGCCGTCCCGGGAGCGGCGCCCAGCCCCTTGAGCAACGACTCACCCTCCGGGTGCTCGCCGGCGATCGCGGTCAACGGTCGCGACTGCAGGACCCAGAGCCGGTCGTCGGGGTCGATCGCCCACTCGATGTCCTGCGGTCGGCCTTAGTGCTCCTCGATCCGCACCCCGACTTCGGCGATCCCCTTGACCCACTCATCGCTGAGCGAGGGCTGCTTGCCCTCCTCCTCCCCGAGCTCACGGGTCCGGGTGCCCCCTTCGGGCAGGTGCTCGATTGTGAGCTCCTTGCGCTGCACCTCGCGGGCGAGGATCGCCAGGTGCTCCCGCTCGACCACGTAGCGATCTGGAGAGACGCTGCCCGCAACAACAGCCTCGCCCAGCCCGATCGATCCCTCGATCACGAGCTGATCGGTTGCGCCCGTGCTCGGGTCGACCGTGAACATGACCCCGGCGCGCGCCGAGGGGATCTGGCGCTGGACGATCACCGCGATGTCGATCCCGGCCGCCTCGTAGCCGCGCTTGGCCCGGTAGTAGATCGTGCGCGCCCCGAACAGGGAGGCCCAGCAGCCGCGGACGGCGTCGAGCACGTCCTCCCGACCTACGACGTTGAGAAAGGTCTCGTTCATGCCCGCAAACGACGCATCGCCCGAGTCCTCGCCGATCGCAGAGGAGCGCACCGCCACGGGCGGTTGGGAGCCGTTCCCACCGAGGTCCGCGTACGCCTGCTGGACCGACTCCGCCAGCCAGTCCGGGATCGGCTCGTCGCGGACCATCCCCGCCGCCTCGGCCGCCGCCGCCTGCAGGGCCTCGGAGTCCTCCGTATCGAGCTCGGCGAGTAACTCATCGAGGCGACGGCGCAGGCCGGACCTCTCGACGAACGCTGCGTAGGCGGGGGCGCCGACGGCGAAACCCCCCGGCACCTCGAACCCGGTGGCAATCAGCTCACCGAGGTTGGCGCCCTTGCCGCCCGCGTAGTCCACATCAGCGAGTGAGAGCTCCGAGAGCGCCCTGGTCGGCCCGACGGCGATCTCCTGCTCAACGGCTTTCGTTGCCATGGCTCAGCCCTCCCGATTCTCGTTCTGCTGCCGGCATGCCGGGGGGCACAGGCAGCTCTTGGTGCGCGGACAGTCTCGAAGCTAGCCGTGCAGCGCCCCCACGCAATCCGGCCAGCGCCGCGCCCCCGCTCCGGGGGGACTACCGACTCCGCTCCGCGGCAAGCCCGCTTCCGCCCGGACTACCCCACGCCTAGGCTCAGTCACCGATGCGCGCAGAGCTGATCATCGGCGTCGACGAAAGCGACGAGGGCCGCGACGCGGTCGCCCTCGGCAAGCTGCTGGCGCAAGTTCTTGCCGCGACTCCGGTGCTTGCATCCGTCCAGCTTTTCCCGACGAACGTTCCCGAGGGCGCCCTCGTCGCGGCTACGCTCGAGCTCGAGACCCCTGAGTTCCTGCTTGCGGCCGAGCAGCGCTTCGCATCGCTGCGGCCCGAGACGGAGTTGATCGCCACGCAGTCGGCCGCCGCCGGCTTGCACGAGCTGGCCGAGCTGCGGGGGGCGGCGATCGTGGTGGTCGGCTCCACGCACAGAGGGCCGATCAGCAGGGTCCTCCCGGGCGGCACGGGTGCGCGGCTACTTTCCGGCGGCCCCTGCGCGGTCGCGGTCGCGCCGCGAGGCTATGCCGCGACAGAGCAGCGACTGGCGCGGCTCGCGGTTGCCTTCGACGGCTCCGAGCAGGCCGGCGCGGCGCTCGTCGCGGCGGCGGAGCTGGCCGGAAGGTGCCACGCGTCACTGGCGGTCCTGACCGTGGTCGAGACCCGGCCGGGAGGGTACCCGCCAACCTCGCTGTCCGCGTCGAGTGGCGGCCTCGCCGACCGGATCCGCGAAGCCGGAAGCCGGACCAACGAGGCCGCCCTCGCACAGCTGCCGCCCACGGTCGAGACGGAGGGCAGGGTGCTAGAGGGGGATGCGGCGGGAATCCTGGCCGAGGCAAGCGAGGAGTTCGACCTGATCCTGGTCGGATCGCGCGGCTACGGCCCGCTTCGGCATGTGCTGCTCGGTGGCACGACCCGCACCCTCTTCGATACGGCCTCCTGCCCGGTGCTGGCTCTTCCCCGCGGCGGCAGTGAGGAGCTGCTGGAGCTGCTCGCCCCACCACGGTAGCGCCGGGCTCGCGGGGAGGCTATCCGACTCCCTCGTGGTCGGGGCGCAGAAAGATGGCCCAGTAGACGAGGCCGACCAGGACCGAGCCGCCGAGGATGTTGCCGATCGTGACCGGGATCAGGTTGCCGATCGTGTCGAGCACGGTGACGTCCGCGAACTCGCTCGGGCTCGAGCCGGACTCGGCCCAGAACTCGTCGCTGCCGCGCTCGCGAATCAGCACGCCCACCGGCAGGAAGTACATGTTGGCGATGCTGTGCTCGAACCCCGCGGCCACGAACGCCGTGATCGGAAAGATCACGGCGAGGATCTTGTCGGTGACCGAGCGGGCCGAGTAGGTCAGCCACACCGCAAGACAGACCAGGGCGTTGCACATCACCCCGAGGGCCAGCGCCTCGCCGAAACCGAGCGCGGCCTTCGCCTCGGCGATCTGGAGGGCGGCGACGCCGACGGCACCTGAGCCGAGCTCATACTGCTTGCCCGCGAACACAAGCGCAACGGTGCCGAGCGCGCCGACCAGGTTGCCGGCGTAGACGATCACCCAGTTACGGAGCATCTGCGCCAGCGGGATCCGGCGCTCGGCCCAGGCCATCACGATCAGGTTGTTGCCGGTAAACAGCTCGGCTCCGGCGATGACGACGAGGATCAGGCCAAGCGAGAAGACGACTCCGGCGAGCACCCGAGTGACGCCAAACGCGAGCACCCCTTCCGAGCCCGCCACGGCGGTCGTCGCGAACAAAGCGCCGAGCGCAATAAAGGCCCCGGCGAGCACGCCGAGCGCAAAGGTCCGGAAGAGCCCCATGCCGGCCTTCACGACGCCGAGGGCGGCCGCCTTGTCGGCGATCTGCGGCGGCAGCAGTGCGTCCAGGCTCTCGGCCCCAGCGCCTCCGCCGCCGGCCGTGGGGCTCACTCTCCGACCCTGCCGACCCGCACGGCGCTCACCTTGTACTCGGGACAGGTCGTCGTCTCATCGGCGTGCTGGGAGGTGAGCGCGTTGGCGAGCGCCTCGGGGAAGTGGAAGGCCATGAACGCCTCGCCCTCGGCGACGCGGTCGGAGATCGCCGCCCCGAGCTCGACTGCTCCGCGACGGCTCTCGACGCGGACCCGGTCACCGTCTGCAATCCCGATTCGCCCGGCGTCCGCGGCGCTCAGCTCGACCAGCTCCTCCTCACGCAGCCGCAGGTTCGGCGTACGGCGGGTCATCGTCCCCGAATTATAGTGCTCGAGACGGCGACCTGTGATCAGCACGATCGGGTAGCTCGGGTCCGGGAGCTCGCCAGGCGGCAGGTAGTCGATCGCGGCGAGCTGCGCCCGGCCGTCCGGCGTCTCGAAACGCGAGGCGTACAGGGTCGCTTCGCCGGACTCCTGCGCCGAGCGGCAGGGCCAGTGGAGCGCCCCCTCACGGTCGAGGCGCTCATGCGAGATCCCGGCGAAGAGCGGCGTCAGCGAGGCCATCTCGGCGAACGCCTGGGCCGGCGTCTCGGCGCCGAGATCGGTGCCGAGCGCGGCGGCCAGCAGCTTGACGATCTCGAAGTCAGGCCGGGCTCCGGGCGGGGGCTCCAGCGCCGGGCGCACCCGCTGCACCCGGCGGTCGAAGTTCACGAAGGTGCCGTCTTTCTCGAGGAACGAGGCGGCCGGCAGGACCACGTCCGCCAGCTTCGCCGTCTCCGAGAGGAAGATCTCGTTGCAGACGACGAGATCACAGGCCTCGATCGCCGCCCGCACGTGGGCGCTGTCCGGGTCGGTCTGCGCGATGTCCTCGCCGATTACCAGCAGTGCCTTCAGCTCCCCTGCTATGGCTGCATCGAACATCTCGGGAATCCGCAGGCCGCGCTCGGCGCGCAGCCTGCGCCCCCAGGCCTGCTCATGTCGCGCCCTGACCTCAGGGTCGGCGAGCCGCTGGTAACCGCCGAGCACGTCGGGCATCGCGCCCATGTCCGACGCCCCCTGCACGTTGTTCTGCCCCCGCAGCGGATTGGCGCCGCAGCCCTCGGCCGTGCCGACGCTACCGGTCAGGATCGCCAGGTTGCAGAGCGCTCGCACGCCGTCGGTGCCGTGAGCATGCTCGGTGATGCCGAGTCCCCAGACGATCGCGCGGCGCCGGCCCTCGCCGTAGAAGGTGGCAGCTTCGCGGATCTGCGCGGCCGGCACGCCACTCAGCTCCTCCACCCGTTCCGGCTCGTAGGCGGTGAGCAGCTCCCGCAGGGGCTCGAGGCCCGCCGCGCGAGCTGCCAAGAATTCGTCATCGATCAGCCCCTGCTCGATCAGCTCGCGCGCGATACCGTTGAAGACGGCGACGTTGGTGCCGGGTCGCGGTCGCAGATGCAGCTCCGCATAACGCGCCAGATCGATCCGCCGCGGATCGATCAGCAGCAGCCGCGCGCCCGCGATCAGGCGCTGCTGGATCCGCGATCCGATCACCGGGTGGGCCTCGGTCGGATTGCTGCCGGCGAGCAGGAAGGTGTCGGCGCGGTCGAGGTCGTCGCCCGAGTTGGTGCCGCCGGCGAGCCCAAAGGCAGCGGTCAGCCCGGCGGCCGAGGGCGCGTGGCAGATCCGGGCGCAGTTGTCGACGTTGTTGGTGCCGATCGCGACCCGCATCAGCTTCTGGGCCATCCAGTTCTCCTCGTTCGTCGTCCGGGCCGAGGAGATCGCGGCGACGGCATCGGGCCCGTGCGCGTCGACGATCCGCCCCAGCTCGGCGCCCAGCAGGTCGAGCGCTTCCCGCCAGCTCGCCTCGACCAGCCGGCCCCCGCGACGGATCAAGGGGGAGGTGAGCCGCTCGGCGGAGTGGACGAATCCGTGCGCGAAGCGGCCCTTGACGCATGCGTGACCCCGATTCACCGGGCTCTCGAGGTTCGGGGTGATCGCGGCGATCTCGTCTTCGCGCACGTGAACGTCAAGCCCGCAGCCGACGCCGCAGTAGCCGCAGGTGGTGGTCGTGGTGCGCTCGATCGGCCTCGGGTCGAGCATCCCGGGCTCGGCCAGCGCCCCGGTCGGGCAGCTCGTCAGGCAGGTCCCGCAGGCCACGCAGTCCGACTCGGCGACCGACACGCCCCCGGGCGAGACGACCGCGTCGGAACCGCGCCCGAGCATCGTCAGGGCAAAGCTGCCCTGGATCTCGTCGCAGGCACGGACGCAGCGCCCGCAGGCGATGCACAGCGCCGGGTCCAGCCAGACGTAGGGATGGCTGTCGTCGATCGCGAGCTCCGGCTCGAGCGGGGCGAAGCTCGTGACGTTGACGTCGAGCAGCTCGCAGGCACGTCGCAGCTCGCCCCCGAGCGCCTCCGGTCCGATCAGCGCCCGCTCCGGCAACGAGCCGGCGAGCA
>CAXMST010000161.1:0-7694 GCA_964196325.1 uncultured Acidimicrobiia bacterium
CAGGCAGCCGACTTCTACGGGCTGTCGCCGATGACCCGGCAGCGGAAGTTCACAGACACCTGGGGCACGAGCCGTGAGGGCGCGGCTTCCTGGTGGGAGAAGGTGGCGCCGAGCATCGTCCATGACGTGCCCCCCGACGATCCCGACTTCGAGGACGTGTTCGGGCCGACGGCCAAGATCGCCCCCGAGGTCGAGCCCGCGTCGCCGCCGCCGATGCTGATCCCACTCACCCAGAGCTTCCCCGGCCTGGCGCGCATGCATCACAACTGGCTCGGCGACGTGACCTTCCTCTACCAGCGGGTCCACGACGACACGGGAGCTCTGATCGGGATCACCAACCTCAGTCGGCCCGCGATCCCGCCTACGCTGGCGGCCCGGCTGGCACGCGGCAACAGGAAGATGTTCGAGCAGATGGATCGTCTCGCCGAACCTGAGCGCCGCGCCGCGGCAATCCTGTTCGCCGACCTCGGGGGATCGGGCGATCTCTCTCGCCGTCTCTCCTCGCGCGCCTATTTCGGCCTGATCCGATCGCTGACCGATCTGATCGACAGCTCGGTCATGGAGCACGGCGGGATCACCGGCAAGCACGCCGGCGATGGAGCGTCGGCTCTCTTCGTCGCCGAGTCGGGGGACGAGTCAGCTGCTGCGGCGGGCGCGATCGCAGCAGCGAACGCAATCCGGGCCGGCGCCGCCGATCTGATCGAGGGCGATGTGCCGAAGGTCCGCGTCAACCTCGGCCTGCATTGGGGGGCGGCGCTGATGGTCGGGCAGGTCTCAGCGGCCGGCCGGCTCGAGGTCACAGCCCTGGGCGACGAGATGAACGAGGCCGCTCGGATCGAGGGGGTCGCCACCGAGGGGACGATCCTCGGGTCGAAGCAGCTCGTCGAGCGGCTCAGTCCAGAGGCGGCAGCCGAGCTTGGGATCGACCCGGATGGGCTCGCCTACCGACCCTTGAGCGAACTTGGAGCGGGGGAGAAGGCCCTGCGCGACGCCGGGACGATCGCGGTCGCCGAACTCTGAGCCGCGTCCAATGGCCATCGGGATCGTCGGTCTGCCGCTGGTGGCGGCCTTGCGTCCACTCGCTGCGTCGTCGGTTCTCCAGCGCTCGGCGATCGGCGCCAGCAGCGCCGGGTCGCACAGCAGCTCGTCGAGCTTGGCCAGATCCTCGGGCAGCTCGCGCACCTCGATCGGCAGCACCTCGTCCCAAAGGCACTCGGCCTGCGGGCTACTCAAACGCAGCATCCCAACCTCCCAGATTGACCTGAAAACCGCCCACTTACAGGGATAATTATCCCCCGGAGCTCGGACGGAGCGGCCTGGCTCAGAGGCGACTATTTCCGGGGGAAGTAGGTAGATCAGGCATCCAGAGCAGATCCCTTCCAGTCGCCCGCCGAGCCAGGCCAGAGACATCGGCGCATCCTCCTCGTCGCGCCGACGTGCTCGACGGGCCGCTCCTCGACGGGCCGCAGCTCCAGCATCCGCTCAAGCAACTCCAGCGCCTCCTCGACACCCTCGTAGGGGATGTCGAGGATCTCGCCGGAGCCGGAGTGGACCTGCAGAGCGACCGGCGGCTCGCCGGTCGTCTGCTCGTAGAGCCAGCCGTAGGTGAGCAGCTGCATGCGGACGCGATTCGCCGGCATGTCGATCCAGACTTCGAGGGTGACAGAAACCGGGCCGTCCATAGCCGCTTCGCCCTTGAGCCCGGTGGGAAGAGTCTGGGGCAGATCGCTCTCGAATGCGGCGCTTGGACTGAGTAGCGCCGCTTAGCTGCGCGGTCGGGACTCTACGCGCACCCGCTCGGCTATGCGTGCGTCGCAGCGGGAAATGAAATCGGGCCGGGTATCGGTTCTCGCTACCACCGCTTGTTCATGCGTTTCAGACCGTGATCACGACCTTCCCCCCGGGGTGTCCCTCCCGCAGATACCGCATCGCGTTGGGAACCTCCGCCAGTGGGTACGTCCTGTCGATGACTGGCGTGACCTTGCCGGCTTCCACAAGCTCCTTGAGGGACCGCAGGTTCTCCCTCTGCCCCCCCAGGAAGTCCAGGAAGGGCGCGCGGAGCGTCTGCCTCACGAATGGCGAGAGCAGGATCGCCCGGAGATTGCGATCTGTGCCCCCGACCAACCGGCCGCCTCGTCCGCCGATGATCACGAGCGTGCCTTCGCTGGCGAGGGCGCGGCGGAGATGGGAAAGGGAGCGGTTGCCACCGGTGTCGAGGATGACGTCGTAGAGCTGTCGGCCGTCGGCGAAGTCCTCTTTGGTGTAGTCGATGGCGTGGTCGGCGCCGATCCCTAGGATCAGCTCCACCCCGGTCGTGCTGCATACGCCGGTGACCTCCGCGCCAAAGGCCTTGCCGATCTGCACCGCGAACGTTCCGACGCCGCCCGAGGCACCGATGATCAAACACTTTTGTCCCGGCGTGAGCTTGGCGTAGTCACGAAGGACCTGAAGCGCGGTGAGGCCAGAGGAGGGGAGGGCCGCCGCCTGCACGAGGTCGAGGTTCGCCGGCTTCGCCATGAGCTTGTCCGCTCGGTCGCACGCGTACTCGGTGAAGGACCCCCGGCAGAGCCCGAACACCTCAGCGCCCGGCTGAAGGTCGGTCACCCCTTCACCAACCGCCTCCACGCGGCCCGCGACATCCGTGCCCCGCACCCGCAGCTTCGGTCTCCGCAGCCCGAAGCCCATCACGCGGATCATGTAGGGCTCGCCACTCATCAGAGCCCACTCACCGGGATCGAGGCCGGCGGCGTGGACGCGCACGAGCACCTCGCCTGCACCGACGGTCGGGGTGCCGACGTCCCTGAGCTGCAGGACACCCGGTGAGCCGTATGAGTCCTGAACGATCGCCTTCATCGTGCCTCCTCGGTCGGGTCGCTCACTCTATGACCTCTAGCGCGCCGCTGGCAGGGTGCCGTCGCGGGATGTGACGTTCTTGCGTCCAGCGGTGCTAGGACAGCGGGGTCTCCGCGATCGCGTCCGCGAGATCGACGACGGGCACGAGGGTGCCGCTGCCCATCAGGGCGATCGTGAGGCCCTCGTCCCGGCAGATTCGCAGCAGCGCCGTCGAGCCGGGCTCCGCCGCGGCCCGGCCACTGGCATGCAGCAAAGGCGCGAGGACCGCAGCGGTCCGGCGCGTTCTCCCGCGTGAGAGCGCGGGCGCGGCCCCTACTAGGCGGCAAGCCGCGTTTGCTCCACAATCCGCGGGTGGTAGCGAGAAACGAATCGGGCTGGGTATCGGATTTCCTGCGACGCACGGGTCCAGGCACGGACAAAGGTGCCGCTCCGCAGGGGAAGCAGGAGCGCCGGAACCGTCGGTCCTAGACCTCGCACACGGCGACTGACGGCGCGTCGCGGCGAGCCTTCTCCGTCGCGGTCGCGAGGTCGCCGAGGGGGGTGTAGGTGACGCGGTCCGGCTCCAGACCTAGACCGGCCGCGGCGTCGGGTTCCAGACGTTCGATCAGGTCCTTGGAGGCGAGCGCAAGGCCGCCGCTGGCGCAGGCTTCGATGCGCGCGGCCTCGTTGACTTGGTCGCCGAGCGCGTTGACCTCGGAGCGTCCGGCGGTGCTGATGTTGCCGACGTAGAGGTTCGCTCCCCAGTGCAGGCCGAAGCGCAGGACGACGTCCTCGGGCCGCAGGTCGCTGCGCGCGGCAACCTCGGCGACCGCTTCGCGTAGGGCGCGGGCGGCGGCGATGCAACTGTGCGCCGCAGCCGATTCCGATCCGGCGGTCTCCGCGAGGAAGAACGCGCCGACGCCGTCGCCGACGTGACGCCCGACCAGGCCGCCGGCGTCGACAACGCACTGGTCGGCAGCGCGGACCAGGCGGCGCCCGAGCGCGAAGTAGCTGGCGGTCGATAGGCGTCGGGCTAGCGGCGAGGACGCTTCTAGGTCGGCGAACAGGATCGCCGCCGGCCGCCGACCGGCCTTGGCGACCAGTCCCATTCGCGCGACGTGCCCGAGGTCGGCGGTGAAGGTCATCGCGGCGAGCATCGCCATGCCGGCGGCGGGCTTGGAGATCAGCGCAGTGCCGCCGAGCCGGCCGTTGGCGTCGCGGACGCGGAAGGCGATGACCGGGACGTCCCCCGTGCCGGCGATCCCGAACCCCTCCGTGGTGAAGGACAGCATTGTGCCCTCGGCCGGGGTCAGCTCGTCGACGATGTCGCGCAGCGCGGGGTCGACGAGTTCCCGCAGCTCGTCGCGGCCGCCGGGGGTGTCGGTGAGCATCAGACCGCCGACGCCGCGGAAGAAGAGACGATTGATGTCGATGCTGTTGGACCCCATTCGCCATCCCTTGCTCGCCCGGAGCCATTCGGGCCCAAAGATGTGGGTGCCCATCGCGAACGATGCGAACTCGACGAGAGCGCCGAACGACAGGCGCACGTCATCACTCGCCCAGACGATCCGCCAGCGGTCGTCGACGACCCATCCCCAGTGACCCGTCTCGCGGATTGCACGCGCCGCGCCGGCGAGCGCCGGGTCCTCGGGCAGCGGGTATGACTCCTGATCGGGCATCGCCCGATCCTATCCGGGAGCTGCGAGCGGCCCCGCGTTCCGCTGCGCGTCGCTCCCGCTCCGGACGGAGGCGGATAACTCGGGATCAAGCCGCCGGGCGCACGCGCTCGACTATCCGTGCGTCGCAGCGAGAAACGAATCGGGCCCCCGCTATAGAGAGAAGCCCGCTCGGATAGCGGGCTTCTTGCGTTGTGGGCGCGCGGAGGCCGGGCTCGCTGCCCGGTAGTCCCGGCCCAAGAGCTGTCGAATAGGCTCGACCCAACTCTGCGGGGGAGGCCCCCATCAGCCCAACTCAGAAACCCTACGACGAGCCGTCCTTCGCCCAGTTCACCTGGTCGCTCGAACCTGATCCGCCCGTCGCCGGGGAGGCTTTCAAGTTGCGGTTGCAGTTCGAGAAGGAAGCGAAGCGGTGCAGATCCGTGACCGCCTGGCTGGACCTCTTCGACACTGGCCAGGACTACCGGGATCAAGCCCTCCGAATCCCGCTCGGCGTCCTTCACACGGGGCCGATCGAGGCCGGGCAGGAGCTCGTGGCCGAGGCCAGATTGCCCGCCGGGGCTCTGCCCCCGCTCGAGGCCGAACGAGGAAGCCTCGGCTGGTCGATATCGGTGAAGATCGACAACGCGTTCGCTTTCGACGATGAACTCGCGCTTGAGTTGTCTGACATCGTCACGAGCGGCCCCGATCCCGAGGCGGTTGCCCAAGCCCTAGATGCCGGCTCGGACCAGCTCGAGTTCGATGGGGCAACCGCGGCCGCGGCCCTCACCGGCATCGATCACAGCCCCCCCTACTCACCGATTCCCGGGGTCGAGCTCAAGGTGGCCGACCCGATTGTGCGGCCCGGCGAGAGCGTTTCGGTCGAGGTTCGGCTGCCGAGGTTCAAGAAGCCGCCCAAGGAACTCACCGTTTCGATCGAATGCGAGCAGCACTACGCCTGGGAGGACGACGACGAAATCTCCACCAGGGCCAATGGCAGCCGCACGACGTACGCGGAGCCTCAGCCGCTCGATCCCGCCGACCCCGTCCACGAAATCGTATTCGCGATCCCCGTTGACCAGCCGTTCAGCTACCAGGGCAGCGCCTTCAAGGTCAAGTGGCAGGTCATCGTCATCGAGAAGCGCCGCCTCCGCTTCCAACGTGGCACCGGCGTTCCACTGATCGTGCTGCCCCCCGCGAGCTGAGGCCGAGATGGACCTAGATCTCGACGACCGCGATCGTGCCGGCGTCGCACAGGGCCTTCTCGGAGGGGTCGAGGTCGGCGACGGTTCGGTAGGTGAGGCGGTACGGATCGGCTGGATCGAGCCGGGCGATCCCGTGGTACCAGCGGCGGTACCGAACTGAGCGGAACTCAGGTGATCTCAGGACATCTCAGACGACCTGAGAGAGCCGAAGCACACCTGGCAGAACTCCCTCGAGGGATCTCATAACCCGGAGGTCGCAGGTTCAAATCCTGCCCCGCTATTGAGAGAAGCCCGCTCGTTGAGCGGGCTTCTTGCGTTCTGCGGCTCTCGAGATGATAGGAAGCGGGCATCAATTGGGCATCAATTTCGACTGCGACCGGCAGGCGATGGCTGGCCGGCATGACCATCGGTCTGCGAAACCGAAGGTCACAGGTTCGAATCCTGTCGGGCGCACTCTCCTATCCGGGGAGCTGCAACCGTCCCGCGCTGAGGCGCGGATATCCTGTGATCATGGTTGGCAACACGCCGTACGTACCGCGGCTTCCCGAGCATCCCGAGCTGCGCGAACTCGCGCTGGCGATCGAGAGCTTCGGCGCTTCGGCCGAGATCCTGGACACGAGCTTCCGCGTCGTATTCATCTCCACGGAGACGGTGAAGCTCCTGGATGTGACGCCGGAGGAGGCGAACCGCCTGTACGGGTTATCAATCATTCGTCGGGACACCGACGGATCCGACGTGGATGTCATGCGGACCTCGAAGGAGAGCGGCGCCGCATGGTTCCGGCACAACGCACCGATCATGCGGCACTACCTGGAGCCGGGCAATCCCGAGTTCGCGGAGGTTTTCGGCCCCGCGGCGAAACTGGCGGAACAGACGGACCCGATCGAAGTGGCGCCCCGAGCCTGGCACGACAGGGTCTCCTTTCCGCCTGACCTGCGGTTCCGCCGATTCACGCTCGGCGACTCAAACCAGATGCAGGTGCGGCTTAGCGACGACGAGGGACGGTTCCTGGGGATCCTGTGGCAGCAGCGCGGCGCATTACCTGAGAGCCTGATGGCGCTCCTCGGCCGCGGAGACGAGCGGCTGTTCGAGCGCATGAGCCGCGTCAGCGAGCCGGCCCGTCGTCCTGCCGCGATCCTGTTCGCGGACCTGGAGGCCTCCGGCGCGCTCTCGCGGCGCCTGCCATCAAGGGGTTACTTCGAGCTGATCCGTGACCTCACCGACCTGATCGACTCTTCCGTTGTCGACTTTGACGGGATCGTCGGCAAACACGCCGGCGACGGCGGCTCGGCGCTGTTTCTGGCTGCAGACTTCGACGCAGGGGAGTCCGCCGCGGCGCGCGCGGCGATTGAGGCTGCGCGGGAAATCCTCAACGGCGCCGCAAACCTCGGCCCGGATGATGTCACGGTCAAGCTGAATGTCGGCGTGCACTGGGGCGCGACACTCATGGTCGGCCAGGTTGCCACCCGCGGGCGCCTTGAGGTGACGGCATTGGGCGACCAGATGAACGAAGGTGCCCGTATCGAAGCCGCAGCCAAAGACGGGGCGATCCTCGCATCCAAGGACCTCATCGAACGCCTCGACAGCGCGGACGCGGAGGCGACCGGCCTCGACCTAGACGCGCTCGCCTACACGCCGCTCGGCGAACTCGACGGTGCGAGCGACAAGGCGATCCGGGACGCCGGAGCCATCCCCGTCACCGCGATCTGACTAACCACGGGTGGCCACCCACTCAAGTATCCGAGCGTCCCCCTGAGAAACGAAGCGGGCCGGGTATTCGATCGCAGGGTGACCCGCTCGCAGTGCGAAATCTCAATTCGCCGTGACGAGCGCGTCAGCGTTGCCCGAAGCGGGTTGCGCGAGCCGGGACGCTTGAGGTTCTTGGCGCTGCACCCGCGGCGGCGACGGCCACGTCGTTTGGCCGGGTCGTGGACGCGTAGGCGCCCACTTGACTCCGGCCCCGAGTAGGTATAGAACAGCTGCGAACACCGACACCCTGAAA